>NZ_AP017378.1:2577500-2895833 GCF_003966735.1 Desulfovibrio ferrophilus
GGGGATCATGTCTGGCTGGGGCTGGAGGCCATGCTTCTCAAAGGGGCAACCATCGGAGCAGACTGCGTGATCGGAGCCAGAGCCGTTGTGACCGGGAACATCCCCTCAGGAAGCCTGGCTGCAGGGGCACCGGCCAAGGCCTTGCGCCAAGGCATCACCTGGGACCGCGAACTGATCCCCATGGCAAAAAAATAATTCATCTCCATCGCGCGGCACTGGACAAAACATCAATCCGGCCTTAGTTGCTGCACGTTGGCAACGACAAAGACATATAAGCTCTTTCGAATGAGCAAGGAGATTCACTATGGATATTGCAACCGATCGCAAATGCCCCCACTGCGGAGAAATTCTGCTGCCCTGGGAAGGACCACCGGAGACCGGATGGGGTATCATCCTGGTCTGCAACAACAACCAGTGTCCACACTTCAGTTGCTCCAATGAGACCGTGGCTCAGTACCAGCCCGAATCCAAACTCGGATTCCGCTATGCCGAAGACCCGGTCAACAACTATGCCTCCTTCAATCTGGCCGCATACTGTGGCGCCACCTTCATGGACCTGGCGAAACAGAATCAATAACGGCGAAAGACTCCATTTTTTCAGGCCTGCAGCTCCGGTTGCGGGCCTGATTTTTCGCCCCCTGTCTTCCACCTTGTCTATTCCAAAGCCGATCGTTATAGTCAGCATCTATGCCACGCCCTGTCTCCCCCTTTAAACCGACCACACAACGCCACTATCTCCTGCTCCATGGCGTGGGGCTGCTACTGCTGTTCCTGATCTTCTGGACGCTCAATCTCTGGACCGACCGTCGGGCCGTCATCCGCCATGAGGCCATCTTCAACGAGCAGCAATCCCTTCAGGTACAGCTGGCCGCTCAGGCCATGCACTCGCGCATGAACGAGGTTTTTTCCGCGCTGGAAATCTACACCCAGTATTCTTTTCCCGAGCTTGAACGCGGGCTGCGAGACGTCTCCTCCATCCAGACCCTGCTGGACACCACCACTGTCAACATCCCAACCCTGCTTACCCTGGCCTATCTTGATGCCCCGGATTCCATTGTCGCCCAATCGGGCGGCAAGGCTGCAGGAGGAAAAGCGACCCGGCTCCTTCTCGACTGGTCCGAAAAGTATTGGTCCACCTTTTCAGATGGCCGCGCCCTGCCCCTTGTCCCTCCGCTTCATGCATCCCGGGATATCCAGGCCATGGGGCTTTTCTACCCCGTCCTGGTTGATGGCAAATTCAGAGGGATTCTCACCGGCATCGTCGATCTGGGCACCGTCATCAGAACACACATCGCCCCATTGCGCTCTGGCCAGCATGGAGCCGCCTTCATCCTTGGCAGCACAGGGCAGGTTCTGTTCGACCATGAGGCGCAACTCATCGGGCGAAACGTCTTTGACGGGCTCCACGCCAGTCACCCCGAAGTCCTGGAAATAGATACGCGCATGCTCTCCGAGCCTTCCGGAACCGGAAGTTATTCCTACATCCTGCGCCAAGATGGTCCACCCACCCGCAAGCTTGTCGCTTGGCGAACTGCCCACTTTGGCGACCAATCCATCATCATCGCCCTGTCCGCCCCGGACACCGAAGTCAATGCCTCCATGACTGCCATTCGCCATGAGCGTCATATCATCGGAGCCCTTTTGCTGCTGTGCCTTGCAGGCATGAGTTTCCTCACCTACCGCAAGGCAGTGCAGCCAGACATCCAGGCCAGCCACCGACGGCTTCTGGACATAGTCGAATTCCTGCCGGACCCGACGTTCGTCATTGACCATGAAGGTCGGGTTATTGCCTGGAACCGGGCCATTGCCGCCATGACCGGCTTCAAGGCCAAAAACATGCTTGGTAAAGGCAATTTTGAATACGCGGTCCCTTTTTACGGAGAACGGCGCCCCGGCCTGATTGACCTGGTGGGTAAAGACTACACCGAGCTGATCGGCCGGTATCATTCCGTCACACGTGACGGCCACGCCATTTACGCCGAGACATTCGTCCCCAACGCGTATGCAGGCAAAGGCGCTCACGTCTGGGCCACGGCTTCCCAACTTCTGGACAATAACGGCAATGTCGTGGGTGGTATCGAGTCCATCCGCGATATTACGCACCGCAAGGTTGCAGAGCAGCAAATCCGCGAAAGCGAGGAGCGCTACGCTCTGGCCGTGCAGGGGGCCAACGACGGCATCTGGGACTGGAATCTGGAAACGAGCAGCATCTATCTGTCCCCGCGCTGCAAGCAGATTCTCGGGTATAGTGACGAGGAATTCGAGAGCATTCCCGGTCACTGGCAATCCCACGTGCATCACGACGACGTGGAACAAATCAACAGTGCCGAGGAAGCCGTCATCGAAGGTCGCGAGGACTCCTTTGCCGTGGAATATCGTGTCCGCCGCAGGGATGGCAGTTATCACTGGGTCCTGGACAGAGGTACCGGCGTCGTGGATGACGACGGTCAAACCACGCGAATTCTGGGTGCCATCTCAGACATCAACACCCGCAAGGAAAACGAAACCGTCTCCGCCATCATGTTGGCCATGTCCAGTGCGGTCACCACCACACGAGATCTGAAAACACTCTATGCCGCGGTGCACGCCATTCTCATTGAACACATCGGAGCCGAAACCTTTTATATTGCCCTTGTGGACACGGAACGCGACCTGATCGACTTCGTTTACGCCAAGGACCAGGAACACGGCATCCCCTGGGAGCCCGTCGCCATCAGTTCCCTGAAGGGGAAAAGCCTGACCCTGGCGGTTTTCAACCAGGCCAAACCCCTGATCATGAACCGTGAGCAGCAGTTGAAATTCGGCGTCATGGGAGCCCCCGCAGAAGTCTGGATGGGCGTCCCTCTGATCATCAAGGACAAGGTCATCGGCGTGATGGCGGTCAATGATTATGAGGACCCCAACCGCTACAGCGAAAAAGATCTGCGCCTGTTGTCTTCAGTCTCCGAACAGGTGGCTCTGGGCATCGAACGCAATATGAATGAGGAGCAGCTCACTCACCAGGCCCTACATGACGACCTGACGAGCCTGCCCAACAGAGCCCTGTTCATGGAGCGCCTGGGACGAGCCATTCGGCGCTCCGAACGCCGCACGGACTACCGCTTTGCCGTGGTCATGATGGATCTGGATCGATTCAAGATCATCAACGACAGCCACGGGCACCTGACCGGTGACGAGGTCCTCAAGGAAACGGCCCGACGCATCGCCCCCGTACTGCGTTCAGTGGACACCCTGGCTCGTCTGGGAGGCGATGAATTCGCCATTCTACTGGAGGAATTCGACAAACCACAGCAGGTCGTTCACATCGTGCGCCGCATTCAGGAGTCTGTCTCCGCCTCCATCATGGTGGGAGATCACGAGCTACGCACCACAGCCAGTGTCGGCATCGTCATCAAAACCGAGGACTACGCCAGCTCCGAAGAACTGCTGCGGGACTCGGATATCGCCATGTACCAGGCCAAGCAGCAGGGCAAGGGGTTGTTCCGGGTCTTCAACCGCACCATGCACCTTGCCGCCATGGCGGCCATGGCCCTGGAACACGACCTCGAGCGGGCACTGGCTGCCAGAGAATTCAAACTCCAGTATCAACCGATTTTCGACGCCCAAACCAGAGCCCTGAGCGGATTCGAGGCCTTGATCCGTTGGCATCACCCCGAACGCGGTCCGATATCCCCTGCGGAATTCATCCCCGTAGCCGAAGAGACAGGCATCATCATCCCCATCGGGCAATGGGTCCTCAAACAGGCCTGCGCCACCATGGCCGAATGGCTCACGCTCCCCGGCTCCAACGAGGGGTTGACCATCTCGGTCAACCTGTCCGCCAAACAGGCCTCGCACACCAACCTGCTGGCCATGGTGCGCCGGACATTGCACCAGACGAATCTTCCACCTCATCGCCTGAAGCTGGAACTCACGGAAACCGCTGTCATGGAATCGCCGGACGCTTCGCAGATGATTCTGGAGCGATTGAAAGTTCTGGGGGTGCAGCTGGCCATTGATGACTTTGGCACCGGCTACTCTTCCCTGTCGCATCTGTCGCGACTGCCCATGGATTCCCTGAAGATCGACCATTCATTCATTGTGGATCTGCTCGAGACCGAGGAAAACAAGGAAATCGTCAAGGCCATCGTGGTCCTGGCCCAGGCGCTGGAGCTTGAAGTCGTCGCAGAAGGGGTGGAAAATGAAGCTCAACTGGAACAGGTCAGGCAATTAGGCTGCAACATGGTGCAGGGATTCCACCTGGGCCGGCCCATGGACGAGGTCGACGCCCGGGCTCTGCTGTCTCAGCACTCGTAAAGACGCGTCAGCTTCCCCCCTCAATCTCGACGGTCAACGTATTCTGCCCATCCTGGCGCGAATACTCCCAGGCATCCACAAAATTACGCACCAGGTGCAGGCCAAACCCCCCGTGCTCGTCACCGCTCAGGCCTTCCCGCTGCTCAGCCTCGAACGTCGGATCAAAGGGAACACCCCGGTCCTCGAACATCACACTGACTCCCCGTCCGCAAACGGTCACCGTCACCCCCACTCCTCGACGCTCGCCCGCAGGCACATGGCGCACCGCGTTGGACAGGATTTCCTCCAGCACCAACTCCAGTACATATCTCGCCCGCTCACCAAGGTCATAGGCACTCGTAAAGCCCCTGACCTGCTCGACGCAGTCTGCCAGTGTCTGCCAATCCCGATCCATCTTGAGCGACAGGGCTGCTTCTGACATCTTTCTCTCCGGGCCGGGCGGCCTTAATCAAACAGGGCCATGGCCGCTGGCACGTCTGAAGTCGTTGTCACCATCTTGTCGATACCGGCGATACGCAGTCCCTCTTCCACCAAGGGCCGGGCAGCGGCCAGAACCAGCTTCGCTCCCTTTTCGTCAAGATTCTTCTGAGCCTCGATGAAAAGACGCATGCCCACAGATGCCATGAATTCCACCCCGGACATATCAATCACCGTATTCCTGCCCGCAGAGGTGACTAGACCCTTGAATTCATCAGATGCAGCCTGCACCCCTGCCGAATCCATACGACCGGACAAACTGACAAGAACGACATTCCCTGCGCTCTGAACCAGACTGGTTTTCACGACAAGACCTCCTCACGGCCACAACAACCATCAACAGATAATGGATTATTGTGTATAAGCTTGTTCTTTTTGTTCATTCCTTGTAACCAAATCGTCAGAATCGGTAAGGATCGTCCAGATCCCGTCCCCGGGAAACCAACAGGTGCCTTTCGCAGGGGGTGGCAAAAGGGTTGGAATTCCGGGATCATTGAGTATTTCTTTTGTTTTTTCTGGAAATATGACTTCATTTATGCCCGTATAACGGGCAAGGGGCAACCCCTGTGAGCTCACACGCCGTGCATCATAACTGATGCCGGTGTTAAATGCTGATTCAACTTTATCCGGAGGTGTTTGATGAAACGTTTTGCATTGCTGATCGCGCTCATCCTGTCCATCGCTCTGATGGCCGGTTGCGGCGAGCAGAAAGAAGAAAAAGTGGAAAAGAAAGAGGCCAAACCTGCCGCGGCAGCCAAGGTTTCCGCAGAAAAGGGTGTCCTGCGCCTGGCCATGGATGCCGACCCCGTATCCCTGGACCCTCATGTCCAGCTGTCCGGCGGCATGCTGCAGTACTCGCACATGGTGTTTGATCCCCTGGTCCGCTGGACCAAGGACATGCAGTTCGAGCCCCGTCTGGCCACCAAGTGGGAGCGCACTGATCCCCTGACCGTCCGCTTTACCCTGCGTCAGGGCGTCAAGTTCCACTCTGGCAATGCTTTCACTGCCAAGGACGTTGTCTGGACCGTGAACCGCCTGAAGATCAGCCCTGACTTCAAGGGTCTGTTCGAAATCTTTGAATCCGCCACTGCCATCGACGATTTCACCGTCGAGCTGAAGACCAAGGTGCCCTATCCGCTGCTGCTGAACATGGCCACCTACATCTTCCCCATGGACAGCGTGTTCTACACCGGTACCGATGAAGCCGGTAATCCCAAGGACGCCATCGTCAAGGTTGGCCCCTCCTACGCTCTGACTCACGAGTCCGGCACCGGCAAATACAAGGTCACCCATCGCGAGCAGGGCGTTCGCATGGAATTCACCAAGTTCGCCGAATACTGGGATACCGAGGCAGGTAACGTCGACAAGATCATCCTGACCCCGATCAAGGAAGACGCCACCCGCGTGGCAGCCATGCTTTCCGGTGACGTGGACTTCATCATGCCCGTTCCTCCGCAGGACTACGACCGCCTGGAGAAGGACCCCAATGTCAACCTGATCACCATGGCCGGTTCGCGCATCATCACCATGCAGCTGAACCAGAAGCGCCGTCCTGAACTGGCCAACAAAAAGGTCCGTCAGGCCATCGCCTACGCCGTGAACAACGAAGGTATCGTTGAGAAGATCATGAAGGGTAAGGCCATGGCCGCCGCCCAGCAGGCTCCCGAAGGCTACTTGGGCTACGTTGCCGAGTTGAAGCCCCGCTTCGACCTGGAAAAAGCCAAGCAGCTGATGAAGGAAGCCGGCTACGAAAACGGCTTCACCTGCACCATGATCGCTCCCAACAACCGTTACGTGAACGACGAAAAGATTGCCCAGGCCTTCGCCTCCATGGTCGCCAAGATCGGCATCAAGGTCGAACTGAAGACCATGCCCAAGGCTCAGTACTGGGATGAGTTCGATGCCCGCGCCGCTGACATCCAGATGATCGGCTGGCACCCTGACACCGAAGACTCCGCCAACTACACCGAGTACCTGCTGATGTGCTTCAACGCCGACACCGGCCTTGGCCAGTACAACAGCGGCAACTACTGCAACCCCGAAGTCGACAAGCTGATTGCCGACTCCAACGCCGAAACCGACGTTGCCAAGCGTACCGCCATGCTGCAGCAGGTTGAGCGCATCCTCTACGACGATGCCGCCTTCATTCCCCTGCATTGGCAGTACCTGTCCTGGGCCGTTTCTCCCCAGGTCAAGAACGCTGACGAAATCGTCAACGTCATGAACTTCCCGTACTTCGGGAACCTGAAGATGGACTAATGATTCAAGTCTTCCGGTAAGATGGAGAGGGGGTTGTCATTCAGCCTGTGAGGGTGTAGTCCCCTCTCCTCCGGAGGTTTTCCACGGCCCGCAAGCCCAAACTGGGATTGCGGGCCGTATTGAAGCCTCGGGTCAACCCCTCGGGTTGGCGATTGCTCATGCAGACCCTTCAAGAATTGTGAACTGTAATCCTCAGCCGTTGACGAGCCTCGACTCCTACGGATGAAGAAAAACAGAACGGCGCAAGAGAAATTCAAGATCGTGGCGTATGAGCAATGCGTGAGAGTTTGAATTTTTCGCAGCAACAATGCAGGTGGCTGTTTTTGAATGGCCTGCTAACCCCAACCAACGAAATCAACCATGTTCGCTTTTATTGTCCGTCGCATCGCCCAGGCGTTGATCGTCATGCTGGTCATCAGCATGATCGGCTTTGCCATCAAGAAAGCCGTTGGTGACCCCGTCCGTGATCTGGTCGGCATCTCGGTCTCCGTTGAGGAACGCAACAGGATCGCCGACGATCTGGGCCTGAACGATCCCCTGCTCACCCAGTGGGTACGTTTTGTGAAGAATGCCGCCCACGGCGATGTGGGCCAATCCTTCTTCTTCAAGAAGCCCGCCATGGAAGTCATCATCAAGAAAGCACCGGCGACCCTTGAGCTGGTCCTTGTCTCCTCGATCATGATCATCCTCATTTCCATACCCGTTGGCATTTATGCCGCCGTCAAACCAAACACGGTCCTCTCACGTTTCCTCATGGGAGGCAGTGTGGTCGGTGTCTCCATCCCGGTCTTTTTGACGGCCATCATGCTGATCTATATTTTTGCGGTTCAACTCGGCTGGCTGCCCTCATACGGGCGGGGAGAGACCGTCAACGTCTGGGGCCCATGGGACTCCGGACTGTTCACCAAGGACGGCCTACGCCACCTGATCCTGCCCGGAATCTCCCTGTCATCGGTCATGCTCCCATTGTTCATCCGTCTGGTACGCGCCGAGATGAAGGAAGTTCTGGAAGCCGAATACATGAAGTTTGCCCGCGCCAAAGGCCTGGCCCCGTGGCGGATACTGCTGGTACACGGTTTCAAGAACACGCTGTTGCCGGTCATCACCGTAGGTGGTGTGCAGTTGGGAACCATGATTGCCTTCACCGTTCTCACCGAGACAGTCTTCCAATGGCAGGGCATGGGCTTCATCTTCCTGGAGGCCGTGGAACGCGCCGACTCGTCGCTGCTCGTGGCCTATCTCGTCTTCGTGGGCGCTATCTTCGTCTTCGTGAACACTCTGGTGGACATCATCTACGGCATGGTGAACCCCACCGTCCGCGTGGCAGGGAGGAAGTAGCATGGGCAGACTCAGACAATTCAAGGATTCATTCTTCATTTACAGTTTCCTGCGCGACCCGGTCGCCATTGGCAGCTTCATCGTGCTGGTCTTTTTCCTGATCGCCGGTTTTTCTGCGCCACTGACGGCACCGACCAATCCCTATGACGCTGCACAAATCGATGTCATGGACGCCGAAATGGCCCCCATGTGGAGCCCCGGCGGCGACGCCAAATTCCCCTTGGGCACCGATGCCCAGGGCCGTGACATGCTGTCCACCATCCTCTACGGAACCCGCGTCTCGGTACTCATTGGTCTGGGAGCCGTCGCCTTGCAGGCCTTTTTGGGCATCAGCATCGGTCTGATCTCCGGCTATTCCGGAGGACGGCTGGATTCACTGCTGATGCGAGTGGCCGATGTCCAGCTCTCATTCTCGACATACATGGTCGCGATCTTTCTGGGAGCCATCTTCCAAACGGCCTTCGGAGTGGGCAAATACGAGGAAATAGCAGTCCCATTCCTGATCATCGTCATCGGACTAGCCGAATGGCCACAGTACGCACGAACCGTGCGCGCCTCGGTCCTGGCTGAAAAGAAGAAGGAATACGTTGAAGCCGCCCGGGTCATCGGGTTGCCCGCCTGGCGCATCATGTGGCGCCATATCCTGCCCAACACCATGACGCCGGTTCTGGTCATCTCCACCGTACAGGTGGCCAATGCCATCATGAGCGAAGCCGCCCTGTCCTTCATCGGACTGGGCATGCCAGTGACCCAACCGTCCCTCGGCTCGCTCATCAAGTCCGGCTTCGAATACATTTTCAGCGGCTCGTGGTGGATCACCCTGTTCCCCGGTATCGTGCTGGTCGGCCTGATTCTGGCCATCAACCTGCTCGGCGACTGGATGCGGGACTTCTTGAACCCCAAACTCTACAAGAACTAGAGCCGTGAAAATACAGCCCGAACAGCATAACGGGGACAAGCTCCTCGACGTCCAGGACCTCACCGTGAAGTTTGCCATGAGAAAAGGCACTCTCCCTGCGGTGAACAATGTCAGCTTCACCCTGAACCGCGGCGAACGCCTCGGCCTGGTGGGCGAATCCGGGGCTGGCAAATCCGTGACCGGCTTTGCCATCCTGAACCTGATCAGCAAGCCCGGATTCATCGACACCGGCAAGGTCATCCTCGAGGGCCAGGACATCTCAGCCCTGAAGGAAGATGAAATGCGCAAGATCCGCGGCAATCGGATCAGCATGATCTTCCAGGACCCCATGATGACCCTGAACCCGGTTCTGACCATCGGCACTCAGATGGTCGAGACCCTGCAGGCACACCGCAACATATCCAAGGCCGATGCCGAAAAAATCGCGCTGGAGAAGTTGCACAAGGTCTACATCCCCTCGCCGGAAAAACGCCTCAAGCAGTATCCACACGAGTTTTCCGGAGGTATGCGCCAGCGCATCGTCATCGCCATTGCGCTGCTGACCGATCCCAGCCTGATCGTCGCCGACGAGCCCACCACGGCTCTGGACGTGACCATCCAGGCCGAGATCATGGATCTGTTGCTGGAGCTGTGTGAGAAGGACAACATGGGACTGATCCTGATCACCCATGACTTGGCCGTTGTCTCGCAGGTGACCCAGAAGATCGCCGTCATGTACGCTGGCCGCATCATCGAGATGGGGCTGACCCAGGAGATCGTCACCAACCCCCTGCACCCCTACACACAGGGACTGATCAAGGCCCTGCCGCAAGCTGGCGCCAAGGGGGCTCGTCTGGAACAGATCCCCGGAATCATGCCCAGCCTGTACAACATGCCTTCCGGCTGCGCTTTCAACCCCCGCTGCACCAAGAAGTGCACCATCTGCTCCGAGGAGATGCCCGCGCTAACCTCTCGGGAAAGCGGCAGCCTCGTGGCTTGCCACTGCGTGTAGGAGACTGATCATGAAAGTTGAACCCCAAACACCCAAATGCCTGCTTGAGATTGATAATCTCGTTAAGCATTTTGATATTTCCGGCGGATTTCTGGAGCAGTTACGCCTCCAGGGCGGACGCGTGACCCGTAAACAGACCGTGGTCAAAGCCGTCAACGATGTCACCCTCGGCATCCTGCCCGGCGAGACCCTGGCTGTGGTCGGTGAATCCGGTTGTGGCAAGTCGACCCTTGCCCGTACCGTGATGGGGCTGTACCCCCCCACTTCCGGAGCAGTGCACTACGAAGGGCATCGCATCGATCAGTTGTCGCCCAAGGCCATGATGCCCTACCGCACCAAGATGCAGATGGTCTTTCAGGACCCCTATGCCTCCCTGAACCCGCGCATGACCGTGCGCCAGATTCTGGAGGAGCCCCTGCGCTTCCATGTCCCCGGCATCTCCAACGGGGATGTGCACGACAAGGTCGCTGAAGTCATGACCCAAGTGGGTGTTCGTCCCGGCTGGGCAGACAACTATCCCCACGAATTTTCCGGCGGTCAACGCCAGCGCATCAGCATCGCCCGCGCGTTGATGGTGGACCCGCAGTTCATTGCCGCGGACGAGCCCATTGCCGCTCTGGACGTTTCCATCCAGGCCCAGATCCTGAACCTGCTCATGGACGCCCAGGACCAGCGCGGCCTGACCTACCTGTTCATCAGCCATGACCTGTCGGTGGTGGAGCACATCGCCACCCGTGTGGCGGTCATGTATCTGGGCACCCTGTGCGAGTTGACAACCAAGAAGGAACTCTTCAGTTCTCCGATGCACCCCTATACACAGGCTCTGCTGTCGGCCATCCCGCAGTTGGGTGTCACCAAGCAGGGCAGCCACGTCAAACTTTCCGGGGATGTACCCACGCCCATCAACCTGCCTCCGGGCTGCGTCTTCCACGGCCGTTGCCCACATGCCCAGGATCGCTGCCGGCACGAAATTCCCAAGTTGATTGAGCCCGAGACCGGTCGTTTTGTGGCCTGTCACGGAGTGGAGGAAGGCCGTCTGTAGCCGTTGTCATGGCCGCTTCTGATCATCCCTGGACCGTGTATCTGCTCCGCTGTGCGGACGACACACTGTACTGCGGCATAACCACGGACATCGAACGCAGACTCCGTGAGCACAACGCGGGAACAGGCGCCAAATACACCCGTTCCCGCACACCGGTTGTCCTGGCTGCCAGCGCCCGGTTTGAAGATCGGAGCGTGGCCAGCCGCATCGAGTACGCGGTCAAGCAACGCCCCGCATCCGACAAAATTGATTTCCTGGTCAAAAAGGAGCAGGAGCAAGGACTTCCGCTTCAGACAACAAACGAACAATGACCCCTTGGGTTGCGACCTTGGAAAAGGCAGCCCTTCAGTGTATACTCATTTTTACGAACACCGCGCGAAATCATCCGGGACTCAACGCGCTGAGCACAATCACCATGATCGACATCGAACAATATCGCAGAAAAATCAGTAAGGACGAGATCAACGAGCTCCCCCTCCAAGGCTATGAGGGCGACATCATGCTCGTGACCAATGAGGAAGACGCCGAGTACGCCGTAAACGAAATCGCGGACGAACCGCTCTTGGGATTCGATACCGAGTCCCGCCCCGCCTTCAAGAAAGGCATGTACTTCCTGCCTTCCCTCATTCAGATCGCCACCAGCTCAAAGGTTTACATCTTTCAGCTCTCCAAGACCCCTTTCCCCGAAGCCCTCAGAGCCATCTTCGAGGACAAGAAGGTCATCAAGTCCGGCGTTGCCGTGCGTGATGACGTCAAGGATCTGCAAAAGCTGGAACCCTTCAAGGACGCTGGGTTCCTGGACCTGGGCGCCATCGCCCTGGAGCACAAGCTGGAGACCCATGGCCTGCGCAACCTTGCCGCAAAATTCCTGGGTATCCGTATCTCCAAGGCTGCGCGCTGTACCAACTGGGCGAACAAGAGCCTGACCAAGGCCCAAATTCGCTACGCCGCCACCGACGCCTGGATCAGCCGTGAACTGTTCCTGCAGATGAATGATGCAGGACTGATTCCCACCAACGGCAACGGGAAAAAACCCAAAAAGAAATAGTACAGACTCTTCCCCTAGGGAAGCAGCAACGAGCCCCATGCCGGTAATCCAGCATGGGGCTCGTTGCTTTTCAATTTCAGTCCGACCTGAAACGACCCATTAAAAATGATCATCCGTCAAATAATCAGGCAAATCGATCCAAAAATTCCACTGCCCGTTGTTCGGAATAATACGGTCCGGCTGCGCCATTCACGGCAAAACCAACGTGCCCACCCGTCTGCGGTGTTTCCAGGTGCAGCCATTGACTGCCGCGGGCCATGTCATAAGGGTAACACCCCTCGGACAAAAAAGGGTCATCCTGGGCGCTGAGGGTCAAAACGGGAATCTGGATCCCCTCGAGCACACGGGCGCTGCTACATTTTTCGTAGTAGTCGGCGGCGTCCCTGAAACCATTACAGGGAGCGGTGTAGGCATCGTCAAATTCCCGGAAAGTGGTCATCCGACTCAGTCCATCCACGGGGATGCGATCAGGAAAAATCTCATGCTTCTCGCGCACCTTTTGGCGCAGGCTGCGCATCAGATAGGCTTGATAGACCCGCGAGAATCCCTGTTCCAGCACCCGAGCACACCCAGCGAGATCACACGGGGCCGACACGGCAACAGCACACTGCAACTGGACAGGCACACGCTGCGGGTCCTCTCCCAGATATTTAAGCGTCTGATTCCCACCCATGGAGAACCCAACCAGCGCAGCACGGTTGTACTGCCCTGCCCCAATGGCATAGGTCAGGGCACTATGCACGTCATCGGTCTCACCACTGTGGTAAAACCTTGCCAGGCGATTCATCTCGCCAGAGCAACCGCGGTGATTCATGGCCACGCAATCCCAGCCCGCGCCATTCAGAGCCTTGACCATCCCTTGCAGGTACTTGCGCCTTGAATGGCCCTCCAAGCCGTGAATGACCAGAGCCACACCCCCCGCACGCTGTCCCTGTGAGCCTGGGGCCAGACTCCAGTCAAGATCAAGGAAGTCACCATCAGGCAAGGTCAGACGTTCGCGGGTGTACTCAAGGGAGAGAGTGGGCCGCCGCAGGACCGGATACAGTGTCTGCACGTGGCCACCCGTCAGCCAATACGATGGGTTGTATGAGGATGCTTCTATCACAGGCATGGCGGCACTATAGCCCCAACCATCGGAAATGCAACGGTTCTGGATGTTTGAAACACCCCGTCGTATTTTGTTGCGTTATGCGAACCTTGAGGCTAAATTTTTGAGATGAACGCAATCACAACATCGGTCTTCGACCTATTCAGCATCGGCCCCGGACCATCCAGTTCGCATACCATCGGCCCCATGCGAGCGGCCTATGATTTTCTGACACGGGTCCGTGAACTGCCTCCCAGCGAACTGACCCGTGCCGGCAAGCTCACAGTGCAATTGTTCGGGTCCCTGTCCGCCACCGGAGACGGTCACGGCACGGACAAGGCTGTTCTTGCGGGATTGCTGGGATATCTGCCCGAATCCGTGCCTCAGGAACTACTGGATGACCTCTTGGAGCACCCCAAAGACACCCATCCACTACCCGTGGAGGATTGCCGAGTGATGCTGGGACCGCAGACCGTGATCTTTGACAACCTTGAGCACGACTTCCCGTTTAACAACACCCTTGTGCTCACGCTGCTGGCCGGTTCCACCCCCCTGCTGACAATGGAATATTACTCCACCGGTGGCGGATTCGTTCAATGGAAGGGCTGGCAGGAGCCGGATTTGGGTCAGCCACCCCACCCCTATGAAACCATGGCCCAGCTCAAGGCTCAGCTTCAGGCCAAGGATTTGCGCCTGCACCAGTTGATTCTGGAGAACGAGAAAGCCCTGCACGGACGCAGTGAACGCGAAATTTACGACCAGCTGGACCTTATTGCCCGATCCATGGAAAACGCCGTGCGCCGGGGCTGCGACACCGAAGGCAAGCTGCCGGGCTGCATCGGCCTGTCACGCAAGGCCCCGACTCTGGTGCGCCGAGCCAAGGAATCCGAGCATAGTGCCGATCGCTTTCTGATGCTGCTGGATGCCTATGCCATGGCGGCGGCCGAAGAAAATGCGGCAGGACACGTGGTGGTCACCGCGCCCACGTCCGGTTCCTCCGGGGTCATCCCCAGCATTCTCTACGCCCTGCACAACCATATGGGTTCTGATCGCCAGACCATCCGCGAGGCCTTCCTGACCGCTGCTGCCGTGGGCTTTCTGGTCAAGCACAACGCCTCCATTGCTGGAGCCGAAGTTGGCTGCCAGGGTGAGATCGGCACGGCCTCGGCCATGGCCGCAGCCATGCTGGCCTACGCCAAGGGCTATCGCTTCCAGGTAGCAGAAAACGCCGCGGAGATCGCTCTGGAACACCATTTGGGGCTGACTTGCGACCCGGTGGGCGGTTACGTGCAGATCCCCTGCATCGAACGCAATGCCATGGGCGCGGTGAAAGCCTACAATGCCTACCTGATGGCCACCCTCGGCGATCCCACAACCCAGATCATCGATCTGGACAAGGCCATCTGGACCATGAATCAGACCGGACGCGACATGCATTGCAAGTATAAAGAGACCAGCCTGGGTGGCCTGGCCCTGAATAATCCAAAATGCTAGCGACCAATCACCGGATTTGCAGTAACCAACGGTATTGAGGCAGGGCTACAGCCCTTCCTCGATACCGTACCCCCCACTCGGGGCTTTCGCACAACGCCCCGGGTGCTGTTTGCGACATTCTCATTTCCGCGCCCTGCCAAAGCGTGAGCCCTCTGCCCCTTCACTCTTCCCCGACACAAGCCATGACTCGATTTCATATTTACAGCGGGCACAAACGCTTCCTGCAGGCATGGATATGCCTCCGGCAATATGCTATCGGAAACACGTAGCCATAAAAAGTATCATATACAGCGCCCTTCACGCTTAAAACCCTGAGTCAGCGGCTCAGGCTCCTTTTGGGGAGGAATAGCGAATGGACAAGTTTACATCGCCAAGGCCTTGGAACCCCTATCTTTGTGGCGGACTCAGTGGACTGCTCGTCGTTCTTTCGGTTTGGATTGCAGGCAAATACTTTGGGGCATCCACAACCTTTGTTCGCTCGGCAGGACTCATCGAGCAACTATTCGATCCCGAGCGGGTGGCAGTCATGGACTATTTCATCAAGACGGCCCCCAAAATCGACTGGCAATGGATGTTCGTGGCTGGAATTTTCATCGGCTCGTACCTTGCGGCCAAATTCATTGGCGGATTCAAGATCCAGGCAGTGCCCGATATGTGGCAAGAGCGTTTTGGCCCGAGCACGGCCAAGCGCGCCCTGGTGGCCTTCATTGGCGGCGTTATTGCCATCTTTGGAGCACGTTTGGCGGGTGGTTGCCCCAGTGGGCATGGCCTGAGCGGAACCCTCCAGTTATCCCTGAGCGGATTCATCGCCCTGGTCTGCTTCTTTCTCGGGGGCCTGCTCACTGCGAGGATCATCTACGGCAGGGAGGGGAGATGAGTCTGTACTACGGATTGATCACTGGAATCCTGTTCGGCTTTCTGCTGCAACGCGCCGAGGTTATCCGTTATGATCGCCAACTCGGTGCTTTACGACTGTTGGATATGACCATCGTCAAATTCATGCTGTCCACGGTGCTTGTCGGCATGGTGGGCATTCACCTGCTCTATGACATGGGCCTGGTACAACTCGACATCAAGACCGCCGTGCTGGGCGGCAACATTCTGGGCGGCCTGCTCTTCGGCATCGGCTGGGCAATGCTGGGCTACTGCCCAGGGACTTCCGCCGGGGCACTGGGAGAAGGCCGATGGGACGCCCTGTGGGGCATTTTTGGAATGCTTGTTGGCGCGGCTCTGTATGCCGAAGCCTACCCCGCAATCAAGGTCACAATCCTGACCTGGGGTGACCTTGGCAAGACAACCCTTCCCGGACTGCTTGGCATCAATCACTGGATACTGGTCGGGCTGTCCTGGGCAGGGGGAATTGCTCTGTTCCGATGGTTCGAACAAAAGGGACTATAGCACGTAGCGCCAACTGTTGATCACTCAACAGTTGGCGTTTCAATCCTCGGAACTGACCTTGCCGCGAGTCTTCTTCAGGCCTGCACGTTGCTTCTTCGAGTCCAGACGGCGATGCTTGGAGGCCAGTGTAGGCCGGGTCTTACGCCTGGCCTTGGGGCGTTTCAAGGCCTCGCGCAACAGCTCGGCAAACCGTTTGACGGCCAACTCCTTGTTGGACAACTGGCTGCGAGTGTCGCGCGCAGTCAAACGCAAAGCTCCATCGCGCCCGATACGATTGGCGAGCTTGTCCTGAATTCTGACACGCTGCGGCCCGGACAGCGAGGGCGACCCCGCAACATCAAAAATCAACGTTACGCTGGTGGCGACCTTGTTCACATTCTGACCGCCGGGTCCACCACTGCGCACAGCCGTGAATTGCACCTCATCCATGGGGATGCTCAACTGAGCATTGATATAAACGATATCCATCTTATTCTTGACCCTTTTATCCTATCGAAATACTAGGGCACAGCCGATTCGAATCGGCATTGACCCCTAGCGAACAAGTCTTATACTCCCCCTCCGAACCAAGCAACACCGGAGGACTCCCCATGAAGATTGCCATTCCCACGAAAACCGACGACAATGGCGTGCATATCGTAGACTCGCATTTTGGACACTGCGAATTCTTCACCGTACTGACCCTGGACGACGAGACCAAGGAAGTCCTGGTCGAAGAACATGTGGCCGCCCCCGAGGGCTGCGGTTGCAAATCCAACATCGCCGCCACCATGGCCTCCGAGGGTGTGACCACCCTTCTGGCTGGCAACATGGGTCAAGGCGCCGTGAACAAGCTGGCCGAATCCGGCATCCAGACCATCCGCGGTCTGGAAGGTTCAGTGCGCGAAGGCCTGCAGGCCTGGCTGGACGGAAAGGTCCAGGACCAGCCTGATATCTGCGACCATGACCATGGTGATGACGGCCACGGCTGCCACCATCATGAAATTCCAACCTTGAAACCCCTGAGCTAGATGAAAGCACCAGCCCCGCAAATCCGCATCAAACGGTTCCCCATCGATCCTCAGCTGGCATTTTACCGCCTGAGCATCGAGGACTCCGTACGTACGGATCTGTTGGCCCTGCTGGTGGAGCGCATCCAGGCGCAACTGGCCGACGCGACCAGTGAAACCAAGGTCAACCTTACAGCGGACGGCGGAGCATTCATCATGGCCTTCCTGCCCGACAAACGTCCCCTGAGCAAACAGGACGTGCAGGCCCTGACAGATGCCGCCGTGCACGAACATATCAAGGAGCATCAATGACCAAACCCAAGGACTGTCCCTGCGGTTCCGGCAAGGAATACACGGCCTGCTGCGAGCCCATCATCAACGGCACCCCTGCTCCCACTGCCGAAGCACTGATGCGCTCGCGCTACAGCGCCTATGTGGTGGGCAACATCGACTACATCCAGACCAGCCTGGCCCCGAGAAGCACAAGAGTTTCGATCCCGAAGGCGCGCAGCAGTGGTCCGACTCCGCCACATGGCTGGGCCTGACCGTTCATGACACCAAGGACGGCGGCCCCGACGATGAGACTGGCGAAGTGGAATTCACCGCCGTCTTCGAACAGTCCGGTGGACGCAACGAACATCACGAATACGCCCAGTTCCGCCGCGAAGGCGAGCACTGGCTGTATGTGGACGGCAACATTGTCGGAGCCACCGTGCGTCGCGAAACCCCCAAGATCGGTCGCAACGAGCCCTGCCCCTGCGGCAGCGGAAAAAAATACAAGAAGTGCTGCATGGGCTAATCAGCCCTTTCTGGCCCGGCCTGGCAAAACCGTCAGCCGGGCCAGCAGCCCTTGAATGACTTCCGCTCCCAACCCTGGGCAAGGCAGGTGTCTCGAGACGACTTCCCACACAGGGTACAAAATGACTCCCACGAGTCCTGCCCCACAGTACCGATTCTCTGAAGCGCTGAAGGACACATGACCAACACCCCTCCGCATGCCCCCCTCCCGGCTTACAGCGTCCGTGAAAGCTCCCGGGCCAAGCGAGTGACCTTGCGTGTCAGTCCACGCTCGGGGGTGGAAGTGGTCGTGCCCAAGGGGTTTGACAGGGACCGGGTGCCAAGCATCGTGGCCGACCGTAAGGAGTGGCTGCATCGACAGATTCAGCGGCTGTCGGAGGGTGGATGGTCTTCCGAACCACCGCTCATGCCCGGGGAACTGAATCTCCAGACCCTGGACAGGGTCCTGCGCATCGATATCGCGCACAACCCGCGCAAAGCTCCGGCCCTGACCCAGAGCGGACCGGACAGCCTTCTGCTCACAGGGGACTCGTCTGATCAATCAGCCTGCCGCAAGTGCATCCTGACCTGGCTCAAACAGCAGGCACGGTTGCACCTTGTTCCCTGGCTGCGTGAGCTGTCTGAAGAAATACACCTGCCCTTTGAGCGCGCCCGAGTCCGGGCTCAAAAATCACGATGGGGAAGCTGTTCGGCCCGCGGCACCATCAGCCTGAACTGCAAGCTGCTCTTCCTGCCCCGGCCCCTGACCAGGCACGTATTGCTTCACGAACTGGCCCACATCAAACAGCTCAACCACTCTGCCGAATTCTGGGCCCTGCTGCACTCGCTGGATCATCACGGCGCAACCCATGACCACGAGTTATCCGGGGCCTGGAAGCATGTTCCGCGCTGGCTAGGCTAGACAGGCACTCAATACGCCCGGGCCTTATCCCTTGGACCTGCCCCATCGACAGAGACCTGCGCCGCACCATCGCCAAAGGCGACCTCCACGATGATGTCACCATACAGCGTGGTAAATGCCAGACAGAGCACCGGATCACCACAATGAACGATGGCATGCCCCTGCCCCGTGATGACCTGGGGAATCGCAGCGCTGAATGTCTGGCCGATTTGTTCCAATCCCTGGCGGGCCTTGCCCGAGATCACATTGGTCAACTCACCCACGGCATCGATGACGCACTCATCCATGCAGGTCATCCGCTCGCCAAGCATGTTGCCCACAATAGCCAAGGCGCAACGCTCAGAGAATGTCACGGCAATGGTGCCCTGCACCTCTCCCGTAATACCGATCAGCCCCGACACATCGCCACGAGCTGAGCTGTCCTGCTTCAGATACGGGCTTCCCGGTGCCGCCCGCACCTGGGCCATGGTGGACAACACTTCCACCACGGCATTCAGAAACGGATTCACCACGTCCACATTGATACGAGCCATAAGCCCCCCTCGCCAAACCAGGCAATGGGGCAGAAAACGGATGGAGATTCGGGAGAGGGTCGTTGCGACTTTGCGGCGCTTCGGCCTTGTGCATGGAGGATGCGGCCATCCAGGCAACCCGGCGTTCTCATTGAGATCCGTGGCTTTCCGTCCCTGCCTCGCAACAGGTTTGGCTTTATACTGAACAACCCCATCTTATTGGGTCTGGCAGCAAAGGGTCAACTCAAAAAACGATTCGCCGATATCAAAGAATCTTCGGGCGAACAGACTCCTGAAAGTCAGGACTTGGGCAACGTCACCCAGACGGCAGTACCCTCGTCCTCGGAGGTGCTGAAACCGATGTCACCGCCATGCACCTGAGCAATCAGCCGGGCGCTGTAGGTCCCCAGCCCGGTCCCCTTGGGTTTGCCGCTGGTCACGTATTTATCAAAAAAATGTTCACGCACGGACTCTGGAACAACCCCGTCATTCCAGACCGTGGCTCTGGCCTGACCATTATTTTCGAGCCGGATACGAACCTCGCCCCGCTGAGGAGACGCTTCCACTGCATTCTGAACCAGATTGGCAAACAGCGTATAACACAGCAGATCATCTCCACGGATACGCCCGCTTCCTTCAGAGGGGTACTCCTCCAGCATAAATGCCACCTGCCGGCGCTTCGCCTTCTCGGCCAGATCCTCCATCACTCTCTCCATAACAAGCGAAAGGTTCACAGGTCTGGCGGACATCTCAAAGGTGCCCTGCTCCATGCGATACAAATCCAGAGAACGGTTGAGCAGGTCCAACATCTTGAATCCGTTACCAGCAATGCGGGCAACCATATCCCGCTGCTCCTCATTCAGGTCCTGCTCGTCATGAAGCAATTCGGCATAGGAAATGATCGACGACAACGGAGTCCGCAAATCATGGCGGGTGATGCTGTCAACATCGGCCCGCAGCTGTTCGGCCTGTTTCCGATCGGTGATGTCCTGGAAGCTGCCATCAAGACGCTCGGGGCCATTCCCCAGGTCCAAAACCCGTCCCATGACCCTGGCGTGGCGGGCTTGGCCGCTGGTGGTTGAGTACCGAACTTCCCGATCAAACATGGATTTTTCCACCAGAGCCTTGTCCATGTCGGCCTGCAAAGATGGCAAATCGTCGGGATGAATATGTCGCTCAATCAACCGGCCCGAAGGCGCCATCTCCCGCGGGGAATAGCCCAGAAGGCGATACAGTTCATCAGACCAACCAGTCTCACCTGTCTCCAGATTCTCGTGCCAGCTCCCGAACCGGGCCAGCCCCTGAGCCGCCTGCAACTCCTCACGGCTGCTGTTCAACTTCCGGAACAAAACATCCTGCGGTCTGGCGTATCCAGCTTCCACCACGGCCTTGAAAATGAGGTAGAACGAGCCCACCTTGGCAAAGTGCCCCACAATCAACGAGAGGTCATAGACACTCACGTAGAACGTGAACAACAACTCCGCACCCACTGAAAAGACAATGGAGAGAGAGATCAACCAATAGGCGGCCCTTCCAATCACTGCACGGGCACGCCCCAGAGTGAGCAGAGCCAGCAGGAACAGGACGCAGATCGCAATCTCGCTGATTCGCTTGAATGGTGTCAGCCCCTGTCCATCGACATAGCAATCCGGAAAATAGCCCATAAAGATGCCAGCGATCAGCCCCATACCCAGCAGGGCATAGCCCCAGAACGCAGCGGTCAAATTAATCCTTCTGCTTGCCAGCAGGCCCGCAACCAAAAGGGCACAGCCTTCCAGATATCGCCCTGCTATCCATAGCTGGGTGGGAAGATTGGCATCATGCCCGGGGAAGACCCCCATCCCCTTGAACGCCAGGGTATGCAGCAGGTCGATTGTAGCTATATGGAAATAGGCCGCCCCGAGCAGAATGAGATATCCGCTCTGAATACGCTCACGCGAGCTGTAGGCCAACACGAACATCGAGAAGGCAACAACAACGCTGAACAGTTCTGAGAGCGTATGGAACAACAAAAAATTGTAAGAGGAGAAAAGCACCAGCACGACCGTGATAAACAGACCGGCGGCTACTTCAAGCCAGGAGTCAAAGACATAGAGTACTTTTTTCATCTCCCATCCTTCACAGGCCATTGTCCTTCATTTTCAGACACATCCAACCACGCAGCTCTGAGTCCTGTACCACCAACAGCCACACCTCGCAAAACATAGTGTTGAGACTCAATACAAACAGAATCGAAGACTATCCATCATCCAGACCTTGCAATTACACCGCAATTTGTCATTATTGCATGAGCCCATAATAGTTTTAGGCCTTCAGCGCGGACGGAGCCCATGAATCAGAACGACAAACCGCCCCCAAGCCCGGGGCTTATCACGAGCATCCATTGCCCGCGTCCGGCAAGGGCCGATCCCATCGCCGCGCGCATCAAGGCCAAAACAGCCGATTACTCCAGCTATGAATTCACGGAGCCCCAAAGCGGTGCCCTGAACATCTTCTTTGACCTGGTTCAGGAGTTCGAGAGCGAAGAGGATTTCCGAGCCATCTGCGTCATGGTCCCAAAGGTAATTTTCGGCCTGGACTGCGCCCTATACCTAGTAACTCCCAAGCTCAACCTGCGCTGCATCGCATGCACCGGAAGTGATGCCCTGCACCCAGGGTTGTTCCAAACCTCGCCAGCAATCCCGCAGCATCCCGACCGGCGGGACGAACACTGGTATTTCCCCATCCGGGCCAACCCCAGACACATCAAAGAACTGCCCTTTGATCCACCCGGAGACGTCATCGGCTGCCTAGAGGTCCATCCCGCGGAACGCATGGCCTCTGGTGACAGTCTCTTCTGGGAGAAATATGCCAATCGCATCGGATTCCAGTTGCACAACCGCATGATGCACGAAACCAACGAACGGCACCTGAGATTCATCCGCAGTCTGGCCAAAGACATCGGCCACAATGTGATCGTGCCCAACATGTATTTCAAGCTGTTCTTCAATCGACTCAAACGCACCATCGACCAGCTCGGTCCTCTTCAGCGCCGCATGCTCAACGCGGGCAGCCCTCACTGCGCCGACGTCATGGACTTGCAGACCAAGCTTGATGCCCAGTTCTCCGAGATCATCACCCACTACGAGCAAACCAGCCTGTACCTTGAAACCCTGCTCAGGCAGAGCCATTTCGAAAAAGGCCACTATGTTCTGGAGCGTCGGGCCTGCGACATGGTCACCCAGATCATCGAACCCCAATTGCATCACTACCTGCCACGACTGGCAGAGAATAACATCGAGGTTGACCAGTGCCCCCCCCCGGGCCCATCGCCCGCCAATGAACTGTATGTGGATGTGGGGCTCATGGCCCAAGTTTACGCCAACCTGTTCTCCAATGCCCTCAAATACACCTCTCCTCCGCAGGACGGCTCGGGACAAGGTAAAAGCCTGTCCTGCTCCATCCAGCGCATCCCTCATGCCCTGGGCCCCGGCAAACCCGGAATACGATTTGGCCTCTTTACCACAGGCCCCCCCATTCCCGAGGAGACAGGTTCGCAACTGTTCCAGGCAGGAGTACGCGGCTCCCAAGCCGAAAAAGTGGAAGGCACCGGACACGGTCTGTTCTTCGTCAAACAGATCGTTGAGCTACACGGGGGGCGAGTTGGACAACGAGCTACGGCGTCTGGAAACGAATTTTACCTGATCCTGCCCGCCACATTAACAGCCAGGCAGGCGGTTGACCTGGAGGCGACTCCATGATCACCACCCCAGCGCGTATCCTGAGCATCGAGGATGACAAGAACGTTCGCAATTCCATCGTGGCCTGGTTGGAAGACAGCGGCTTTGAGGTGCTGGAAGCCTCGGACGGAGCCATGGGCGTCGATATCTTCCTCGAACAGTCACCGGACCTCGTGCTTCTGGATATGGGCCTGCCCGAACTTTCGGGACTCGAAGTCCTTGAGCGTATTCATCAGCATTCACCGGAAACACCGGTGGTCATCGTTTCGGCCAACGCCAACATCTCCGATGCCATCGGCGCCTTCAAAGCCGGGGCCTGGGACTATGTCATCAAGCCCATCCTCAACTTCGACGTGTTGGAACAAACCATCCGCAACTGCCTGGAACGAAGGGCCCTGAAAGAAAAGGTCCGCCGTGCCGAGCAGCGCTACAGGGATCTTGTCCAGAACCTGCCCGTGCTGATTTTCACCCTGGACAAGGATCTCACTCTTCGCTTCATCAACGATACCAGCAGCGAAATCCTGGGGTATGCCCCCGAAGAACTGGTGGATATCCCCGGGAAATTCATGGGTCTGATTGCCTCGGAGAGCCGTGATCAAGTCACCAAAACCCTTGAACAATCCTGCCTCGATAACTCTGGGTTCGCCCTGGAGTTCAAGATGCGCCACAAGAAGGGCTACCAACTGCGTTTACAGGCCAAGTCCATCGGTTCCGGATGCGATGACAACGACCAATCCGAGGCCCCCATCAAGGGCATCATCACCGACGTCACCGAGCGGGCCTTCCTGGATAAAGTTCTGGTCCAGCGCGAAAAACTCAACACCTTGGGTGCCGTCTCCCACGAGTTGGCCCATGAAATCCGCAATCCACTCATGTCCCTGGGAGGATTCGCCAAACGTCTGGCGCAAAAGCACCCGGATATCACCGAGGCTGAGATCATTCTCGAACAGGCCCGTCGGCTGGAAGGGCTCATGAACCGCATCAGTGCCTATGTGGCTCCGGTGCCGGTCAAGACCGAAGCGGTCAACGTGTCGGCCATCATGACATACTGCCTGGACCGACTGACTCCGTGGCTTGTTCCCCGGGGACTGGACGTGCGCCCCAGGCTCGACATGCAGATTGACGACATTCCCTCGGACGCTGCCCTTCTGACCGAAACCTTTGCCAGTGTCTTGAATCACCTGACCCAAAAAATGAGCACACAGGGCAAACTTATTATCACGACCAGCCAGACTCCGTCGCACGTTACTGCGGAATTCAACCTCGCCGATGACATGGCCGAGGTTTTGCCTCCTGACGCAGAGACCCTGCTCATGCCTTTTGAAGAAGGCGGTGGAACTTTGGACCTGGCTCTGGCCTATCGAAACCTGAAAAATCTTGGAGGAATGCTGACTTTTACACTCCAGGACAACGGCAGCGCAATCATCACCGCCTCTCTGCCCCGGGAACAACCAGCATAGCCCATTCTCAGGCGCAGTATGCGAAAAGAAGTGGACTCTCCGCCCACCGGACTATTGAACATCTCAGTGCCATTAGTCGCCACCACGCAACAACAGAACAGGCCCCACATGTTCAACCATGCGGAGCCTGCTTCGTAATTCCGCCCGATCAGGAGAGGAATGAATGGCGCCTAGGATTCGCCACCGGACACGATATGAATGTCGCGCTGTGGGAAGGGAATGGAGATGCCATTCTCGTCCAGGGCAAGCTTGATACGCTCGGTCAAATCAAACCGCGCGCCCCAGTAGTCCTCGGTTTTCACCCAGGGGCGGACCACCAGATTCACGCTGCTGTCCCCAAGCTCGGACACGGCAACAGTGTAGGCAGGGTCATCCAGCACCCGGGACTCAGCCTCAAGCAACCCCTGCACCACGCTCTTGGCCTTGGCGATATCATCGCCATAGCCGATGCCGATCAGCAGATCGATACGCCTGGTGTTGTTGGCCGTGGCGTTGGTAATCACATCACCGGTGATCTTGGTGTTGGGTACGATGATCTTCTGGTTATCCGGAGTGGACAGAACCGTATTGCCCAAGGTCACATTCTTGACCGTCCCGGATACGCCTGCCACGGAGATATAGTCCCCCACGGTGAAGGGCCGAGCCAGAATCAAGACCACGCCCGAAGCAAAGTTTGCCAGATTATCCTTTACCGCCAGGCCGATGGCCAGACCCAACGTACCCACAATGGCGATGAACGAGGTGGTATCGACCCCCAACTGCCCCAGAGCCGCGATGAGCACTGTCAGCACCAGAACATAGAACACGACGTTGCCCACGAAATTCGACAGCAGGATATCCACTTCCCGCTTCTCCAAGGTCCCCTGTGCCGCATCTCTCACGCGCCGTGCAAACCAGATACCCACCAACAGGATCAACAGCGCCATGAGCAGATCAATTCCATTAACTGTCAACCAGGCAATGATCTGGTCACTATGTTTACTGACATCAAAATCGAGATTCATGAATCCTCCCCCCGAAATGGGGCTCATATTAAGTTCTAAATAGCGGACACCGCCGGTCTAATAAGGCGGCTGTCCTTTTTCCTTGCCGAAAACAAAAGGATAAGCCTGAATGGCCTTCAACGTTTCCAGAGTCATGTCATAGGCGGGCAGATCAATGCGCATGCGCTTGTCCAGCCGGGCTCGAGTCAGTGCATCGGAGACTGTGGGTTGAGCCATGAGCAGATCCTGCAACTCCCCGCTGGCATAGGCCTTGGACAACCCCTGTTCCAATATCCGATGAAGCTCATGATGCTCGCGGGACACGAAAAAGAAAATGGCAAAGGGATAGACCACCACAAGCCGCTCTTCCACCGCCAGGGTGGGGTACTCTTCACGATAGGACTCATACTCCGGGTAGACCTCGAAAAGCCCACGCGAAAAAAGATCAAAACGCCCCCAGGCCAACATGGGAAACAGATCCCGATATTGTTCTCCCTGCACCACGGTAAGTCCTGCGTTCTCCAGAATGGGGATATCAGACCAGCCCCGACCCTGCCCCACACTGAACGCCTGCAAATCCTTCAAGGTCTTAACCGTGGACAGACGCTGTTGCGAATCCCTGCGAATGAGCATGATCCGGTATCCACTCCCCAGCCCAAGGTAGATGGGGACATGTACGGCAAGCATCTGCTCCTCGAATCGGGGATTTGTTCCCGCGACAATGGTATACGGATCGCTTGAGTTGATGACCAGATCGGTATTGCTCAATTGCGACGGGGGATAGCGCACCACGGAGACATTACCGATGTATCCGCTTTTTTTCAGGGCCAACTCAATCAGGGCCTTATAATACCCCTCCACCGGTCCACGTCCTGGCTCCACCAGCAGTGTCACATCCTGCGACAGTCCACCACCGGGTAGCGGGTATGCTCCCATCAGGAATGGGACAAGACAGCACAGGATCATTAAACCTTTACCCATCTGTGTCCTCCTGAATGAGCATTCCAGATAAGACATTATCAGACATTCTTGCCTCTATTCTATGCCACGCCCCGAACTTTCGGTCCAGCATGGGCTCCAAAATCCTACCTGTTCACGTTGCTGTTGACCTCTCCCTCCTGCTGCCACTATCAGTAATCAATGCCAACAACAAGGAGGCCATGAAAGTGGCAGGCAAACCCGTCCGCCCAGGTAAAATCGCCAAGGAACTGGGCTGGAATCAAAGGATGTCTCCAAAGTCATCCAGGAACTTAAAAAGCAGGGCAAGGTCCACTCGCCCAAGCGCTGCTTTTGGTCAGCAAGCGAATAGCCCAAAACACATCACCAACCAAGGCCCGTCTCGGAAGAGTCGGGCCTTGCTCATGACAAGAAGAACCTTTCGTAGGGGCACTTTACGCTCCTTTGATTTATGGATACCAACAAATACAATCAATTACTCCTACAAGTATGAACTGTGAACTGCAGCGTCCAAACTCGAATTCGCAATCTCGCATCACACGCACCCCACTCTCCCGGAAATGTGCCAGGAAGGTAGCCTGCAATGCCCGACATCCATGTATCCCCACACCGTATCCCCCTGGGAAGTCTCTCCGTACCGGTCCATCTGATTATGGTCAGGCCCACCGTGCAGTTTACCTCACAGATCTCTCACCTGCTGGGCTTCAGCAAAACCGACAGCCAACTTCTCGGCATGGCTGTGGAAGAAGCCTTCGGGAATGCAATCAGACATTTCTCTGGCCCTGTGGAGGGGGAGGCCATCGACGTGGAATTCTGCGTTCATGAAAATTCGCTGGTAATCTCCATTCGCGAAAGAGGTATTCCTTTCACCCCACAGCAAGGGCAGCGCTACACTCCCGACGATCTCGAAAACATGGACATGCCCGGACTAGGCACACTGCTCATGCAAAAGGCCGTGGATTCCCTCGAATTTTTGAGCCACGGGCGCAAGGGCAAGGAGACCCGCCTAATCAAGACCATCCCCTATGGGGCGCTGCCCCAGGAACTGCTGGAGGTCCAGCCTGTGCGGCGCGGGCGCGATCGTCCCACGGTCAAGAACGCCATCGTCCGCCCCGCTACCCGGGAGGAACTCCCTCATATCTGCCAGCTGGCTTGGCGCTGCTACGGCTATACCCAGGAAGCCTTTCTCTATGATCTCGAGGCGCTGACCGAAGCATTCGACAAGGGAACCTTCGTACCAGTGGTGGCCATCGACCCGGCCAGCAACCAGATGGTCTGGCACGCGGGCCTGAAGATTCATGATCCGAATGTCCCTGTGGGCGAGATGGGGCTGGCTTTCATCGACCCGGCCTTCCGTTGCCCAGGGGCGACACAACAGATGGCGGACGCCGTCACCGCCATGGCGAAGAAAGCCGGGCATCGTGGAACCTTCGACTGCTCGGTGACCACCCACACCTTTTCTCAGAAGGCCATGCAGAACTGCTATGGTTCCAGGCCATGCAGCATCATGCTGGCCATTACTGCCTCGGGGATGCATGCCAAAGAACTGGCAACGTCGGTCCAACCCAAGGGCTCGGTGGTCAACCATTACCGTGCCTTCGACCGCTCTCCTGCCACGGTGTACGTTCCCGAGCGACATAGAACAATGGTCTCCAACATCTACGGCTGGCTTGAATTGCCCCGGGAAATTGGAACCCCAGACACTGAGTACCCTCTGGGCGAATCCAGAGTCAGTGTCTTCCCGTTGCCCGACGAGCTGAACGTGGTGTTCATCATAGTGCATGCCATCGGACCCGATACAGCGAAAGAGATTGCAGAAGCCTTGCGCCAGTGCAAACGCGAGCGACGGGATGCCGTATACGCCTTTCTCCCTTTGGGTGCTCCCGCCAGCCCTATGCTTGTAGAAGAATGCGAAGCACTGGGACTCTCCTTTGCCGGAGTCATGCCTCATATCCATGATGGTGATGACCGCATGCTCATGCAGCGAGTTGACATCGTACTGGATATGGACACCATCCGTGTCTACGGCGAACAGTCCAAACAGCTCTTCGATTACATTCAGCGGGAACAGCAGAGAGTCGATCAGGGGGTGTGATCCGGACCAGCTCTAGCCCGGCGCAATGATTTTGACAGGCTAGAGGGGATTGCGGTCCATGGTGCGATAATTCACGGCTTCGGCCAGTTGCGGCACCCCGATGTGCTCAGCGCCTTCAAGATCGGCAATGGTGCGGGCAATGCGCAGAATCCGCGTATAGGCGCGGGCCGACAGGCCATGAATTGGCAGCAGGTGCCTTTGCCCCATAAAACAGAGAACTCCTTTGAATAAAGCCCCCGCACACGAAGACACTCAGGGGATAGGTAGGAAGCGTTTAAAAAAACCGGGCCCCGGACACATGCCGGGACCCGGAGGGGACTGGTCAACGCAGAGATCATGAGTTGAGTTCTGCGCTGACCTCCCGAATCGACGCCCTGGGAGTTCTTAGGGCGACACCATGGAGCCTGTCTATTGCATCATGTGATTCGGGATAAAGAGAACGATATCGGGACACAGGATCAACACGACCATCACCAACACCAGGATCAGCAAGTATGGCAGAACGCCCATGGACAGCTTTTCGATACTCACCTTGCCCAAGTCGCAGGCCACGAACAGACAGAGACCCACAGGTGGGGTGACCTGACCGATGGACAGCGTCAGCACCAACAACACCCCGAAATACACGGGGTCGATGCCTGCAGACATAATCACCGGGTGGAAAATGGGAGCCATGAGGACCACGGCCACGGCATTATCCAGGAACGTGCCCACCACCAGCAAGGATGCACAAATCATGAACAACAGAATGGAAGGATTTGTGGAGACGCTAAGCATGGAGTTGGTCAGAGCCTGAGGAATCTGTTCGCTGGCCATCAGGTAGCTAAAACAATGGGCCGTAGCTACCAGGAACATGATGACCGCTGCGCTTTTGGCGGTACTCAGCACGACTTCGTAAAGTCGCTTATTGTCGAGCTGCTTGTAAACATATCGACCTATAATCAGGCCGTAGACCACGGCTACAACCGCCGCCTCAGTGGGTGTGAACACACCACCGTAGATACCGCCCAGAATGATCAATGGCATGAGCAATGCCAGCGAGGCGTCTTTGATGGCTTTCATGGTCTGGCCTAAGCCCACCTTATCGCCACCGCCATAGCCATGGCGCTTGGCAACCACGTAGTTCACACTCATGAGCGCACTGCACATAAGCAGACCGGGCAGGACACCACCCAAGAACAGTTTACCCACGGATGCGCCGGTGATGACGCCGTACAGGACCATGGTGATACTCGGGGGGATGAGCAGACCAATGGTGCCCGACGCAGCAACGCAAGCAGCGGAGAACACGCGAGAGTATCCCTTCTCACGCATAGGGCCGACCATAACCGAACCGATGGCCGCGGTTGTGGCCGGGGCCGAACCGGAGATGGCACCGAAGAATGTGCATGCCGCCGTGGCCACGTGCGCCAGACCGCCCGGAAAGCGCCCGAAGAAACAGTTGGCCAAGTTCACCAGGCGTGAGGACACACCACCCGAGGACATGATGTTTCCCGCCAGGATAAAAAACGGAATGGCCATCAGAGTGAACGAATCGACACCGCCGTAGGCCTTTTGAACCAACACCATCAGCGGCACATGACTGTGCATGACAAGGGCCACCAGCGAGGACAGCCCCAAGGCCACAGCGATGGGTACGCCGACGAGAACGAATATAAAAAAGCTAAGAAAGAGGGTGGTTCCCATAATTATACCCCTAGGATTTGCCAAGGATGGTTTGGACATGCATCAGCGCGTGGTACAGGACGTTGAGGGCCATAAACAGGCTGCCGATGGGCACAGCGAGGTAGACAATACCCACGGGAATAAAGCCCATGGAGGACGAGACCTGTCCCAGGGACAGAACCCGCGAGGCCACCACGACACCATCCGTGACGAAGACCCACAGAAACCACAGGCACAGAGCGTCGGCGATCAGGAACATACCCGCCTGGAGCCTCGGATTGCCGATACGCTCGATGAAGTAGGACACCTTGATATGTGTATTTTCGTAGAAGGCCACACTGGCACCGCAGAAGGTCAGCCAGATGAAGATGTAACGTGCCAGCTCTTCAGACCAGGACAGCGGATCTTGGAACACGTAGCGGCAGACCACCTGCGCGAAGATCAGCAGGGTCATCATCGAAAAGGCCACCGCGATCAGCATGGACAGGTATTTGTTAAAGAACGTGTTCACCGCTCGCAGCAATTGCATGGGGAGACTCCTTTGCGGCAGGGCGTTCGTGGGCGGGATAAATCCCGCCCACGAACGTTGGGGGTGTTGATCAGTAACTGACCTATATGGCTGATTTGATTTCCTTAATCAGTGCGCCAAACTTGCCCTCGTAATGTTCATACAAGGCCTCGGAGGCGGCTGCGAAGGTCTTGCGCTGAGCGGTATTCACCTTCATCTTGGTCTTGAGGAATTCGAGCTTCTCGCTCGCTTCCTCGGCGACTTTGGCACGGCTCCAAACGGCAATCTCAGCGGCACTCTCGTGCAGGATCTTCTGCTGCTCTGGGGACAGAGAGTCATAGATCACTTTGCTCATGACCAACGGCTCACTCACATGGATGTGACCAGTCAGGGACAGGTACTTCTGCACCTCATAGAACTTCTGGGTCACGACGTGGGCCACTGGATTTTCCTGGCCATCCACGGTGCCCAACTGCAAAGCCGAGTACAGTTCGCCAAAGGCCATGGGCGTGGGAGACGCACCAAAGTCCTTGAACGATTCAATGAAGATATAACCGCTGGGGGTACGCACCTTCAGGCCCTTAAGGTCTGCGGGGGTATTGATGGGGTGCTTGGAGTTGGTGATGTGACGAAAGCCATTCTCCCAGTAACCCAGCACCACCAGGCCCTTTTTGGCCAGGTTAGCAGACAGTTCTTGGCCCACTGGACCATCGAGAACTTTGCCCACATGCTCGATGTCACGGAATAAGAAGGGCATGTTCAACACACCCATGGTTTCTTCGAAACTGGACAGCAGCACGTCGGAAGTCAGGACCATGTCCACAGTGCCAAGCTGCGCGCCTTCAACCAGTTCACGCTGTTTGCCAAGCTGGTTAGCCGGGAAAACTTTGATCTCCATGTCTCCATGGCTTTTCTTGGCGACCATGCCGCTGAGCAGCATGGCCCCGGCGTGGTACGGATGGTCGATGGGCGCCAAGTGCCCCAGCTTGAGCACGGTTTTAGCCTGGGCCATACCGGGCACAGCCAGCAGAGTCACGGCGAAGACGAATAGCAGAATGCGTCGGATACCTTGTTTCATGACAGTCTCCTTGAGAGTGGCTACGGGTTGCTAGGCGTATTTTTTCTCGGCCTCGTAGTACTTGTTCAACCCGATGAAATCGTTGAACTCCTGGAAGGTCAGCAACTCGTCCCAGATATTTTTGGTCGTTGTGTCCTTCCTCAGAGTTTCGCAGTAGCCACGCACGGCATTGGCTGCGGCGTACAGAGGTCCGGTGCAGTAGATGGCGATGTTAAAGCCCATCTCTTCCATCTCGGCCACGTTGGGCATGGGGCTGCGGCCACCTTCGAGCATATTGGCCAGCGTGAAAGCCTCAGGGAACGCCTCATTGATTTTGCGCATCTCCTCTTCGCTCTCGGGAGACTCAACAAACAACAGGTCGGCGCCCGCTTCCTTGTAAGCAGCGGCACGGTCCAGAGCTGCCTGCAAACCGAGATCGGTGCGGGCGTCAGTGCGGGCGATGATCACAAAGTCCTCATCGATGCGCGCATCGCAAGCGGCCTTGATCTTTTGAATCATTTCTTCTTGGGGGATGACCTTACGGCCCAACATATGGCCGCACTTTTTGGGGAAGACCTGATCTTCGAGCTGAATGGCGCAAACACCTGCTTTCTCGTACTCACGCACAGTGCGCATCACATTGACAGGGTTGCCGTAACCGGTGTCACCATCGGCGAGGATGGGCACATCCACAGCTTCGGCCATGCTGGCGGCGCGCTGGACCATTTCACTCATGGTCAACAGCCCCACGTCGGGCTGTCCGAGCATACTGGCAGACTGGCCATAGCCGGTCAGATACACAGCGTTAAAGCCGACGGCCTCGATGATTTTGGCGCTGAGCATATCGTATGCGCCGGGAGCGACGAGTAATTCCTTGGCAGCAAGCAGATTGCGAAGACGGGTTGTCTTTTTCATGATGAGTAAACCTCCAATTTGTTTCCCCCTCTTTCGCAAGGCATGTGCCAAACCCCATACGACACAGAAACATACTTAAATAACAGACGCTTAAGCATACCATAGCTTTAAGAAAGGCTTGCAGGGAGGTATGACCAGAGTTATGGAATTCTCAGGGATCGGCGCTGCGCGCTGGAGCGGAAAACCATAGGGGAGGGACCTTCGCAGGAGTAAACATGGACAACATGCCATGGTGCATGACTATTACATTTATTATAGGTATTTGATTTATTTCATTACATGCTAGTTTCTTTTCCCCAATGACCCTTTTCGCAAGGACGGCCATGCCGGCTCGCCCCCAACAGCAGCACAGGTGTCCACCATGTTTGACCAAGTGCCGATTTTCAATGGCTTAAGAGCCGCCCTCCGTGAATCTGCCCGTCTCCGAGGAACCGCCGTCTTTCTGGTGGCCCTCATGGTGGTCCTGACCGTAACCGGTTACGAGGCCGCGCACATGATGCGTATGGAAAACCGACGGGCAGCCCACGAGCTGTCTGCCAAGCTCGTTGCCGAACAAATCAGGGTCATACTCCATGAACGCCTCGACATGGCCAAACGCCTGGCCCGAAACCCCACCATCATCCAGATATACGACCAAGGTTCGCCCAATGCTCTGGATTCGCGCACGCTCTTGAACACGGTCAACGAAATGGCCGCCACCTCGCTCATCTACACGCTCTCTGACACCGGACGGACTTTTGCCAGCGCGGATTCTCTAGAGGCTCCACTGGTGGGAAAGAACTACGGGTTCCGCCCCTATTTCAAACAGGCCATGAATAACGAAATCTCCATCTACCCAGCCATGGGCGCGTTCACCAGCAAACGTGGCGTCCACCTGGCAGTGCCCATCTACGGTGACAAACATGACACCCCGTTAGGCGTGCTGGTCATGAAAATCGGAATGGAGGAAATCGACGAAATTCTCGCATCACAGCCCAACAAAATGGCCATGGCTTCACCGGAAGGAGTGATGCTCTCCACCAATCAAGATGGTTGGCTGCTGCATTCACTGGCCCCGCTCACGCTCGGGGTACGCCAACGTCTGCGCAAAAGCCGCCAATTCGGGCCAGACAACATCCCGCCGCTGCAATATGACCTCTCCGGCCAGCGCGTGCGCATGGATAAGGAGTGGTACAACATCATCCGGGTACCGCTCTCCATCCCCGGCTGGAACATCATCTCCTGCCAGGCGAACCTGACACCCGCACCACTGACCCTGTTCCAAACCTTCCTGATCACAGGAGGAACGAGCATCACTGGCGGCATGGCGACATTGATCTTTTTCCTGGCCGTAAACATTCAAAACCGCAAACACACCGAGCGCAAATTACGACGAACCGAGGAGAAGTACCGCAGCATCTTTGAAAATGCTGTTATGGGCGTCTACCAGAGCACGATACAAGGTCGTTTCTTGGAAGCCAGCCCATCCATGGCGACCATTCTGGGCTACGACAGTCCCGCCGACCTCATTGAATCCGTGCAAGACATGCGTGACATCTATTACGACGCCAATGACAGAGACGTGTGGCTACGGCTATTGACCGAGCACACGCAGTTCACAGGCTTCGAGACCCGCTATCTCACGAAGAACGGCGATCCCATCTGGGTTTCACTATCCAGCCGCCTGGCCCGCGGCGAGGAACATGAAGGGGAGTTCATTGAAGGATTCTGCCTTGATGTCAGCGAAAAGAAGGAAGCCATTGAGGCCCTGCGGCGTGAACGCGACATCCTGTCGCGTATCATGACGACCAGCCCCGCCAGTATCGTACTCAGCGACGCACGAGACAACGTGACCTACGCCAATGCGAGGGCCGAGCAGCTCCTGGGTATCCGGCCGCTGCCGTATGGAGGAGGATTCACACGGCCTGAATTCTCGATATTCACTCTGGACGGCGCCCCCATCCCCGAGGATGAAACACCAGCGAATCGTGCCCGCCGGGAAATGGCTATGGTACGCAAGGACCGCTGTGTACTGCGTTGGCCCGAAGGCCGCGAGATCATCGTCTCGGTGTCCATCGCCCCCATGTTCGGTCCCGGCGGCGACGTGGTGGAACTGGTGTCGCTTTACGAAGACATCACCCCCATCGTACGCGCAGAGCGCGAGGCCGCCGAGCAACAGCAGCAATTGTTCGAGGCAGACCGAATGATCGCCATGGGTGTTCTGACCTCGGGTATCGCCCATGAGATCAACAACCCCAACACCTACATTCTGTCCTCGGCCCAAACCCTTGCCGACGCCTGGGAACAGGCACGGGTGATACTCGATGAATTCTACGAGGAGAATGGCGACTATGAACTGGGTGGCATCCCTTACTCCATCCTGCGCGAGACACTGCCATCACTGAACACCCGCATCCTGGACGGTTCGCGACGTATCGGACGTATCATCAAAGAGTTGCTGGTGTTCTCACGACGGGACATGGGTGAGGCCACCGAAGCTGTGGACCTGAACCGCGTCATCAGCACCTCCGAGATTCTGCTTTCCAGTATGATCCGCAAGAGCACTGACCATTTCAACATGAACCTGTGCCCAGGCGAGCTTGTGGTGCAGGGCAGTTTCCAACGTTTGGAGCAAGTACTCATCAACGTTATCCAAAATGCCTGCCAAGCCCTGCCGGATGCGGGCCGTGCCATTACGGTCAGCTCTGAAAAGAGGGGTGAGCTAGCCCTCGTCATGGTCCACGACGAGGGCCAAGGCATATCCCAGAAAAACCTTGGACGAGTCATGGACCCGTTCTTCACCACCAAGCGCGACTGCGGAGGAACGGGCCTGGGCTTGGCCGTGTCTTCCACCATCGTGCATGACCTCGACGGGTCCATCCATTTCGACTCCCATGAAGGCCGGGGCACCACTGTCACCCTGACCTTCCCCCTCAAGAGAGGGATAGATTCCTCTGGAGACTTCGATGCCGAATAGCGAACAGAAACGATTTCGAACTTTGGCTGTGGACGACGAGCATGAAGTGCTGGAAAGCTTTCGCCTGACGCTCCTTGCCGGAGGCATGCGCGACGTGCAGACCTGTGATGACGGACGCGAGGTGCTGAGCATCCTCGACGCAGACCCTTCCATCCGATTGGTACTCCTGGATCTGATCATGCCCTACATGGGAGGCCAGAGCCTGTTGAAATCCATCCAGGAGACGCATCCAGAGGTGGTGGTAGTGGTCATCACCGCCCTGGACGACCTGAACACCGCCGTGGAGTGCATGAAGGATGGGGCGTTCGACTATCTGGTAAAACCCGTGGAAAAAGTGCGGCTGCTCTCGTGTGTGAAACGGGCTTACGAGCACCAATTCATGGTCAGCGAAAACCGGGCACTCAAGAAGCGAGTGCTGTCGGACACACGGGAACACCCCAAAGCCTTTGAAGGCGTGGTCACGCGCAGTCCAGCCATGCTTTCACTATTCCAATACGCCGAGGCCATTGCAGCTTCGCCCGAGGCCGTACTCATCACCGGCGAGACCGGCGTGGGCAAAGAACTTGTGGCGCGAGGCATCCATGCCATGAGCGGACGAAAAGGCAAGCTGGTGTCCGTAAACGTCGCGGGATTGGACGAACAAAGCTTTTCTGACACGTTGTTCGGCCATCGCAAGGGGGCTTTTACAGGTGCCCACAGCAACCGCGACGGACTTCTGAAGACTGCCGAGAATGGGACCCTGTTCATGGACGAAATCGGCGACCTGACTCCCGCCTTGCAGGTCAAACTATTACGGCTATTGCAGGAGCGCGAATACTATCCCCTGGGTTCCGACCTACCGCGCAAGGCCGACGTGCGCATCCTGGTGGCAACCCATCGCAACCTCCGCGAGGACTCAGGCGGCGTGCCCTTCCGGCGCGACCTGTATTACAGACTACAAACACATCTCGTCCACATCCCGCCGTTGCGTAAACGCAAGGAAGACCTTCCCTTGCTGGTGAATCATTTCCTGGCGCTGACGGCGGCCAAACTGGACAAGAAGACGCCCAGCGCGCCCAAAGAACTGGTGTCACTGCTGAGCAGCTATTCCTTCCCCGGCAATATCCGTGAACTGGAGACGATGCTGTTTGACGCGGTGGGCAAACACCGGGGCGGATTACTGTCCCTGACCTCCATCAAGGAACGCATCTTTGAAGGACACGTCGAAAACCATCATGAGGGGGAAGAGGACGACGGTCGCACAAGTATATTCACTCACGCGGACACGCTGCCCACGCTGCACGAGGCACGCATCCAGCTCATTGAGGAGGCTCTGCGGCGTTCAGGGAACAATCAGTCTGTAGCCGCCCGCTATCTGGGTATCTCCCAGCCAGCCCTCAGCAGGCATCTCAAACGTCAGCAGAGTGAAAATCAATAGCAATACGGAAGAATATCCTCCGCAAACATCCATCGGGACACTTCCTACTAGGACTTCCCCCGGTCCAGGCTGCGGTAATTCACGGCTTCGGCCAGTTGCGGCACCCCGATGTGCTCAGCGCCTTCAAGATCGGCAATGGTGCGAGCAATGCGCAGAATCCGCGTATAGGCGCGGGCCGACAGGCCAAGACTGTTCACGGCCTTGCCCAGAAAGTCCTGGCCCCGCTCACCAGGAGCGCAGTGCTCATCCAACAGCTTGCCCGATAGATCCGCATTGGTGCGCACGGGCAATCCAACGTAGCGATTCGCCTGCACCGTTCGCGCGGCCTCGATACGCCCACGCATGGACGCCGAATCCGCACCAACACCACTCTGCTTCAAGTCCTGATAAGGCACCGCCGGCACCTCCACATGCAGATCGATTCGATCAAGCAATGGCCCGGAGATCCTGCTGCGATATTGCCCCACCTGACGCGCCGAACAGGCACAAGCGTGCTTGTTGTCACCAAGATAGCCACACGGGCAGGGGTTCATGGCCGCCACCAGCATCACATCCGCTGGGTAGGTCAAAGACACTGCCGCCCGCGAGATGGTCACGTGTCCATCTTCCAGGGGCTGACGCAACACCTCCAGCACATGCTTCTTGAACTCGGGCAGTTCATCCAGAAACAGCACTCCCCGGTGCGACAGGCTGACCTCGCCGGGGCGGGGATAGGCACCGCCACCCACCAGCCCGGGATGGGAAATTGTATGATGCGGGCTGCGGAACGGGCGCGAAACCTTCAGGGATTCGCCATTCAAAAGACCAGCAACGGAATAAATCTTGGTCACTTCCAGAGCTTCGTCGAACTCCAGAGGAGGCAGCACCGTGGGGATACGCGAGGCCAGCATGGTTTTGCCACTGCCCGGAGGGCCCATGAACAGCAGGTTATGCCCACCAGCCGCTGCGATCTCGATGGCCCGCTTGGCGTGTTCCTGGCCCTTGACCTCGGAGAAATCCACATGAAACCCGGAGCGGCCTTCCCACAGCGCCTTCACACCTGGCGCGACGGGCTCCAGTATCAATTCTCCGGTCAACAGGCGGACGACATCAGCCAAAGTCTCGGGCGCGTACACCGCTACGTCTTCCACCACTGCGGCCTCGGCGGCATTACCCGGAGGCACGATCAAGCCCCTGGCCCCTTGCTCACGGGCCTTCAAGGCCAAGGGAAGAATCCCCGGAACGGCCTTGAGCTGACCATCCAACGACAATTCACCCGCCAGCATCCAGCCATCCAGCGCCACCTGCGGTAACACGCCCGAAGCCGCCAGCAGAGCCGCTGCCAAAGGCAGGTCATAGCCACTGCCTTCCTTGCGCATGTCTGCCGGTGCGAGGTTGACCGTAATCCTTGAGGGGGGAATGCGAAAACCCGAATTCTTGAGCGCGGTAAAGACACGCTCCTTGGACTCGCGCACTGCGCCCTCGGCCAGACCAACCATGGTGAAGGCTGGCATCCCGGAGCGGGACAGATCGACTTCCAATTCAACCCGGAAGGCGTCGATACCCAACAGGGCGGCTGTGGACACTTTGGCTAACACGAAAAACTCCAGGGATATCGTTCCATTGGTATCGACTTGCATATCTGGATTGACGGGTAATCTCAAGGTGAAGACAGAAATGCCGCCCCCCGACAGAATTGGTGTTACAGGCGAAACGTACAGCTCAATGGCAGACCGGCACTTCTCCACAGTGCATCAATTCAACCCAAGACACCACGAACCCCACGGGTCAATAAACAGCCTCCCAATATTCATGAATGTTCGACAAATTATTTCATCTATTGTAATCATAAATCTCTCTTTATTATCACCCCTACTAAAGGAGTGCATATGCGCAGATTCGCCATAACTGCATTTGCATTGCTGTCAATCCTCATCATGCAAACACCTACTACGGCTCTTGCAGCTACAAAAACAAACCTTGTCCTCATTTTCGATGCCTCGGGCAGCATGTGGGGACAGATCAACGGCAAGGCCAAAATCACCATCGCCAAGGAGGCTCTCGACGGCATCGTCAAGGACCTCCCCGACGACATTGATATTGGCCTCGTCACATACGGACACAGACGAAAAGGCGACTGCGACGATGTAGAGACACTTGTCCCCCTCGGTCCCATCGACAAGCAGGCCTTCCTGACCAAAATCAAGGACATCAACCCCAAAGGCAAGACCCCCATCGTCCGTTCGATCCGCATGACCGCGGAAGCCATCAAGCACCTTGAGGACGAAACCACTCTCCTGCTCGTCTCCGACGGAGAAGAAACCTGTGATCCCGACCCCTGTGCCTTTGTTGCCGAACTCAAGAAACTGGGCATCAATTTTGTGATGCACGTGGTCGGCTTTGATGTTGGAGGAGAGACGGAAGCTCAGCTCAAGTGCATGGCCGAAGCTGGCGGCGGAGAATACTTCCCGGCTTCGGATGCGGACAAACTCAAGGGCGCACTGGACACCGTGGTCAAAAAGACCGTGGCCAAGAATCTTGTCGTGAATTGCTTCGATGACAAAAAGACGCCCGTCTCCGTCATGATTTCCGTGCTCGACCCATCCGGCAAGCTCGTTGCCTCCGATGGCGGAAGACGTGTCAGTTTCGGCCTCGCCCCGGGAACATACACCCTGAAAATCAACCCGGACACCCTGTCTGAAAACAAGGTCATCAAAAACGTCACTGTGACTGCGGACCAGGTCACCCGAAAGGACATTGTTTTTGGCAAATCACAAGTCATCGTAACAATGAAGGATGGTGATGGGAGCGACGTCCCGGGCTATATCCGCATTGTGGACCAGAAGACCGAACAATATGTTAAAGAAGGCGACCACAAGGGAGCATCCTCCGGCTTCATCGTATCACCAGGTGAATACGTGGTGGATATGGAGTGCTCCAACACTGGCAGGCGTATTAAGAGCGAGGCATTTACCCTCCGATCTGGTGAGAACAGAAACATCAACGGCATCTGTGCCAATGCGCGAATCGGTGTGCTTGTCGTCGACGAAAACGGCAAAGCAGTCACCGGCTATATCCGCATCGTCGACATTCCCACGGACTCCTATGCGGACGAGGCTGATTCCCGATCCTCAATGCGCTTCTTCGAAGTACCGCCGGGCAGGTACAAGGTCGACGTAGAATGTCCGAATGAATCACGCTTGCGCTCCCTTCCTTTTGGCATCGGTCAGGGCCAGGAAAACCAGGTGACCGTCAACTGTCGCACCAAGGTTATTAAGACGACCCTGCCCAAACCTGATGACGTAATCTCGACACCACCGCAAAGTAACAATTCAGCTGTACAGCCCCCAGTCCAGGCATCGCAATCCGCAACAGCAGCACCCCCCAAGCAGACTGTGCGCGAGACCAAGCCACCGTCGCAGTCAACAGCACTGCCCCCGACACAATCGCCTCAGGACATGCAGGCCATGGCCGACCAGATGCAAGCGCTGGCCCAGACACAGGCCGCAGCGGCCCAAGCCGACGCCATGGCCCAAATGCAAGCCACCATGGCTCAAATGCAGGGCAATCAACTCCCGCAATTACCACAGACTCCGACCCAGCAGGCAGCAGCCAGCGGAGCGGATGCCCGCCTCACGGACAAAGACATGAATGAAAACCCCAAGGACATCGCGCTGCCGCAGGCGGCTGACGGTCCGGCCGGATATTCAGCCCAACGGCCCACGGCAGAAGACCATGGCGCACAAGCCACTGGAACCGTTGGTGCACCCCCTTCCCACGTGGACTATTCCAACGTCGGTGCCCAGGATACGGGTGGAGGTCTCAGCGACCAGGACGAACATCCAGAACAGGGTCACAATCCATACGCAGGCATGTCCAAAGAGGAGATGCAGGCCGCCTTTGCTCGGGACATGGGCATGCAGGGACCGCAAGGAACAGGCAATCACAACCGAGACAACTGGCAATTGGGCAAGGCCTATCCATTGCAGTGCAAGCGACATGAGAACACGTTGGGCAATCGGCTCGACACCTGCACCCAGCAGGCTCAAAACCAGGGCCGTTCGGATATCCTAGGAAGGATACAAACCGCCCGCACCAACCTTGCTGCCCTCGCCAAGCAACGCGAGCAAAGGGTCCCAAAGGATGTGCTGCAGCAGACCCTGAACAGATGTGTCCAAGAAGTTCACGCCATCCAGATCAGCCTAGCGCAGGGACAATAACCGCCCCTTCACCCAAAAGCAGGGCGCCATCGACCTGGTTCGATGACGCCCTGCTCACTTGTCTTCATATCCCAGCCTCGATCGGCCCCATCCGTGCACCCTTTCCACCATTGATTTCTTCAGCAGCAAAAGATAGCGTCTCCAACTGTTTCACATACTGCCCCAGCATCATTATCGGAAACAGCCACGAGACTCAGGCGCCCCCATGCAGCTCGATTTGTTCACCATCCTGGGTATTGAATCCGCCATCTGCCTGCTTTTTGGCATCTGGCTACTGCTGTATTCTTTTCTGACCCAGCCATTCCCAGGAACCCGCTGGTCCGCCCTGGCCTATCTGCTCTGGGGAATCTGCACTCTGCTCTCTGCAGCACGCGGCAACCTGCCTGATAATCTGACGCTTTTCGTTGCCCACGCCCTGCTTGCCATCGGTATGGCCTGCTATCATGAAGGCCTCCTGCGCCTGCTCCGCGCGCCACGGCAACTGCCTGGTATCGGCCTGGTCCTGGCCTCCATCGAAATTTTTTCAGCCTACTATTTCGGAATCCATCAGGATGATCTCCAGACCCGGATCATTATCTCGTGCATTGTGCTGATCATTTTCAGCCTGCTGGGCATCTTCCGTATCCGCGAATTCGGCACCGCCAGCGGAGATATGGTGATCCATCTGCGCATCACCACACTCTTCCTGATGGTGGTGGCCGTTGCTTCCATCATCCGCATCACCATCAACGTCCTCTCCCCCATGCCAGCCGGTCGGCTCATTGCCGGAGCTCTCCAGGCTGCCCCCCACATCGCCTACCTGATCTTTTTCATGGGAAGCGCCTTGAATCTGACGTGGATGAGCCTGCGCCTTCACGACCAGTTCCCGCCTGATGCCTCTTCGCATTGCTGAGCAGATCTCCCAGCCCCCCAAGGCCTGCCATGAGACAACATCACCTTGGGCACCGTCTTCAGACCACAAGACCACCTTTGCTCCTGAGGGCAATTCTGCGCTGGAAAGACGACACCACATCCGTATCTTTCACCAGAACGAGCAACAGATCATTCCCCTCTGATCTTCATCCATAAAAAACGACCCGCCTCCTTGCGGAAGCGGGCCGTTGCAACAACTCAATCTATTCGAATATCTATTCCACCAAAGAACCGATACGGCTCCAACGGACATCCAGCAGGCTGGCCCATGACCAATAGATGCGCCAGGCCTTGCCCACGATGGCATCACGCCCGACGAATCCCCAGTACCTGGAATCCATGGAATTATTACGATTGTCTCCCATCATGAAGTAATGCCCTTCGGGCACCTTCACTGGGCCGAAGTGGGTCCGCACCATGGGGTTACGCGGCGGCAATCCGGCCAGATACGGCTCGTCCACGGCCTGACCATTACGCACCAGATGGTTATCCACCACCTCGATGGTATCGCCGGGCAGACCGATCACGCGCTTGATGTAGTCCTTGCTGGGGTCCTTGGGATATTCGAAGACGATGACGTCACCAAACTCGGGATCGGACACCGAGAACAGCGTGATGTCCGTAAACGGCAGCTTGATGCCGTACAGGAACTTGTTGACCAGCAGGTGATCACCGATCTGCAAGGTCTGGAGCATGGACCCCGAAGGAATCTTGAACGCCTGAACCACGAAAGAACGAATAAACAGAGCGAGCAGCAGAGCGAAAATCAGGGCTTCTACCCATTCGCGTAGAACTTCATGCCATTTGGGATTCATATAATTTTCCTTTCTCCTTCCTGCAGGAAGGGATGAATGCGCAAAACAACCCCCGGAAGGTAGGCTCCCGAGGGCCAGTTGTCTAGTCTTCGTCGGCCTTTAATGCCGACAGGAAGGCTTCCTGAGGAATCTCGACGTTGCCCATCTTCTTCATGCGCTTCTTGCCCTTCTTCTGCTTTTCCAGCAGCTTGCGCTTACGAGAGATGTCACCGCCGTAGCATTTGGCGGTCACGTTCTTGCGCAGGGCAGGATTGCGTTCCCGAGCGATGATGCGCTGGCCGATGGCGGCCTGAACGACCACCTCAAACAACTGGCGAGGGATAGCACGCTTGAGTTTCAAGGCAACCTTGCGGCCATAGATGGTGGCCCGCTCACGGTGCACGATGATGGACAGGGCATCCACGGGATCGCCGTTGATGAGCATATCCAGCTTCACCAGATCGGCCACACGGAATTCCTCGACCTCGTAGTCCAGGGAGGCATAGCCCTTGGTGACGGATTTGAGCCTGTCGAAAAAGTCGTAGACCACCTCATTGAAGGGGATATCGTAGGTGATCATCACGCGGGTAGCCGTCAGATAGCGCATGTCGCGCTGGATGCCGCGCTTTTCCTCACACAACTTGAGTACCGCGCCCACGTAATCATTGGGGACGTGAATCTCCAGCTTGGCAAAGGGCTCTGCCATGGACTCGATCAGTGAAGGATCGGGCATCTTGCTGGGGTTGTCGATGTAAATCGTCTCGCCCTTATTGTTCACGAGCTTGTAAGCCACGGACGGGGCAGTGGTGATCAACTGGGCATCGAACTCGCGCTCCAGGCGCTCCTGGATGATTTCCATATGCAGCAAGCCCAGAAAACCAGCGCGGAATCCAAAGCCCAGAGCCTGGGAGGTCTCGGCCTCGTACCAGAAGGCAGCGTCATTGAGCTGCAGCTTCTCCAGTGCGGCCTTCAAAGGCTCATACTCCGAGGGCTCCACGGGATACAATCCACAAAAGACCATGGGCTTGATCTTCTTGAATCCCGGGAAAGGTGTGTCCGTAGGATTTTTGGCGTCGGTGATGGTATCACCCACAGGCGCGTCGGAAAGTTCCTTCATGCTGGCACAAAGGAAGCCGACCTCGCCGGGGCCCATGGATTTCACTTCCTTGGCTTCCGGGGAGAACACCCCCAGGTTCGTGACCTCGAAATCGCGCTTGGTGGAGAAGATGCGAATCTTCTGCCCCTTTTTCACGGTGCCTTCGAGCATCCGGAACAGGACCGTGACTCCGCGGTAGGAATCGTACCAGGAATCGAAGATGAGCGCCTTGAGTGGCCCATCCGGGTCCCCTTCGGGCGGAGGCAGCTTTTCCACAATGCTTTCCAGCACTGCATCCACATTCTGGCCGGTCTTGGCCGAGACACAGATGGCGTCGGTGCAGTCCAGGCCGATGATATCCTCAATCTCCTGAGCCACAGCGACCGGATCGGAACTGGGCAGATCCGTCTTGTTCAGGACCGGGATGATCTCGAGGTCGTGATCCAGAGCCAGGTAGACGTTGGCCAGGGTCTGGGCCTCAACGCCCTGGGTGGAATCCACCACCAAAAGCGCCCCTTCGCACGCGGCCAGGGAACGGGAGACCTCATAGGAGAAGTCCACGTGCCCGGGGGTGTCGATAAGGTTCAGGATGTATTCCTGCCCGTCCTTGGCCTTGTACGGAATACGCACGGCCTGGGACTTGATGGTAATGCCACGCTCGCGCTCGAGGTCCATCTTGTCCAAATACTGTTCGCGACTGTCGCGCTCGGACACCAAACCGGTGATTTCGAGAACGCGGTCGGCCAGGGTGGACTTACCGTGGTCGATGTGTGCGATAATGCTGAAATTGCGTATATGTTGTATCTTACTCATTGTTCTTCGCCGGTATGGGCCGGTATAAGGGAGGACATCCCCGGAGATGTCCGGGGTGTGGGCCTTGTGTAAGGTATTTGAAGCAGGAAGTCTAATACCGGTTACCCCGGCCAGAGCCCTTGGAGCAACCGCACGCAAATCCTGAAATAATCCATAGTGGGCATTCCGGGAAAAAGTCCTGTCAATCTGGGATTCAACAAAAAAAGGGGGGAGGCCATCAGCCTCCCCCCTATACCATTACGCAATTGCCGGCATCTTAGACCTGCATTCTGCCGATGATTCCCTTGAGATCCTGAGCCAGCCGCGCCAGATCCATCACAGCCTGTGAGGATTGTTCCATTGCATCTGCTGTCTCAATGGCAATCTGATTGATTTCGTCGGTGGCCTGCGTCACCTGTTCACTGGCAGCGGACTGTTCCTCGGCCGCGCTGGCGATGGATTGAACCTGCGAGGAGGTTTCCTCGACCATTCCCAGAATGCTCTGCAAGGACGCTCCGGCTTCTTCGGATTTCGTTGTGATCCCCTCGATGACCTTGCCTGCCTCGCCCATACCGAGGACCGTTTCCTTGGCAGCCTGCTGGATGGATAATACCGCCCCACTCACTTCCTTGGTGGCGGTCATGGTCTTCTCAGCCAATTTGCGGACTTCGTCGGCCACAACAGCAAAACCTCGACCCGCATCTCCTGCGCGGGCGGCCTCGATGGCCGCATTAAGTGCCAGAAGATTGGTCTGATCCGCTATGTCCTCGATGACCTGCACGATGTCACTGATGCCATCCGACTGCGTACACAGATTATCCATGGTCTGATGCACACCATGGAAATCGCTGTACACGCCATGGATACCATCAACCACTTCCCCCACAACGGTCGAACCTGTAACCGCGCTCTCCCTGGTACGTTCAGCGACATTTGCCGCATCCGAGGCATTGTGCGCCACTTCGAGAACCGAGGCGTTCATCTCCTCCATAGCTGTGGCGGTTTCTCCAGCTTTGGCGCTCTGGGCACCGGCGCCCTTGCTGGACTGCTCCACCTGGCAGGACAACTCCTCGGAAGCCGAGGCAATTTGATCGGAAATGGCAGTGGCATCAGCAGCGGCGGCAGCAATGACCTGATGGGCCTGTTCTATGGCCTGCTGTTGCTTTCGTGCCTCGGTCAGATCCACACACAGCAACACGGAACCAATCAACTCGCCATCCAGATCATGGATGGGTGAAGCCACGATATTGGCAATGATCTCCACCCCGGCAAGGTTGGTGAAGACGTATTCCTGATCAAGAGTTTCTCCCCGGGCCATGGCTTGCTGCGACATGGTTTCGGCGTTGTTGTCAAATATGAAGCGCGAATGTGCCCAACCCAAGAAACCTTCAGGAGCCCCTGAGCGGCCCGTGAATTCCACCATCTGCGGGTTGACGAAGGTCACCTTGTCGTCACGATCAGTGGTCAGGCTGGGGATGGGGATGGATTTGAGTACTCCTTGGGCAAACCCGAGTTTGACCTTGAGTTCACTGACCATGATTGAAATGTCCTCATGCAGAGACTCGAGTTCGCCACTGAAACCATCCGCACTCACCTCGCTGAAATCACCACCCGCCACCTGTTGAGCGTATGACTGCAGGCGCGCAAGAGGGACAGTAATGGAACGAATGGTCAGAGTCACAGCAATCAACAACAGGATCGCCATACCAATTTCCACGGAGCTGGAAATCAGCCCAATACGCGAATTAATATCCTCAGCAATGGTACTTAAGCCGTGTTCCAACTCCTGCACCAGGGGCATCAACTCATGGGCACTGTCCGACACAGCGCTCTTGCTTACACGCAACAGTTGGTCCTGCTTGGCATAGGCTTCAAAAGCCTGGGCATATTCGTTGACCAGAACCAGCATGGCCCCAGCTTCCTTACTGCCCCCCTGCGCACCAAACAACTCGATGTCCCTGCGCAACCTCATCAAATCAGCCTTGAAAGTCGCCATATTCGCATCATCGTGAGTGATGATGAAGTTCTTCTCATGGCGCCTGAGCATAAGCAAATTCTGCAGCAGACCATCCTCATCCAGATTGGTCATCTCTATGTGGCCTTCCAGCTGCCTGGCGGCTCCACGCAGTCTGCCCCGCAGCCCATCCTCGCGGGTATAGCCCATGGCCTGAAGGACCTCTGCCGTGGCCAGAAAATTCTTCTCGTATTGCGCAGCCTTGGCGTTGATCTCAGCGACCAGGGCAGCGAAGTCCGGCTCCAGAGCTTCAGCCGTGCGCACATCCTCGCCCAACTCGGCGACAAATTGCCGCACTTTTTCTACATAGATATCAGCATGGCGATCATAGAAATCCTTCTCGGCCCGCCGTGCCTCAAGCAACGACACCTTGGCTCCAAGAGCCACTTCGTCGGCGTGTTCGGCATCCAGTTTATACCTACCGCCAACCAGTCCAACACCAAAAACCATTGCGAACGCACCCACTGCAATCGCAGCAATGAGTATCAATTTTCCCTTTACAGACACCATGTTCTCCCTTTTCTCCGGATAGGCGATTGAGCCACTCCCCTCCCCCCTCCAAAGGCTGGCAGGCTCAACTTTTACAACTGCAGAACCGCCTTCCTTCTGACATATCACAAGGAGTTTGTGAACAATAAATAATCCATCAGACAAATATAGACATGTATGCATCTGACATATCAGTCAGTTCATACAAAAACTCTTTATTCACCATTCACCGGGCCGTTCCTGCCACTGACCGGGCAGCCCCCTTGCACCTGATCTATTTTCAGGATATTCCCGATGTTATGCTCCAAAACCCCACGGGAAACGAAGCCACATGCGCCATCTGAACACTCTGCTGCTGCACCCCGACTCCGAGGTCCGCGCCACCTTGCGCGGTTACCTTGAGGACGTGGAATTTCTGCGCGTGCTGGGTGAGGCCGTAACCGGATTCGAAGCCCTGGAACTTCTGGAGCACGTGCCCTACGGGGTGTTCTTCGTGGGTATGGAACTGGCCGAAGGAGTCTCCGGTCTTGAGTTGGCGCAGATGCTGGCCGGGCGAAAGCACAAACCGGCTCTGGTTTTTATCGCAAATGACGAATCCCAGGCCTTTTCCGCTTTCGAGCTGGGAGCCACCGATTATCTGCTCTGGCCCACCACCCCGGAACGATTCAAGCAGACCTTGCAGCGGCTGCGCCAATTCCAGGCGCATTACAAAGAGATCCCGCCCCCGTCCTGGACCGAAGACGAAGATGAAACAGCCGACGAGCATACCCTGCAACTGCCTCTGGGCGAAGAGGAAGAAGACCGTTTCCTGAAAGCCCTGTCCCAGGCCTGGGAATTCTCCAATATCAGCCGCCCCGTGGAGATCGAAAAGCTGCCCATCAACATGGACGGCCGCACCATCCTGATTCCCTATACACAGATCATCTTCGTGGAAGCCTACGAGGATTACTCATATGTTCACACCGCTTCGCAGAAGTACCTGACCTCCTACAGATTGAAGACCCTGGAGGAAAGGCTCAGGCAGTATCGATTCTTCCGCGTGCACAGAAAATTCCTGGTGAACCTGGAAATGGTCACCGAAATCGCCTCGCTGCCGGGCAGCAACTTCATGCTGCGCACCCAAGGCAAGACCCGCATCGAGTTGCCCATCAGCCGCAGGCGAATCACTGAGTTGAAGAAAATACTCGGGCTGTGATGCCCGCACAGGCGACGGCATGACCGTTCAACGCCATGAACGGTCCTTTTGCCGAAATTCGAACCTCGAACCGCCTGATTCACGATACAAAGACGCCTCTGCCGGACAATTTGTCTCGACTTAGGGAGACGCATCCATGGACCAGACCGGAGCACTAGACGCATTACTGCACGAGGAACGGGTCTTCCGACCGCTTCCGCAGATGGTGATCGAGGCCAACTTGAACCCGCATGAGCTGGAACAGGCTCAGGAGCAGGCCAATCGGGATTTCCTTTCCTATTGGGAAGACGCAGCCCATGAATTGGACTGGTTCAAGAAGTGGGATCAGGTGCTGGACGACTCCAATGCCCCCCACTACCGCTGGTTCCCCGGCGCGCGCTGCAACATCGTCTACAACGCCCTTGATCGCCACATTGAGACCGCCAACAAGAACAAACTGGCACTCATCTGGGAAGGCGAACCGGGCGACCAGCGCAAGTACACCTATTACGAACTTTACCGCGAGGTGAACCGCTTCGCCAACGCCCTCAGGTCTCTTGGCGTCGCCAAGGGCGACCGGGTGGTGCTGTACATGCCGCTTCTGCCCGAAACCACCATTGCCATGCTGGCCGTAGCCAAGATCGGGGCCGTGCACAGCATGATCTACGGCGGATTCTCGGCCAAAGTCCTGCGCGAGCGCATCAATGACGCCAAAGCCAAGCTGGTGGTCACGGCCGATGGGTTCTACCGCAATGGCCGAGTCGTGAATCTGAAGCAGATCGTGGACGAAGCGCTGCTCGGGGCCTGCGCCGAATGCGTTGAAACCTGCGTGGTGGTGCATCGGGCCAATGTCGATGCCGAAATGCACGAGCCGCGCGACCTCTGGTACGAGGACCTGGTGCGGCGCGAGCGCCCCTCGTCCCCCACCGAGGTCATGGACGCTGATGATCCGCTATTTTTGCTCTACAGTTCCGGCACCACGGGCAAGCCCAAGGGCATCGTCCATTCCCACGCCGGATACATGGTGGGTATCAACCGCACTCTGAACTGGGTCTTTGACCTGAAACCCACGGATATTTTCTGGTGCACCGCCGATACCGGCTGGATCACCGGCCACAGCTACGTCATCTACGGCCCGTTGGTCGCGGGAACCACCACGGTGATGTACGAAGGCCACCCCCTGTATCCTCAGGCCGACAGGCTTTGGGATGTCGTCGCCCGCTACGGGGTGACCATCCTCTACACCTCGCCCACGCTGATCCGGATGCTGATGCGCTTTGGGACCCAGTATCCGCGCCAGAAGGACCTTTCCACCCTGCGCCTTCTGGGCTCGGTGGGAGAGCCCATCAATCCCGAGGCCTGGGTCTGGCTGCACAAGCATATCGGGGGGGCCAAGTGCCCCATCATGGATACCTGGTGGCAAACCGAAACCGGGATGTTCATGATCAGCCCCCTGCCCATTTCGCCGCTCAAGCCCGGCAGCGTGAACAAGGCCCTGCCCGGAGTCGAGGCCGATGTCGTGGACCGCGAAGGAAACCCTGTGCCTGCGGGCAAGGGCGGCTTCCTGGTCATCAAGAAGCCATGGCCCGCAATGATGAGCGGCATCGACAACGATCCCGAGCGTTACGAGAACACCTACTGGAAAAAGATTCCCGGCATGTACTTCGCAGGCGATGTGGCCCGCAAGGACGAGGACGGATACATCTGGATTCAGGGCCGCGCCGACGATGTACTGAACATCGCCGGACACCGCATCGGCACCGCCGAAGTGGAAAGCGCTCTGGTGGCACACCGTTTCGTGAACGAAGCCGCGGTCATCGGCATCCCTGACACCATCAAGGGAGAGGTGGCCAAGGCCTTCGTCATCCTGACCGATGGCTGGGAGGCCGAATACGACACCTCCGAAGACCTGGTCTCGGCACTGAAAAATCACGTCCGGCGTGAACTCGGACCAGTGGCTGTCCTCAAATCCCTTGAATTCCGCACCACACTCCCAAAGACCCGCAGTGGGAAAATCATGCGCCGCATCTTAAAGGCCGAAGAACTGGGTGAGGACGTGGGCGACACTTCAACCCTGGAAGACCTGGACTAGCTGCCATTCCAATCAATGTCCCAAAAGCCCGGCTCAGCCGGGCTTTTTTTCGTTGACCTTGCCTCCACTATCGCCTGCTCGTTGCAGTAGCCCCGCATGACTGATAGGATTGATTGATATGAGAGCTTCACCCAGCCCGGTTCATCCTGGCCGTTCTAGGCTTGTCACCCTCTGCTCTGTAGCCATGCTACTGGTGGGAGCCTTGTTGCTGGCCCAACTCTGGTCATGCAGCGAGTCCGGCCCCTTCCTCATCGGCTTTGCCGGACCACTGGAAGGCAAATATTCCGACCTGGGCGTTCAGGGGCGCAACGGTGCTCAACTGGCCATCGAACTGGAAAACACACGAGGCGGCATAAACGGCAGAAAGCTGAAGCTCATTGCCCAACATGATGGTTATTCCGCTGAAGAAGCCCAAGTTGCCATCCAGGCTCTCAAGGAATCCGGGGTCAAAGTCGTCATCGGCCATATGACCAGTGCCCAGAGCATGGCCAGCTATGACCTGGCCGAAAAGTTGAAACTCCCCAGAATTTCACCAACCACATCCACGCCCCTGCTCTCCCACCGAGAAGATCTTTTCTTCCGGGTCATTTCCAGCAGCAGGGACTGGGCCAATGGACTCGCCACCTATTGCCGAACCGTTGACAAAACCAGGACCGTGGTCACGCTTCAGGATCGGGACAACGAAGCTTACAGTCTCCCCTTCAACCAGATTTTCGAAAAGCGATTCATTGCCCTGGGCGGTACCGTGTTGGATCAAATCGACATCCGGTCCTCATCCATTAAAGATTGGAATGACATCGCCAAACGCATTGCCTCCTCCGGCGCAGAAGCGTTGACAGTCGCCCTATCGGCCCGGGACCTCGCCGCACTGGCCCGCCAGTTGCGGGTCCAGAACATCGACATCCCCATTTACAGTTCCATGTGGGCCTATACCCGCGAGCTCACCCTGGCCGGAGGAAAAGCCGTTGAAGGAATCATCTTTGCCGTCAGCTACACAGGGGACAACAAGCGCTCGGAATTCACTAATTTTCAGGTACACTACCAGGAGCGCTTCGGCTGGCCACCAAATTACGCCGCAGCCTTCGGCTTCGAAGCTGCCAGTGTCCTCATCGAGGCCCTGCGCTGGGGGGGAGGCGATCCCAGCTTGTTGTCCGAAAGCATCATGGCCATGGGCAACCACCCCGGAGTCAGCGGCCCCATCCGATTCGACGAATTCGGCGACGTTATCCGCCCTTCATTCATCGTGACCATCCGCGATCGCACATTCGTCACTCTGACCACCATCGAGAACGACTAGATGCCAGTTCCTCGCCCCCTGCACCGCATCCTGAGCACCAAACTCACAAGATTTCTGCTCATTCCGAGTATTGTCTTCGTCGTATTCATCGGAGGATTCTTCTCGTACCGGCAGTATGCCAACCTGAAGCAGCAAGACAAGCTGCTGGCTGACTCTCTTGCACGCTACGCTGAAGCCTATGTCGAGGACGCACTCTACGCCCTGAAGCATTTGGCCTACCGAGCCAACCAATCGGAGGAACAATCCCTGACCCTGGACCTCAGGCAAATGCACACCACTTTCCCACATTTCGAGCGACTGCTCTGGGTCAATGCGGAAAATATCGTGCTGGCGGCCTATCCCACAGGCCTCAAGGGTGTCGATTTCCCCCTGCTCTTCCCCCAGGCCCAAACGCATCCCGAGCTCCTGCTTTCCCGACCGATCTATTCCCCGGAGGCAAACAAGCTGACCATCTACGTCGGACATGTTGCTCCCGGAGGAGGCAGGGCCATTGCGGAACTTGACCTCTCCGCCCTGCAGGATCATCTCAAGCTCTTCTCTCCCGCAGGAGGAGAGCGAAACATCGTCATCACAGATGCCTACGGCAACGTCATCGTTCACCCTGACCAGCGCCTGGTCCGGCAGCAGGTCAATATCGGCGGTGAGGAATTGTTGCAATCACTTGGTAAGGACTCGCATGGGTACAGCCTGCACAAAGACGGCGATCTCTATTTCTTCAGTTCCTTGGTGCGCATGGAATCCCTGAGATGGGTGCTTGCCCTTTCCACATCGGCCAATGCAGTGTTTTTCCCCATCGCTCAAACGGTCATCGCGCTGGTCGTCTTTCTGGTGGCGTTCTTCCTGATGATGACGGCCCTATTTCGAGCCGAACTCAACAAGGACATCGTCACACCGCTTTCGTCCTTTGCAGCGCTCATCAAACACACGGCACGTGACAGGAGCATCCCTCCTGCCTCTGCCCCCGACCAGACCTTTGCGGAACTGGCGGCCATCGAGGACGAATTCGCTCTCATGTACCGTGAGATTGCGCACCGTGAGCATCTCTTGCGCCAGGGCCGCAAATATATCCGCAGTGTCATCGACTCCCTGCCCTCGGTCTTCGCAGCCCTGGATGCGGACGGGATCGTCACGCAATGGAGTTCCGGCGCCCACGATCTGGCGGGGATACCTGCAGGGGACGCCATTGGTCGCCCAATCCTGGAGCTATTGCCCCAACTTGAACCGGTGACCAAGATGATCAGCCAGGTCCTTCAGGAACAACGCCCGGCCTCACTGGACAGATTGAACTGGAACACGGAATCCGGCACCGCCATCTATCATCTGGAAGTCTATCCACTACAGGATGCCCCGGAGCGCGGAGCCGTATTGCGCATGGACAACGTCACCACCCGGATGCGCCTTGAAGAGATCATGATTCAGACCGAGAAGATGATGTCTGTCGGAGGCCTTGCCGCTGGCATGGCACACGAGATCAACAATCCGCTGGGTGGCATCCTGCAGGGAGCGCAAAACATCTTGCGCCGATTCGACCCCGAATTGCCCGCCAATATCAAGGCAGCACAGGAGACAAACCTCGAATTGAGCACCATGCAGGCTTATCTCGATGCCCGAAGAATCCCCAAGATGCTTGAGGGCATCATCACCTCCGGTAAACGGGCGGCGGACATTGTCAGTAATATGCTCAATTTCTCCCGCAATAGCGCGCCCTGTCACACGCACTGCGAACTGCATCAACTCATCGACACGGTCATTGGTCTGGCGTCCAGCGACTACGACCTCAAAAAACGCTACGATTTCAGAAATATTAAAATCATCCGCAATTTCGACAGCGACCTGCCGCTCTTGCCATGCACGACAACAGAGATCGAACAGGTCATTTTCAACCTGCTCAAGAATGCAGCACATGCCATAGACTCCATGCCAGAGCCTCCTTCAGAGCCCACGATCACGATCAGTACCCGGGTCAGACCCCCGTACGTTCAAGTATCCATTACCGACAACGGTCCCGGCATCCCGGAAAATATACGCTCCCGCATCTTCGAGCCATTCTTCACCACCAAGGAAGTGGGCAAGGGCACTGGCCTGGGCCTTTCCGTGTCCTATTTCATCATTACCAACAACCACAGTGGCACCTTTGCCGTGGACTCCACCCCCGGACAGGGCACAACGTTCACCATCAGCCTGCCTCTCAACGCCTCCCCGGAGCACACAGTCCCTCCCTGCGCTCAGTCCTGACCGGCAAGAGCGAAGAACTCCGCACATTGTGGCCAGCCAATAAAAAAGGGCGACTCCAACCGGAGCCGCCCTTCTACTTTTCATGATGTGGTGCTGCTAGTTTTCCAACTGCTGCAATCCATCCACCAGCCACATGCCACCCTGAACAGTATCGTCCTGCTTGAAATGCCAGACTTCGCGCACCTGCTCGGAGCCACCGGAGGTGTCTTCGCGCATCAGAGCGTCGAAATAGACTGTCGCCAGGGTCGCTCCGCCCTCCTGCTTGACCTCAAGCAGGCGAGCATTGACCATCAGAATCTCGGTCCGGGACGGTCCGGGGTCCTGGGCCGCCTGGCTCTTGATCTCATTCAGCACGGCCCCAGTGGTGAACTGGGAGATATCATCCATATCGCGGCTGTCCCACGAAGCCTGCAGGCGATTGAATGCCAGCTTGGCCCCTTCCAGAAACTCATCGGTGTCGAAACCGGCAGGCAGGTCCAACTCCGGAGCAGACTCTGCCGCCCCCTGGGTGGAACCCAGACCGCCCCAGGCCCCGTGGGCCTGACGCTGCATGCTGGAATCCTCATGGGGTTGAGGGCCACCACCGCCATAAGACATGCCACCGCTACGGCCACCCGCCACCTGCGGAGCCGGACGCCGACGTCGGAACAGCTTCATGGCCAAAAAGATCAGGCCACCAATGAGCAGAATATCCATCATTCCGCCACCGGCAAAGGGATGACCAAAGAACATGGAGCCCAGCAGGGTTCCGGCCAGCAAACCACCAAACATGCCGCCCATGCCGCCAAAGCGGGAGGGACGTTGCGTCCCCTGGGTCGCGGTGGAACCCGCTGTGCCCTGCTTGGTCGGTGAAACGGGTTTGGAGTAGCTCTTGCTGAAGGAGCGACTGCCGCCAAAGGAGCGCCCGCCGCCGAAGCGTTTGGCATCGGCAAAGCCGGCATCCATGGCGATCAGCGCCACCAGAAGCAGGGGCACTATCATAAATTTAATAGCTGTACGCATTTAGATTTCCTCGTAGGTTACGATGGGGTCGAACCACTCGGATAAGGCGCCCCAAGCACCCTGTCAAGGATGACCGCACCGACTTGCCAAGCCGCAACAGATCATGCAATTGTCCCCGCTCACCGTAAAAATCACACAAATCGATACCAAGGAGACAACACGATGCTGACCTGTAGCGCCAAGCACATTCTGGTGGAGACCGAAGAAGCCTGTCTGGACCTGAAGAAACAGATCGAGGAAGGCACCTCTTTTGATGATGCAGCCAAACAAAACTCCAAGTGCCCATCGGGCCAGCGCGGCGGCGATCTGGGCCAGTTCCAGCCCGGCATGATGGTTGCTGAATTCGACAAGGTCTGCTTCACCGAGGAAGTGGGCAAAGTCCACGGCCCCATCCAGACCCAGTTCGGTTACCATCTGATTCTGATCACCGAGCGTAACGGCAAGGCCGAATAGCGCACTCAGAATCTCATCATCGCCCGACTGAACGTCGAACAGATGACAAAGCCCCTGCCGGTTTCTTCCGGCAGGGGCTTTATTGTTGACCAAGAGCACAGGCTACTGAAAATGATCCATTTCCATATCAACAACTTCCCGCCCACGTTCCAGGGCTCGGGCCTCGGTATCTCCAGCGGCAGCAAAGTGCTTTTCACCACCGTCAGGGTCGGTCAGGGTCATGGCAAAGCGTGCGCAATATTCATCGGTGGGACGCAGAGTGATGGTCCAGCCCCGGTAGTCTTCACTGCGAACATCGGTCTTCATGGTGTTACTCCTTCGATTCCTATCCCTATAGAATAAGTCTTCAGCGGAAAGGAGCAAGGGCAACAAAAAAGGGGCACCCCTGCGGATGCCCCCTGTCGTTATCGTATCAGCTCACAAAGCCTATTTCTTCATGGCCTTGAGCATGCACAGCGCGGCACCACCCCAGGTGATGCCAAGTCCGATGATCATCATGACGATGGCTCCAGTAGACATACTCTACCTCCTCAAGCTGTTGTCGTTGTTCATGGCGAAACCGGCGCGGCCACTCTTGCTCTTCAGCACAAAGGCCAGGGCAAAACAGGCCAGCACGACAGCCCAACCATACCCAATAATGGGACCGAGGTCGTAGCCACCGTAGTTCTTGGCGATATCACCGTAGAAGTTGCTGATTACGAGCATGCCGAGCATGCCCACGGTCAGGAACCTGAGTGAAAAGTTCCACCACTGGCCCACCATGAATTCAGAGGTGCGGTTCACGTGGTCACGCAGCACGTCCAGACGGCACAACCAGGAAATCGCAAAAATTTCCATGAGAGCACATCCCAAGATGCCGAAGTTGTTGATGAAGTGATCAACAATATCCAGAACGTACAACCCGCCGCCCATGCAGAACACCAGAGAGACGAGAAAACCGACCAGACACAGGGTGTTGGTGGTCTTCTTACGGCTCCAGCCGAACTTATCCATGAAGGCTGAGATGCAGGCCTCGACAATGGAAATGTGCGAAGACACACCGGCCATGGTCAGGGACAGGAAGAACAGGGTGCCGAAAAACGCGGGCATGGGCATCAGATTGATGGCCATGGGGATGGTGATAAAGGCCAGGCCCACACCGCCGCCAGCCACGTCCTTGATGGGCACGCCCTGCTGGGCAGCCATGTAACCGAGCACCGAGAAGATCATCACACCGGCCATCATGGAAAAGCCGCAGTTGATGAACACGGTCATGAAGGCGTTGTTGTTGATATCGGACTTGGCCGGCAAATAGCTGGAATAGGCCAGCATGATAGCAAAACCGACGGACAGACTGAAGAAGATCTGACCGTAAGCAGCAACCCAGACCTTATAGTCGGTCAGCCGCGAGAAGTCGGGCTTAAACAGCCAGTTCACGCCGTCTGCGGCACCGTCCAGGGACAGCACGCGCACGGTGAGCACCACCACCATCAGGAACAGCACCGGCATCAGGACCTTGCCTGCGCGCTCGATACCCTTCTTGACGCCAGTCATACAAGCCAGCCAGGTGATACTCCAGGCCAGAAGAACAGCAGCAAAAATTTTGGGCTGCAGGCTACCCAATTCCAAAGGCCCACCAGTCAGGCCCAGGAACTCGCCAAAGAAAAAGCCCTTGGGATCTGCACCCCAGGACTGCGTGAAGGCAAATCCGGTATAGGAAATGGTCCAGCCAATGACGGCCACGTAATACACGGAAATGACCGCTGCCACGAGGACCTGGAACCAGCCCAGCCACTCCCAGCGCTTGTTGATACTAGCGAAGACCTTGGGAGCGGAACCGCGGAAGCGATGCCCCAACCCGAACTCCATCACCATGAACGGGATACCCGCGGTGAGCATGGCGAAGATGTACGGTACCAGGAAGGCCCCGCCGCCATTTTCATACGCCATATAAGGAAAGCGCCAAATATTTCCAAGGCCGATGGCTGAGCCTACGGCCGCGAGGATAAATCCTACTCGTGATCCCCATTGTTCGCGTTCTGCCATGGAACACTCCTCTCAGATTTTCTGCCCCGAATGAGTTGTCGCTGTGCTAATGACCGGTCGAGACTAAATGAAAAATAAAAAGTTTTTACCGCACCCCGCACCATTACGGACGGTTTGCATACCCCCCATATCTGAAATTGTCTACAATGATATATTGTATTGAAAAGATTATTCCGGGAAATTATTCTGAATGCGTATTATTCTTTTAAGTTTTTTCTCATTCCGAACTCTGCAAAGGAAGTTTCATGGACAGCTTTCCCATAACAGGCAAACCAGAAACAACAGGGCTCCCCACCTTTAGAGAAGGCGCCGCAGAAAATAATGGTTTTGTGCCGAAATCACAGATATTTTCAAAGATTTTTGATCTAAAAATAATCTATAAAAAGTCTAAACTCGCTGCTGCAAAAGCAATTTCTCATGTTGAGGCTGCCAGCCCTCGTTCCAGACTTATCAAGTCTGAATTCTGCTGAAACTGGCCACCTGAAAAGCAAATCACGTTGCCCTTGCCCCTTAAATAGACTATTTATTCAAAGAACTACCAATCCGGACCAACACAAGACGATTATGCGCATTCTTATTATTGATGACGAAAGATTTCTCTGCCAGACCATAGCCGACTTCTTCGAAGACATGGGCTATGAGTGCGAGACTGCGTTCGATGGACGGCAAGGGGTCCAGGCTTTCGAAGCCACGCAACCCGACGTTGTCCTGTGCGACCTGAACATGCCCCAGTTGGACGGCTTCGGCGTGCTGGACGCCATCACACACAAATCTCCCGAGACCCCGGTCATCGTCGTTTCCGGAGTCGGTGTCATCGCCGATGCCGTTCGAGCCGTTCGCCACGGGGCATGGGACTTCGTCACCAAACCCATCCGCGACATGAACGTGCTCGAACACAGGGTCAGCAAAGCCCTGGAACGAGCCGATCTGTTACGCCAGAACCGGCGCTACCGGGAACATCTGGAAGAAGAGGTCAAAAAGCGGACTGCCGACCTGCGCAAGGAGGCCAATGAGCGCCTCGAGGCTCAGCACAAGGTGCAGGTCCTGAACGAGGAAATCATTCACACCCAGAAGGAACTGATCATGCTTCTGGGCGACGTGGTGGAGCACCGTTCCAAGGAAACCGCCAACCATGTTCGACGCGTGGCCGAAATCTCCTATCTGCTGGCCATCAAGAGTGGCATGGATAAAACCGAAGCCGAGACGCTGCGCCTGGCCTCCCCCATGCACGACGTGGGCAAAATCGCCATCCCGGATTCCATTCTCAACAAGCCTGCCAGGCTGACCACTGAAGAATTCGAAATCATCAAGTCACACACCCTGATCGGCTTCGAGATCCTGAACCACTCTAAACGCCGCATCATGAAGGCCGCAGCCATCACCGCCCTGCAACATCATGAACGCTGGGACGGCAAAGGATACCCCCACGGCCTCGCTGGTGAGGACATCCACGTCTACGGTCGCATCACCTGCATCGCCGATGTCTTTGACGCCCTGACCCAAAAACGCATCTACAAGGATGCCTGGCCGCTGGACAAAGTGCTGGATATGTATCGCAAGCAAAGCGGTTTGCAATTTGATCCCCATTTGACGGACATCCTGCTGAATAGCACCGATGAGATTTCAGCCATCACCACCCGCTACCCGGACTCAAGCCAATCCTGAGCCACGAATCCTAGGACTTCATCAATCCTCAACGAACCACAAGTACCGGACACGAGGCAGCCTGGAGGACCTTGTGCGTCACACTGCCCAAAAGCAGCCCCTTGACGCCTCCTAGCCCCCGGCTCCCCATCACGATCAGGTCGAATCCCTCGATGTCGGCGACCTCCACGATGATCTGAGCCGTATTGCCACCAATGACCTTGGAGGCATGCGCCACCCCCTTGCCATCCAAAGGAGCACGCCCAATTTCAATCACCAGTTCGGCGTCGGCCATCAGCCGATCCAACACCAACTGGAAATTGGGTTCACCCAGAGTGGTGGGCACCGGTTTGTGGCAATGCAGCAACAGAATGGATGCCCCGCTCAGTGCAGCAAGTTCCGCTGCATGCTCCACCGCAGTCAAGGAAGGTTCGGAACCGTCTACGGGGACGAGTATTTTCTTGATCCTCATAACGCCCTCCTCTTTTCTTTATGATAAGACCTGATGTACTCTCTGCCAAATCCGCAAGGAGAAATAGTATGCCCACCCTGAGAAGAAACACCCCTTCGCCAGGCAGGAAATTTCCCCCGATCATGGTTCTGCTTCTGGTCACCGTTCTGACACTGGGCGGTTGTGCCCGCACTTACAGCCTGACCATCCTGCATACCAACGATATTCACGCCCACCTGTCCCAGTTCGACAAATACGGCCAGCTCTGCCCCGAAACCACGGACAAGCCCTGTTCCGGCGGTATGGCTCGCATCGCCGATGCGGCCCGTGCCGAGCGTGCACAGGAACAAAACGTTCTCCTGCTGGACGCGGGCGACCAATTCCAGGGGACCCTGTATTTCACTCGGTTCAAGGGGCAAGCTGCCGCAACACTGATGAATGCCGTGGGCTACGATGCCATGGCTCTGGGAAACCATGAATTCGACGCGGGCCCCCAGGTGCTTGCTGATTTTTCCACGTCTCTGAACTTCCCTCTCCTCGCCTGCAACGTTGATGCGTCAACAGACACACCATTGAGCGATCGGATCAAACCGCACCTGCTGCTGGAACGCGGCGGCCGCCGTATCGGAATCATCGGGGTCATCACCCCGGAGACCGCATTTCTCTCCTCCCCCGGAGCAACGCTTCAGTTCAACGATCCCGCACCCTGTCTGCGCCAATCCATACATGACCTCAGTGCCCAAGGAGCCGAAATCATCATTGCCCTGAGCCACAACGGTTACGCCGCAGACCTTGAACTGGCGCGCACGACCCCAGGGCTGGATATCGTGGTCGGCGGGCATTCCCACACCCGGCTGGGTTCGGAGCCAAACTCCGCTGGTCCCTATCCCACTGTAGTCAACGGTCCCTCCGAGCAACCGGTACTGGTGGTTCAGGACGGGCAATGGGGTCGGAATCTCGGGCGTCTCACCGTGGATTTTGATGATTCCGGCGTCCCCGTATCCTGGTCCGGGCAACCTTTGAACCTCGACAATTCCCAGCCCCGCGCTGAAGACATCGTCGCACTGGTCCGGGGCTATCAAACCGAATTGGCTTCTTTCCGTTCCTCCACGGTGGGCAGGCTACAGAGCCGCATCGATACCCCCAAAAAGCAATGCCGATTTGGCGAATGCATCCTGGGCAACCTCGTGGCTGACGCAACCCTGGATGTATCCCTCCAAGCCGGAGCACGAGCCGCTCTCATCAATAGCGGAGGCCTCCGGGCCGGACTTCCCGCTGGCGAAGTGACATTGGGCAACGTGCTCACGGCTCTGCCTTTCGCCAATGAGATTCTGGTCGCCGAACTCCCCGGACAGATTCTACTCGAAGTTCTTGAGCACGGCGTCAGCCGTGCCGACGGGACCCACGATTCAGGCACGGGGCGTTTTCTGCAAACCGCCGGGTTACGCTATTCCTGGTCGCCCTCACGCCCGGAAGGACAGCGCATCCTTGAGGCGGAAATCTTTGACGGGCATTTCTGGCTGCCCCTCAACCCCAACGACAGCTATCGCATCGCTCTACCCGACTACCTGCTTGGCGGGGGAGACGGCTACACCATGCTCAAGCCCTTCGGGCCGTCGGCCTATACCACCTCCCTCTCCACGGCAGACGCCCTGAGGGAGTATTTTGAATTGCACAGCCCCCTGACCACTCCGGGAACAGGCAACCGCATCAGGCAAATGCCCTGAGGACTTCCCATAGGCAGCAGTGAATGCTAACACAAGTTAGCACCTGTGTATCCAAGGTGGCGGATTCCTTTGCCCTGCTTGCCTTGCTTCCATTCCGGACATAGGGTTGGCAGTCTTGAAAACCTATTCTGACCGGAAGTCGGCCCATGAAAGTAGCAAAACCCAAAACCATCCAGACCAAATTCCTGCTGGGGCTGGCAGCCATCGCCCTCGGAGGCGGGCTGATCTTTTCCTTTGGGTTGTATTTTCATTTGCGCGGCCTGCTGGAGTCAGAGGTGGCGCACAAGGCAGAGTTGATCCTCTCTCAGGTGGAAGCCGTTCGCCGCTATGTGCGCGAGACGCTCCGCCCCGTCATGTACGGACTGCTACCCGAAGATGAATTCATCATCGAGGCCATGAGCACCTCATACATCTCGCGCAAGGTCATGGAAAACGTGGACAGCGGCGAAGACCCATTCACCTATCGTCGGGTGTCCATTGATGCGCGCAACCCCCAATTCGAAGCCACCGAGCGCGAAGCCACACTGGTCCGCTACTTCCAGGACCATCCCAAGGCCCTTGAAATCTCCCGCTTTGAGACCATCGAGGGACTGCAATATTACCTCATTGCCCGCCCCGTGCGCTTCGGCAAGTCGTGCATGAACTGCCACGGCGAACCCGCCGACGCACCTGCCGTGCTCATCGAGCGCTATGGGGACAGAAACGGCTTCGGGCGCATCGAAGGTTCGGTGGGCGGCGTCACCTCCGTGATCATGCCCGTGGGCAGCGCCCTATCGCGCATCCGAGGGGCCACTCTGGGTTATGTGCTGATGGCCATCTTCGGCACGTTTATCTGCTTTGCCGTGGTCAACATCCTGTTCAACCGTGTGGTCATCCAGAGCCTGCGTGGCGTATTGGATGCCTTCCCCCGCTATTTCGGCAAGCAGGCCCATCAGACCCTGTTCAGTCGGCTGGACGCCATGGGAGAGGAAGGCGACGAAATCGATGAGATCCAGCGTTCTGTGGAAGAACTGGCCAGCAACCTGTCCACGGCTCGCAGCGAACTGGAAAAATACGCCAAGAACCTGGAAGGCATGGTCGAAGAGCGGACCAAGGAGCTTTCCCTGGAAGCCATGGAACGGCGCAGTGACGTTCTGTTGTTCGTGGGCCTGCTGGATGGGCTGAACCAATCCCAGACGCGACGCGAACTCATCGAAACAGCCCTGCCCAAGATCGGGGAACGCTACCGCGCCCGGGAAGCAGCATTTGTCTGTACCCTGGCCTCCCAGAATTCCTATTCATGGCCCGTGAAGAACATCCGGCCTCAGCTGCCCGAGGACTGGCCGTCCATCCTGGCCGAATCCCGCCCTGTATTCACCTACGACACGGCGCTGATTCCCGTGCAGCCCAACGACACGGCCTTGGAAGGCTACCTTATCCTGCGCTGGGACGAAGACACCGGCGAAGAACCCGGACAGATGCGCGATGTGCTCATCGCCCTGGGAAGACAGCTGGGCATTGCCATGGAAAACATCAACGCTCTGGACAACCTGTTGCGTCAAAACGATGTCCTGGCCTCCATTTTCGAGGGCATCGCCGACCCGCTGCTGCTCATGGACGGCGCCTGCAACATCATCATTGCCAACCAGGCCGCACGCGCCCTGGCTCAATACGAGAACATCCCGGCCAAGGACGTGGACATCCTGCTGGCCCGGATGCTCGGGATCGATCCGGCAAAGGGCAAGGCCTGCCCCCTGCGTCAGGTTCTGGAAGACGGCACGCCCAAGTCTTACGAAACCGAGCTGCTCGCAGGGCGAAGCTTCGCCCTGAACATCTACCCCGTTCCCGGCTCCAAAGACCGTGGAGGCCGGGCGGTTATCTACGTCCGTGAAAACTCCTCGGAAAAACGCATGCTCGCGCGCCTGCAACAGAATGAAAAGCTGATTACCGTGGGCAAGCTTGCAGCGGGACTGGCGCATGAAATCAACAACCCGCTGGGAATCATCCTCTGCTACGCCGAACTGCTGCGTTCCGCGGCCTCGACCGATCAGAGCAAGGCCGATGTAGAAATCATCATCAATCACACCAAGCAGGCCCAGCGCGTCCTGCAGGACCTGTTGAACTTTGCCCGCCCGCGCAAGGCAACCAAAGGCCCTTGCGATCCACTGACCGTAATCACCACCCTGTGCGAGGTCTTTTCGGTCCAGGCCGAAAAGCGCGGTGCTTCCATTAAGCTGGACCTGCCCCAGAGCCTGCCCAGGGTCAACATCGGCCCCGAGTCCCTGGAGCAGATCATCAGCAATCTGCTGCTCAACGCCATCGACGCCTGCGGTGATGATCAGGCCTCTTGCAGCATCAACGTCAGTGCCTCTGAAATCCAGGAGACGGATGAAGTCGTCATCACCATTCGTGACAACGGCCCGGGTATCGCCCCGCACGACCTGCCGCGCATTTTCGACCCGTTCTTCACCACCAAGGAGGTCGGCAAAGGCTCCGGCCTCGGTCTGGCCGTGGTCTATGGATTGATGCAGCAGGTAGGCGGACGCATTGATGTAGACAATGCCGATGGAGCCGTTTTCACCCTGACACTCCCTGCCAAAAACCAAGGAGACAATCACCTTGAGTGAGCGCGACGCCATCCTCATTGTGGATGACCAGGCCGATTTCGCACGTGGTCTGGCCCGACTCATTGAACGGGAGTTTCCCGACATTGAATGCCTGATCGCCGGGGGCGGAGAAGAGGCCCTGCAGATTCTGGACGCAACGCCCGTGCCGCTGATGCTCACGGATCTACGCATGCCGGGGCTCTCCGGCCAGGAGCTCTTGGACCAGGCCTTTGCTCTGTTGCCCCAGCTCTCGGTGATCATGATCACCGGCTACGGTTCCATCGAGACCGCCGTGGATGCCTTGAAGGGCGGCGCCTACGATTTCCTGACCAAGCCCGTGGACCGGGAAAGCCTGATCCGGGCCGTATCCAAGGCCATGGAGCGGGCCAGATTGCTGGACGAAAACCGCCGCCTGAAAAAACTGGTGGAGCAGAATACGAATTCGAAAACTCTGTTGCAGGGCGAAAGCACCGCCATGAAGCGGCTACGCGAATCCGTAGCCGCCGTAGCCGCCAGCGACTATACCGTGCTGGTCACTGGCGAATCCGGTACCGGCAAGGAACTAGTGGCCCGCACCATCCACACCCAGTCCAAGCGCAGCGACGGACCATTGCTCACGGTCAACTGCCCGGCCATCCCGGATCAGTTGCTGGAAAGCGAACTCTTCGGCCACGTCAAAGGCGCGTTCACCGGTGCAGACCGTGACCGCAAAGGCCTGTTTGCCAGTGCCAACGGTGGCACCCTGCTGCTGGATGAGATCGGTGACATTTCCATGGATATCCAGACCAAGCTGCTGCGCGTCCTGCAGGAGCAGGAAGTCCGGCCTGTGGGCACCAGCAACAGCATACAGGTCAACGTTCGGATTATTGCCTCCACCAATCAAGACCTGGAAGCAAAGATGCGAGCAGGCACCTTCCGCGAAGACCTGTTCTACCGCCTGAACGTATTGGCCATTCGAGTGCCACAACTGGCAAAGCGGACAGAGGACATTGCCCATCTGGCGCACCACTTCCTGTCCGAGACCTGCCGCGAAATGCGCATTCCGCCCAAGGAGATTGCTCCCGAGGTGCTCGCTCATCTGGCTTCGCGCCCCTGGCCGGGCAACGTCCGGGAGTTGCAAAACTTCATGCGTCGGCTGGCGGTCTTTGCCCAGGACGAGACCGTTAGCCTCTCACTGGCCCGACTGGCCGACAGCCGTGCTGACACAAACGCGGATCAGGACCTGCCCCCCTACAAGCTAGCCAAGGCCACGGTGGTGGACGACTTCACCCGGACCTACATCCGCCAGTTGCTGACGGCCACGCAAGGCAATATCTCCCATGCGGCACGCGCCTCGGGCCTGGAACGGGTATCGCTGCAAAAGATATTGAAACGTCTGGATATCGACGCGGATCAATTCAGGAAGAGCTAACAGCCATCAACTCAACCCCTTTGAGGAGCATCACCATTCCTCTCAAAAGGGAGAAACGGCTCTGACTGAGATTGTCCTGACGCCCCTTCGGCACAGACCTTATGGGCGATACCACAATTCGTGGCGATCAAAGGGCGTCTCCCGGGAAAGAAGATCATTGTCGATTGTCAGTGCCATCCGCCTCTTGAGTTCTGCGCGGGCAATGGCTTCGCCGTAATATTCCTCAAATATCAGATCCATCTCCCCACTTTGTATGATGCGCTCCATCCCACGTTCGATGCGGGCCGCCAGTTTAGGAAAATGCGGAGATACAAAAAAATAACTGGGAGTCGGGAAATACAGCATCAATGAAGGCTCCACGCACAAGCCCGGATACCGTTCCTTCCGAGAATTCAATTCCAAGAAAATCTCGTTGACGCCACGCGGAATATAATCGAACCGACCGATGTCCAACATTCCGAATAGACCTTCATAATCCGTTCCCGCCACGACATTAAACCCGGCCTTTCTCAGCACCTCTGTAGTCGTCCATTGCGCACCGGAACCAACACGGAGACTCTTCAATTCAGCAAGTGATTGAACATGCTCGAATTTCGTTAGACTGTCGCAACGAACAAGAAACAATCGGTACCCCAAAAGCCCTTTCAAGACAGGAATGCGAACTGGCAGGACTTCTGATTCCCATTCCGGTCGTGTTGCTGCGATATGCACATTGAGGAGCTTTCCCTGAACCAATTCCTCCAGAGCTCTTTTTCTACTCATTGCCGAGGGGCTGTAAGAAATGGTGTAACCCCCGTCAGTTACAACCGTGGATTCGAGAGCCCTCTTCAGGATGGCATAAGGATAGGCGTATCTGTCATCCTGTGCTGAAAAACCAGGAGTCAATACTATCTCATCCAAAGCGTATGCACACCCGACCGGATTGATAAACAGCACGCAAGCGATGACAACTAACCAACCCTGATGACAGACTCTCGCAGCCATCGGAAAAAACCTCCCGATAAAGATAAACACTCCATACTTTCAACCACAGAGGTGCAAAGAATACTATTCCCATACTTTACTTTCTAAATAAACACACCAAAGCTATCCACATACCAACTCAAAAAACAAAAAATCAATCCACCTTGTCTCATTTTGCGTGGATGACATCCACAAAACACCCATAGGCAATCGCCTACGAGCCGGATCAACAGAATCATATATCACAAAGAAAAAAAAGGGATGCACGATGGTTACGCAGCAAGCCAACCTCTTCGGTTCAACTGCAACTGAAACCAGCTGAAGAACAGCGGCATTGTCGGAGGACTGGATCTAGCTGGCAGCGATAAACATCCGCGCATCAGCGGTATCCAGAGGCTTGGAGAAATAGAAACCCTGCACGTACTGGCATTCCAAGGCTCGCAGCTGAGCCAGCTGTTCTGGCAGCTCCACGCCCTCGGCCACCACATCCAGCCCCATGCTCTGGGCCAGCACGACCACCGCGCGCACTATGGCGATGTTTTCGCCATTCAGGCCCATTTCGCTAATGAAGGAGCGGTCCACCTTCAGGGTGTCCACCGGGAAGCGTTGCAAATAGGACAGAGATGAATACCCCGTCCCGAAATCATCGATGGAAAGTTTGATGCCCAAGCTCTTGAGCCTGCGCAGGATGGACAGGGCGCCCTCGGCATCCTGCATAATGGCCGACTCGGTGATCTCCAATTTCAGATTGGCTGCGGGCAGCCCGGTCTCTTCCAGGATACAAGATATCTGTTCAACCAGAATCACCTGCTCGAACTGGCGGCATGACAAATTCACGGACATCTGCATTTGCGGCCTGTCCGGGTGCTCCTGCAGCCAGCCAGCCATGGTCTTGCAGGCCTCGCGCAGTACGACCAGCCCCAGATCAATGATCTGCCCGCTCTCTTCGGCAAAGGGGATGAAGTAACCGGGCCCGAGCACGCCTTTTTGCGGATGGTTCCAGCGGACCAGAGCCTCGAAGCCAATCAAATCGCCATCAGTGACCCGGACAATGGGCTGATAATTCAAGAAAAACTCATCTCGCTCCAGGGCACGAGCCAAATCATGCTCCATATCCATGGCCATGACGGCCTGCTCAAGCATGCGGGCAGTAAACACCCTGACACGCCCGGTCCCGTCCTTGACGGCGTTATGCATGGCGATATTGGCATGCTGCAAAATATCTTCGGCCCCGACATCTCCCACCGGAGACAGGACAATGCCCATGCTCACGGTCAGATGAATCTCCCGGGTCCCGACAATGAAGGGTTGGCGCATCAGCTTGCGAACCCTCTTGGCGGCCCGAATTGCCTCACGCGGGGATTCAAGCTCGTCCAGAACGATCACGAATTCGTCGCCGCCATAGCGCGAGACCGTGTCCAGACTGCGCACACATTTCAGCAGACGCTCACTGACCTCTCTAAGCAACTCGTCACCAACGGAATGGCCCATACTGTCATTGATCACCCGAAAGCGGTCGATATCCAGATAGACCACTGCAAAATAGTGGTCATCGCGCCGCTTGGAGCGTTCCATGGTCTGACGAATGCGGTCCAGACAAAGGCTGCGATTGGAAAGCCCGGTCAGGGAGTCATGCAGATTGGCGTAGCGCAGCTCGCGCTGCATGGTCTTGCTCTCGGTGATGTCATGCATGCTGCATCTGAGGCCCAGACAATTGCCATAGTCGTCATTCACGGTCCGGCTGACCAGGGACAACCAGTGCATCCGTCCATCCGAACGAAAAATTCGGAACTCTACCGGCTGGGTCGAGGTCCCCTTGCATCCAGCCTCAACATGCTTGCGCCACAACGGCAGATCATCACGATGGATGATTTCTTCCATGAAGTCCGGATCGCGCTGCAATTTTTCGGCAGGGTACCCGGTAATCCTTTCGCAGGAGGGCGAGACGTACAGCATCCGTCCATCCGTTCCGCGCCAGGTCTCAAGATTGAAAGCCGAATCCGAAACCGTCCGGTAGCGTTGCTCGGAAACCCGCAAGGCCTCGTCCATGCGCTTGCGCTCAATGGCCATGGCGACCTGCTCTGAAATGGCCTGCATCAGGTCAACATCATTCTGGCTGTAATGCATGGGATCGTAATAATCCTGCACGGCCATGGCGCCGATAGTCTTGCCCCCCACCTTGAGTGGCACCCCAAGCCAGCATTCCGCCACGGTACCGATAACTCCTCGTCCTTCCTTGACGTTGACTCCCATCAAAGCGTCCTGCTCGTTCTTACGAATCAGCAGAGGCTGTTCGGTGCGGACAACATGCAGAGCCAAGCAGTACGTGGAGGGATCGCTGATGTTCTCGATGATGCATTCATCCGTATCCTTCTCATCATAGAAAAAGGGAAAGACCATCCGGTCCCGCGCTTCATCAACAAGGGCGATGTAATAATTGGTTACATCAACGAATTCCCGCAGGATACCGTGAATGGACCGGTACAGATCATTCAGATCACGAGTGGTCTGGACCGTATTGGAGATACGGAACAGGATGGACAGCAATGTCTCATTGCGGCGGATGACTTCTTCGTCACGGATGCGGTCGGTTATATCCTGCTCGACACACAGCAGGTGGGACACACCGCCCTTCTCGGCAAACACGGGACTGTATGAGGCCTCGACCCAATAATCAGTGCCATTCTTGCGGCGCTTGCGTATCCGCCCGCGCCAGCGGCGACCACTGCGCAGCTCATCCATGGCATTCCACAGGCGTTCAATTTGCCCGCCGTCGGCACAGTGGATGGTAACGGGCTTACCGAGGAGATCTTCGTTGCGATAGCCGGAACTACTTAGACAGGGAGGATTGGTGTAGAGGATATTGCCTTCGGGGCTGGCGACCGTGACCATGACCGGACTTTTCTCCACCACCTGAGAAAAGATACCGGAAAAGCCTGCGCTACAGGATTCCAGCTCCATGGCAGCGACCCTGCCACGCAAGCGCTCATTCTCCTCTTTGAGAAGTCCCACATCGAAATCAGGTTCCCGAGTCATCTGCCATCCGTTTGGTTAGGTGCAGTCACAGCCGTCATACACAGAATCCAATATACCAGCAAGCGCATATCATCGATTATGCTTATGAGATTCGACAAAAACCAATCCATTCAGTGTCAAACATTGACTACCCCTATAGCTCAGCCGTTCTGCGGTGCACTCCAGCGCCTGCAAACTGGATCAAGAGCACACAAAAACAACCGCAAGCGACAATAATACAATGATAAAAACATTGGCCCTTTCAAAAATCGATAATTGAAAACCAGTCAAATGGGAAGCGAGGAAAATCGACTCCGTTTGACCCTCCTCTGGAATTCCCGTAAGCACGGCCCACCTTGACACACCTTTCCTCCTGACAGGAAATAGGGCATATTTTTTCACGCGCCAAGGACATGACCCTTCATCATTCATACGAGGTAATGCATGAGCACCAACGCTCCCTCGCCCGGAAACGACAGCGAAGACCGGGTCAGGCACTTCATCCGCCAGATCATCGACGAGCACCTGGATAACGGCACATGGGACCATGTGGCCACCCGCTTTCCCCCGGAGCCCAACGGCTACCTGCATCTGGGGCATGCCAAATCCATCTGCCTGAATTTCGGACTGGGCCAGGAATACAACGGCACCTGCAACCTCCGCTTTGACGACACCAATCCCGTCAAGGAGGATGTGGAGTACGTCGAATCCATCAAGGAAGACGTGCGCTGGCTGGGCTTCGACTGGGGCGAACGGCAGTTCTTTGCCTCAGACTATTTCGAAAAGATATACCAGTACGCCGTCAAGCTCATCGAGATGGGCAAGGCCTACGTGGACAGCCAGACCGCCGAACAGATTCGCGAAACACGGGGCACCCTGACCGCACCCGGCACCCACAGCCCGTACCGTGAGCGTTCCGTGGAAGAGAACCTGGACCTGTTCACACGCATGCGCGCTGGCGAGTTCAAGGACGGTGAGCATGTGCTGCGCGCCAAGATCGACATGGCGCACCCCAACGTGGTGCTGCGCGATCCGGCCCTGTTCCGCATCCGCCATGCCACGCACCACCGCACGGGCGACGCCTGGTGCATCTACCCCATGTACGACTTCGCGCACTGCTTGTCCGACGCCATCGAAGGCATCACACACTCCGTGTGCACTCTGGAATTCGAAAACAACCGCGCGCTCTATGACTGGGTGCTGGACACGCTGGGCATTGCCCCGCGCCCCCGGCAGTATGAATTTGCGCGCCTGAACCTAACGGGCACCGTGCTCTCCAAGCGCAAGCTGATCCAGCTGGTGCAGGAAGGCCACGTCAGCGGCTGGGACGACCCGCGCATGCCCACCTTGAGTGGTATCCGCCGCCGGGGCTACACTCCCGAAGCCCTGCGCGATTTCTGCGAGCGCATTGGGGTAGCCAAGGCTGATAGCACCGTAGACTTCGCCCTGCTAGAACACTGCCTGCGCGAGGACCTGAACAGTCGCGCACCGCGAGTGCTGGGCGTAATCAATCCGCTGAAAGTCGTCATCGAGAACTACCCCGAAGGTCAGGTGGACGAATTCGAGATGCCCTACAGCCCCGAGGACGAGGCAGCAGGCACGCGGACGGTCCCCTTCTCCCGCGAGTTGTGGATCGAGCGTGATGACTTCATGGAAGACCCGCCGAAGAAATTCTTCCGCCTGGGACCCGGACGAGAAGTCCGACTACGCTTCGCCTACTACGTGACCTGCACCGAGGTCATCAAGGACGAGTCCGGCGAGATCGTGGAGCTGCGCTGCACCTACGACCCCGAGACCAAGGGCGGCTGGTCCAAGGATGGCCGCAAGGTCAAGGGCACCATGCACTGGGTCAGCGTCCCCCATGCCCTGCCCGCCGAGGTCCGCCTCTACGACAAGCTATTCACCAAGGACAACCCCATGGAAGTGGAAGAAGGTCAGGATTTCACCGCGAACCTGAACCCTGAGTCCCTGAAGTCCGTGCAGGCCTATGTGGAACCCAGCCTGGCGACGGCCGAACCCGGTTTCATCTGCCAGTTCGAGCGCCTGGGCTACTTCTGCGTGGACACCCGCGACAGCGCACCGGGCAAGCCCGTGTTCAACCGCACGGTCACCCTGCGCGACTCCTGGGCCCGCATCCAGCGCCAGATGCAGAAGTAAGAGCGCACTGCATCCGGGGCCAGCCACTGGCCCTCCCGCAATTCAACACCAAAAAGGCCGGACATTGTCCGGCCTTTTTCGTTATCTGCTCCCGCGCTGCGAAACAGTCAAAAAACTTACGGGGCTGATTTCAGCCGTTCAGATGGCAGCAGGCCCAGCGACCAGGAGCAACCTCGCGGCGCTGCGGCACCTCCTGCTTGCAGATCTCCATGGCATGGGCGCAGCGCGGATGGAAGTGGCAACCTGTGGGCGGATCTAGAGGCGAAGGAATCTCTCCGACCAGTGGCGAGAAGTCCACGCCCCGCTTGTCCAGCCTTGGCACCTCGTTGAGCAGGGCCTGAGTATACGGATGGAATGGCGCGTCGAACAAATCATCCACGGGCGCGGATTCCACGATGCGCCCCAGGTACATGACCGCGATGCGATCGGAAATATGCTCCACCACACCCAGGTCATGGGAAATGAACAGGCAGGTCAGATTGAGATTTTCGCGCAGTTCCATGAACAGATTCAGAATCTGGGCCTGAATGGACACGTCCAGGGCAGCGACAGACTCGTCGCAGACCAGACATTCCGGCTGCACAGCCATGGCCCGGGCAATACCAATGCGCTGGCGCTGGCCGCCCGAGAACTGGTGCGGATAGCGATTCTTGTAGCTCGGGTCCAGCCCGCACTGATTCATGACCCCATCCAGATACTCATCCAGCTCGCTTGCCGTGGTCAGCCCATGAAAGAGCGGAGCCTCGCCGATGATCTTGCGCACACGCTTGCGCGGGTTGAGAGAGGCAAAGGGGTCCTGGAAAATCATCTGAACGTTGATGGCGTAGTCCAGCTTCTCCGCGACGCTCATGGTGGCGACGTCCTTGCCCTTGTAGAAAATCTTGCCTTCGGACTGGGCAAGAATGCCACAGATCATGCGCCCGAGGGTCGATTTGCCACATCCGGACTCGCCCACAAGGCTCACCACCTCGCCAGGCATGATCCGCAGGTTCACGCTGTCCACAGCCTGAACCCGCTCCTCGCGAACATTCGAGCCCAAAGAACGGGCCATCTTGCCTGCAAAGTCCAGCTTCTTCTCAAAAACCCGGCTGATGTTTTCACAGCGGACGAAGGGGGTCGCGGCATCGGTCATGAGGAACGTTCCGTTGTCGGTTGCGATTGATATTCTCCGGGATGAAAACAACAGACCTCGCGTCCCTCCGCATAGGTCGTCACAGGCGGCACTTCAAGGCAGACATCCGTTGCCCGGGGGCAACGCATCCTGAACGGACAACCCGGAGGCAGATCGATCAGGGACGGCGTGGTACCCGGAATCTGATACAATTTCTGACCGCGTCTGTTGCGTCCGGGAACCGAGCCGATCAGCCCTTCGGTGTAGGGATGCAACGGATTATCCAGCACATCCTGCACCGGACCCTGCTCGATGATCATGCCCGCATACATCACGGCCACGCGCTGGGCCAAGCCGGCAATGACTGTGAGATCATGGGTAATCCAGATCAGGGCCATGTCGGTCTTGCGGCAGAGCTTCTGCATCTCGGACAGGATCTGGCCCTGAATGGTCACGTCCAGGGCCGTGGTCGGCTCATCGGCAATGATCAGGTCGGGATTGTTGAGCAACCCCGTGGCAATGGCAACGCGCTGGCGCATGCCGCCGGAAAACTGGTGCGGATAGGACTTGATGCGTTCCTCGGGCGACGGAATGCCCACCATGCCCAAGGCCTCGACACTGCGGCGCATGGCCTCGGCCTTGCTGACCCTCTCATGGGCCCGAATGGCCTCGATCATCTGCGTATCGATGCGCAAGACCGGGTTCAGGGTCATCATGGGGTCCTGAAAGATCATGGCCACATGGTTGCCCCGAAAATCCCGCCACTCGGCATCGGTCTGAGTCAGCAGTTCCTTGTCCTTGAATTTGATGGAACCGCCCGCCACACGGCCCGGAGGATCCACCAGCCCCATGATGGAAAAACCGGTCACGGATTTTCCACTGCCGGACTCGCCCACAAGGCCCAGCACCTCGCCCTTGTCCACGGTCAGCGAGATGCCGTTGACCGCGCGGACCACACCAGCGCGGGTGTAGAAATTGGTCTGAAGATTCCTGATATCGAGAAGATGGGAACTCATCGCTTCAACCTCGGATTCAGCACATCCCTCAGCCGATCTCCGACCAGATTGATGCAGACGATCAAAATAAGCAGGGCCACACCGGGGTAGACACTAATCCAGTAATACCCGCTCTGCAGATACTTAAAGCCGTTGGCGATAAGCAGTCCCAATGACGGTTTGGTAATGGGCATACCCAGGCCAAGGAAGGACAGAGTCGCTTCCAGGGCGATGGCACCAGCCACCTTGACGGTGGAGATGACGATCAGCTCCGGCGTACAGTTGGGCAGCACATGGCTGAACATGATCCGCCGCTGCGGCAGTGCCAGACACTTGGCGGCCTCCACGTATTCCTTGTTGCGTTCCACCAGCACGTTACTGCGGATGGCGCGCGCGTAATACGCCCACTGCACCATGACCAGAGCCAGAATGATCTTGTCGATGCCCTTGCCGAGGATGGCCAGCAGGATGAGGGCCACAAGGATGGCCGGAAAGCTCAACTGGAGGTCGACGGTGCGCATGATGAAGGCATCGGTCTTGCCGCCCTGATAGGCGGCCCACAGACCGATGACCGCCCCGAGGACCAAGGCAATCAGCGTACTGACAACCCCCACCCCCAGGCTGATGCGCAGCCCGTACAGGATGGCACTGAACATGTCCCGGCCCTGACTGTCGGTGCCAAGAACATAGGTGATGGAGCCGTCCAGGGACGCGCTGCCCGGAGTGAGCTTCGAATCCATGATGTCGATGCCCATCAGGTCGTAAGGATTCTGCGGCGAAATGTACGGGGCCGCCAGGGCCACGCCAATGGTAATCGCCAGAACGATCAGCCCGATGGTGGCAACGCGGCTCTCGAAGAACTCCTTGACCGCCTGCCAGAACAGGGATTCGCTATTGAATACCGCCATGAATCCGTCCTATCGCTCGTCGCCCAGGCGTACCCTGGGGTCCAGAATGGAATAAAAAACATCAACGAGCAGATTGATGAAAATAAACATGGTCACCGTGATCAGCAGGTAGGCCACGATAATGGGCCGATCCAACACGCCGATGGAGTCGATGACCAGCTTGCCCATGCCGGGCCAGGAAAAAATCGTTTCCGTGACAACCGCAAAGGCGATCAGGTTGCCCAACTCCATGCCAAGCACCGTAATCACCGGAATCATGATGTTCTTCATGACGTGCAGCCCAATGATGCGGGTGTTGCTCAGGCCCTTGGCCCTGGCGAACTTCACGTAGTCCATCTGCAGATTTTCCTGCACCCCTGCCCGGCTCAGGCGAATGGCCAAAGACGTCTTGAACAGGGCCAGGTTCGTGGCGGGCAGAATCAGGTGCCTCAGTCCATCCCAGGTCAGGAAACTGACCGGGATGCCCATCAGTTCGACGGTCTCCCCCCTGCCACCGGAGGGCAGCCAGCCGAGCTGGACCGAAAAAATGATGATCAGCATCAGGCCGACCCAGAACGTGGGCAGGCTGAACCCGAGAATGGAGAAGCGCATGATGTTGCGGCCAATCCAGTTGTCGTGCTGAATGCCCGCGACCATACCCAGCGGGATGCCCAGGAACACGGCCATGAACATGGCGGTGAAAGCCAATTCAAGGGTGGCCGGCAACCGGGTCAGGATGATTTGGAGAGCTGGTTCGTTGTAGACAAAGGAGTTGCCGAAATTGCCTTGCAGCGCCCCTTTCAGAAATACGAAATATTGTTCCCACAGCGGCTTGTCGAGGCCCAACTCGCTGACGGCGCGGGCGTATTCAGCCGGAGTCGCGTCGGGTGCAATCAGGATGTCGATGGGGTTGCCAATGTAGAACACACCGACAAAAACCAGCACGGACATGACCAGCAGCACGACAGCGCTTTGGGTGATACGACGAATAAGGAACGCGAGCATGTATCTTTTGGAGCTCCGAAAAACAAAGGGGCGCGCAGGGCGCGCCCCTTTTATGTTGAGTTGCGATTACGCTACTTTACGATGATCTCACGGGGCAGGGTGTAACCATCGGTGCGGCCATTGTATGCAAGACCCTTTCTGGAACCCCAGACATTGACCTGATAGTGGATGGGCACGATACCGGTATCGCCGATGCCGATTTCAGTGGCTTCGATGATCAATTGATTATGCTTGGCCGGGTCCACGGTGACAAGGGCTTCTTCAAGTTTCTGGTCCACCAGCGGATTGGAATAACGACCGCGGTTGGAAGCACCGAAACCCTTTTCCTTGTCGTAGGTATGCAGCAGAGAGGCTAGACAGTTGGACTGCTCACCGGTGTCAGTGGCCCAACCCACGAGCATCAGGCTGAATTCCAGAGCAGAGGCCCTGCCGAAATACACGGCCTTGGGCATGGTGTTGACTTCGGTCCTGATACCAACCTTGGTCAGCATCTGGGCAATGGCCTGGGCGATGTCTCCATCATTGACATAGCGGTCGTTGGGGCCATGGATGGTGATCTTGAAACCATCAGGGTAACCGGCCTCGGTCAGCAGAGCTTTGGCGCCCTGAGGATCGTAAGGTTCGGCCTTGAGCTTGGTGCTGGTTCCGGCGTAACCGTCGGGAACCATCTGGCTGGCAGGAATAGCCAAACCTTCCATGATGCGGGCGGCAATGGCCTCGCGGTTGATGGCCTTGGAGATGGCCTTGCGCACGCGCGAATCCTTCATGGGGTTCTTGATCACGCTGCCGTCGTTGCCGGTAACAGTGGGGGTCACATCACGGTTAGAATCAAGATGCAGATAGATGAGACGGGTGGAGGCAGACTTCGACAACTTGATGCCAGAGTCTTTTTCCAAATGCTTTACGTCCGCCGGCGGAACGAAGTTGATCAGGTCGACATCGCCGGACTTCAGGGAGGCCACGCGGGTTCCGTCGTTGGTGATGGGACGAATGATGATCTTTTCCCAAGGAGACTTTTCACCCCAGTAGGCGTCGTTACGAGCGTAGACGGTCCTGTCGCCACGCACCCATTCCACCAGCTTGTACGGGCCGGTACCAATGGCGGCCTTGCCGGAGTTGAAATCTTCGGTGGTCATGCCCTGTGCATTCTTCTTGGAAACAATGGTGAAGGAAGCGAACATGCGAGGCAGCAGAGGCGCAGGGTTCTCGGTATGAACACGAATGGTCAGGGGATCGACAATCTCGACCTCTTTGATCGCGCTGACGGCAAAGGTAAAAGAGGACGGGCTGTTGGGAACGTTCGGAATGCGTTCGAGGGTGAATTTGACGTCCTCGGCGGTAAAGGGGGAACCATCATGAAAGGTCACGCCCTTGCGCAGCTTGAATTCCCAAGTCGTATCGGCGATGGGCTTCCAGGTCACAGCCAAACCGGGCTGCAATTTCTGTCTGGAATCCTGACGAATCAATTTATCAAAAAGATAAAGAGCCTGCTGGTTGTTGTTTGTGACGTTATGAAAGTGAGGGTCAAGGGAAGTGGGCTCTCCCTTGAGACCGAGGGTCAAATCCTTGGCAAGGGCCGAGGAAATGCCTAGCGTCAGGCATGCCAAGACGGCAACGACAACCAATAACTGTTTTCGCATGACTCTCTCCTTGTTGTTTTCCTAAAAATGACACAGAACTCTTGCATATGTTCATGATAAAATCAAAAGAAAAGCCCACCACGACATGCATAATCGTCAGTATTGCAAGCCTGTTTTAGCGTTATTCGACATTCATTGATCAACCAATTAATCATTTCGAAATCCAAAAAGGACAATAGACAACATGATTAAAGCCTTGCGGAACTTCCTTGTCGAACATGAATCCGAGATGTTCGAGCTGCTCGAATCACTCGTGCGCATCAACAGCTACTCCGGCAACAAGGCGGGGGTGGACAAGGTGGTCGACGTTCTTGATGCGACCATGAAGGACATGGGCTTCAGCACATGCCGTCATGCACAACCCGAAACAGGCGACAACCTCGTGGCCTGGAATCAGGCACGCAGCGACAACCCTGGGGCCCTGCTCATCGGGCACATGGACACGGTCTTCCCACCTGAAATGGGATTCGACCGCTTTGACAGGGAAGGCAACGAAATCCACGGCCCAGGCACCTATGACATGAAAGGCGGCATCGTGGCTGGCATCTTTGCCCTCAAAGCCCTGGACGCCGCAGGACTGTTGGAAGGAAGGCCCGTGGCCTGCCTGTTCAATTCCGACGAGGAAATCGGCTCGCCCAACTCCCGCGAGCTGGTCATGGAAGAAGCCCGCAAGAGTGCATTTTGCTTCGTGATGGAGGGCTCAGGACTGAACGGAGAGATCGTGACCGGCCGCAAGGGGCGCATCGTCTTCAATCTGGAAGTCCAAGGAAAAGCTGCCCATGCTGGTCATTGCGGCTTCCCAAAACCCAGCGCGATTCTGGAAATGGCGCATCAGATCGTTGCCATGGAGGCCCTGAACGATCCTGAAGCGGGCACGTCCCTGAACGTGGGACTGACCGAAGGCGGCGTTGGCCCCAACACGGTGTCGGCTTCGGCCAAGGCCAGGGTGGAGACCCGGTTCGTGAATAAAGAGAATGGCGACAAGGTCTGGGCCGCCATCGAGACCATCGCCGCCGCCCCAAAAACCGAGGGCACAAGCTGCAAGCTGGAGATCATCACCAGCCGCCCACCCATGGTCACCAACGATTCGATTCTCGCTTTGCATGACCTCGTTGCCGAGGCTGGAGCGGACCTTGGGCTCCCGGTCAAGGGCACCTTCCGTGGCGGCGGCTCGGACGCCAACATTGTGGCACAGGTCGGCATCCCGGTTCTGGACGGCATGGGCCCTGCTGGCGGCAAACTGCACACTCAGGACGAATACTTGGCCGCTGATTCCATGGTCAAACGCACCCTGCTGGCGGCTGTGAGCATCCACAGAGCGCTGGATAAATATCAATAAAAACAGTCATTCTGCACAAGCAAAGCCGCCGTCCGGTCATCCCGGGCGGCGGCTTTTGACTGGGTGTCTTCTTCCCGAAAGCTGATTCCGCTTCAGTCCTCCGCCAGCTTCCTTTGCAGATACTCATTGGAATAATCCACCCGCAGCTCCACCCACAGGGGCAGGTGGTCGGACATCTGGAAGGTTCGCCATTTTTTCCAGTATCCATTCTTTGACTGGGCATCTCGCGGATTGTCGTTGCTGTCGGTCTCGTACCCCTGCCCCATGTCCGGCACATACAAAGCCTCATCGTCCGGGTCGCGAAACACGGTCTGGAAAAAATCGAAGGCCCCGGCCTTGCCCGTGGTCTCCAGTCGTTTGTCGTTCTCGAAGAACGCAATCTGGTCGTAGTGTTTGGATTTGGGCGCGTTGCTGGGATGCTGGCGTACCTCGGGCGGCACAGTGAACCCGGCGTCCGTCAGCTGCTTGAAGGTCTCATCGTCGTCATCGCAGATGTTGAAATCCCCCAGCAGTACGATGTTTTGCGACCAGGAGTCCGGGTCCAGGGCACGGGTACGCATGAATTGCGCCAAATGCTTGATCTCGGCCACCCGGTCCGGCGGATTGTCGCCCCCGCCCGAACCCCACAGGATATGCGCCGTGCACAGGGAAAAAGAGGACCAGCCACACTTGAAGCCCACCACAAACGGCGTGCGCCAGAACTGATCCGCAGCCCCCACGGTGCGCCGCCCGTCCTGCAGTGGCGGAATCACCAACTCTCCGGCCAGCCCACCAAAACGGACCTTGCGCGAGTCGAACAGAAAGGCCATGCGCTCGTTATTGCCACGCGAGCCTTCGGCGGTGTCCGTGAACACGCATTTCCAATACGGCCCCAGCACCGACCGCACCCGGTTCAGCGCGTCCAGATTACGACGAACCTCCTGCACTGCCACAAGGTCGAAACGGCTCACCACCTCGGCGATGTAATGGATGGACTCCGGCAACCGCCCACCGTATTTTCCTGCTCCGAATTCCCGGATATTCCAGGTCGCCAGTAACAACGTCTCCTCCAGAGTTCGGGCTGGCACCTGGGCATCCAACTCACGGCGCAACCGGAGCAAACGCTCGGCAGTCCGCTTTCCGGCCTCAGTAGCGGTATCTATGTCACGGTAAAACGGCATGACTCCCCCCTTGAACAAAGCCTGACCCTCGCGAATCTTCTACACCAAACAGCACTATAGACGACACGATAGTCAGAATCAACACCCGGCCATCCCCTCTGCCCCAATGTTGTCCCCCAACGCCAAAAAAGATAGAGACAGGGAATCAATCAGACACGTGACTCCCGATACACATAGGAGACCATCATGCCTCGCACCATTTCCGCTCTGGTCAGGAACGAACCCGGCGTGCTCGCCGAAATGTCCGAAGCCATCCGCAAATACAACGTCAATATCAAAAGCATCTCCGCCGGTGAAACCGAAAATCCCGACATCTCGCGCCTGACCATCGGCCTGGTGGGACAGGACGAGGACATCAGGAAAATCACCGAAGACATCGCCGAGATGGACGTCATCATCCAGGTGGACGATCTGGCTCGCAAGGAATTCGTGGACCGCGAACTGGTGTTGATCAAGGTCGCCATGGAACCCGCCGTGACCCCCCAGATCATGCAGATCTTCGAGGTTTTCCGGGCCAATGTCGTGGGCATGGGCCAGGAGACCATCACCGTGGAGATGAGCGGCGATCGTGAAAAGATCGACGGCCTGATCAACATGCTCAAGCCCCATGGCATCAAGAGCATGTGCCGCTCCGGAATGATCGCGCTCAAGCGCGGCGACGACTAGCCGGAGGAACGCGACATGCCCACCATCTTCAGCCTGGATGATATTGTCCGCGAGGCGCTGCCCGACGGCGATCTGCCGCGCGTGGCCATCGCCCGTTCGGCCAACGAATTCGTTCTGGACTCGGCCCTACAGGCCTTCGAGGCCGGTCTGGCCGACCCCATCCTGATCGGCGACAAGGCCAAGACCCTGGCCATTGCTCAACGCATGGGCAAGGACCTTTCAGCACTCAGAATCATCGACCTGCCCGACGACGTAAAGGCCGTGCGCGAAGCCGTGCGCCTCTACCGCGAAGGTGAGGCCCAGTTCATCATGAAGGGGCTGGTCTCCACCGCCATTCTCCTGCGCGCGGTGCTGGACAAGGAAACCGGCGTGCCGCCCGAGGGCATCCTGTCCCATGTCAGCGCCTTCAATGCGCCCCATAACGGAGGCCGTCTGATGCTCCTGACCGACCCCGGCGTCAACATCCGTCCCAACATGCAGCGCAAGGTGGACATCGTGCGCAACGCCCTGCACGTGGCCCGCGCCCTGGGCATCGAGAAGCCGCGCGTGGCCATGCTCGCTGCCACCGAGAAGGTCAACTATCCGGCCATGCCCGCCACTCTGGACGCCGATGTCATCTCCAAGATGGCTGCCAAGGGCGAATTCGGCGATGCCCGCATTGCTGGCCCCATGGCTCTGGATATCGCCCTGTCACCGGATGCCGCATCCTGCAAGAACTTCGGCGGCGAGGTGGCTGGCTGCGCAGACATCCTGGTCACGTCGGACATCGAATCCGGCAATATCCTGTACAAGAGCCTGAACACCCTGCTCGGCGCTGACATGGCCGGGGTGGTAGTGGGCAGTCGAGTGCCCGTGGTGGTGCCTTCGCGCGGTGACAGCGCCAAGTCCAAATTCTATTCCCTGGCTCTGGCCTCGTACCTCTCGCGCAAGGGGGGCGCTGCATGACCCGAACCATCCTGACCATCAATCCCGGCTCCACTTCCACCAAGGTCGTGATCTTCAAGGGCGACAAGGTCGTGTATGACAAGGAGCTGATGCACCCCCGGCAGGAGCTGGCATCCCTGTCCAGTGTGGCGGCACAATTCCCCCTGCGTAGCCACGCCCTGACCGAAGCTCTGTCCGAGGCCCTGGCCAAAGCCGGAAAGGATGGCCGAAACTTCGACGCCGTGGTGGGCCGGGGCGGCCTGCTGGCCCCATTGCCCGGCGGCACGTATAGCATCAACCACCGAATGCTCGATGACCTGCGCGAGGCCCGCTACGGGGAACACGCCTGCAACCTCGGGGCACCCATGGCGCTGGAAATCGGGCAAACCTGGGATATCCCGGCCTACGTGGTGGATCCCCCCGTGACTGATGAAATGGTGGACAAGGCCCGGCTGACTGGCCTGCCTCAGGTCCGCCGACGCAGCATCTTCCATGCCCTGTCCCAGCGCGGAGCCGCACGCACCGCTGCTGCCCGGCACGGGGTCGATTATGCACAAGGACGGTTCATCGTAGCTCACATGGGCGGCGGCATATCCATCGGCGCGCACCGCGAAGGGCAGGTGGTGGACGTGATCAACGCCCTGGACGGTGAAGGCCCCATGAGCCCGGAGCGCTGCGGCTCATTGCCCGCGCTGGAAGTCCTGAATCTGCTGGATTCCGGCACATACGACAGCGCCACCCTACGGCATACGATCCTGCGCGAGGGTGGTCTGTTCGCCCATCTGGGAACCAACGATTTCCGTGAAGTGACTGCGCGCATGGAAGGCGGCGACGCCAAGGCACAGGCCGTCTTTCAGGCCCTGTCTTACGGCATCGCCAAGCATGCCGCGTCCCTGATGCCCGCCCTGAACGGAGGCAAACTCACCGCCGTGGTTCTGGCAGGCGGCATGGCCCGCAGCCAAATGTTGACCGATGAGCTGACCCGGCTGCTGGATTGGGCAGGACCGGTGGAGATCGTGACGGGCCTGGAAGAGATGCAGGTCATGGCCCAAGGTGCGTTGCGCGTGCTGGAAGGGCAGGAAGCAATCAAAGAGTACAAGGGGTAATACGCCTGTTGGCCGCCCCCTTTTCCTAAGAGATCATCACTCCTCTTCCGGGGGACTCAAAAACCTCAAGATCAAGAAGCAGGCGCGAGGAGGAGCGCAGAATTGGCACGTATTTGAGTACGCGAGGTTCTTGCACGCCCCGCAGCAACGCACTTTATTGAATGCACTCAAGGTGTAAGTGACTTGTAAGGCTCGAAGACTCGCCAACAATTCACTCAAATTTCTGCGCCCCTCAGCGAACTGTCTTCGGGCCTCAGCCAATCCACCTTGCGGCCTTCCTTTTTATTTCTGCAACAGGTACATCATTTTCCATTGACTGTCGGCTCGAGTATAACTAATGAGTGCCGTCCGGTGATGTGTTGCATCTCAGTCATGCCCTCTACGACATCACCGGAACTGGTGCCCCTGGCACCACGAATTCTGCCCACATCCACGGGCCGAGAGGAGGGTCACCTATATGAACAAGCGATCCATCGAGACTTGGAGCGCAGCGAAATCCGCAGATCTCTACGGCGTCAAAAGCTGGAGTGGCGGCTATTTCGACGTCGCCGAAAACGGCGATCTGTGCATCAAACCATCCCCTGCATCCAAGACCCGAGTCTCCATCCCGGAAATCATCGCCGGCATCCGTGACCGGGGATTTGAAATGCCCGTGCTGCTGCGCATCGAGAACATCCTCGACTCGCAGATATCACTGATCCACAAGAGCTTTGGTTCAGCCATCAAGAAGCTCGGATACAAAGGTGAATTTCGCGGTGTCTATCCCATCAAGGTCAATCAGCAGGAACAGGTCATCGGCGAAATCTGTGCCTTTGGCTCGCGCTTTCACCACGGGCTGGAAGTCGGCTCCAAGGCCGAGCTGATCACGGCTCTGTCGCACCTGACGGATCACCAGGCCTGCCTGATCTGCAACGGATACAAGGACGCCGAGTTCATTGATCTGGCCCTGTACGCCCGCAAAATGGGGTTCAACTGCTTTCTGGTACTGGAAATGCCCAGCGAACTGGAGCTGGTGCTCGAACGCGCAGCTGCTCTGGGCATTGACCCGCAAATCGGCATCCGGATCAAGGTTTCATCCCAGGTGGGTGGCCACTGGGCCGAATCCGCCGGAGACCTGTCCATCTTCGGGCTGTCCGCCTCCGAGGTGGTGGATGCCCTGGACCGGCTGAAGGCCGAAGGCAAGCTGGACTGCGTGCGCCTGCTGCATTTCCACCTTGGATCACAGGTCCCCAACATCCGGGACATCCGCACCGCCGTCCACGAAGTCTGCCGCATGTACGCCGAACTGGCCGCTGAAGGTTGCCCCATGGGATATCTGGACCTGGGCGGCGGTCTGGCCGTGGATTACGACGGCTCGCACACCAATTTCGAATCCAGCCGCAACTACTCTCTGGAGGAGTACTGCTCCGACGTGGTGGAAAGCGTGATGACCGCCCTTGATGAGCGCGACATCCCCCACCCGCACATCGTCACGGAATCCGGCCGCGCCACAGTGGCCTATTATTCGGTGCTGCTGTTCGACGTCATGGACGTCAGTCGGCTGGAAAACCGTCCACTGCCCGACGTGGTCCCCGATGACTGCCCCGACCCCGTGCACAACCTGCTGGAGGTCTACCAGGCCATCACCCCGCGCAAGCTGCAGGAATGCTACAACGACGCCATCTTCTATCGCGACGAAATGCGCCAGCAGTTCAATCTGGGCCAATGCACCCTGCGCCAGCGGGCCATGGGCGAGACCATCTTCTGGGCCATCATGCGCAAGGTGGCCGACACCATGGATGACCTGAAGGCACCCCCACGGGGTCTGACCGACATCAGCTATCCCCTGGCCAGCATCTACTACTGCAACATGAGCGTGTTCCAGTCCCTGCCCGATGCCTGGGCCATCGATCAACTGTTCCCCATCATGCCGTTGCACCGCCTGAACGAGCAGCCCACGGAAAAGGCCCTGTTGGCCGATATCACCTGTGACTGCGACGGCAAGATCGACCATTTCATCGACCCGCGCGAGGTCAAACGCGTGCTGGAACTGCACTCCTTTGAGCCCGGCGAGCCTTATTACATGGGCGCATTCCTGGTGGGTGCCTACCAGGAAACCCTGGGCGACTTGCATAATCTGTTCGGCGACACCAACGTGGTCAGCGTCCGCCTGGGCGAAGACGGCGGCTTTGATATCGTGCGCGAACAGGAAGGCGACAGCGTTGCAGACGTGTTGTCCTATGTGGAGTATGATCCCAAGACCGTGGCCGGAAATTTTCGCAATACCGCCGAGCAGGCCGTACGCGATGGCAGACTCACACCCCAGGAACGGCGCGATGTGATGAAGGCCTTTCGCAACTGCCTGAACGGTTACACCTACCTACACTCAAAATAAGACGAGTTTCCCAGAGGAGATTCCGCTATGTCCCGTATCCTGATCATCGGCGCAGGTGGCGTTGGCCGTGTGGCCGCCCTGAAGTGCGCCCAGTTGCCCGAAGTCTTCACCGACATCATGCTGGCCAGCCGGACCAAGTCCAAGTGCGATGCCATCGCCGCCGACAGCCCGGTCCCCATGCAGACTGCTGCCGTGGACGCCGACAACGTGCCCGAGACCGTGGCCCTGATCAAACAGTTCAAGCCTGATCTGGTACTCAACGTGGCCCTGCCCTATCAGGACCTGAACATCATGGATGCCTGTCTGGAAACCGGCGTGCACTATGTGGACACCGCCAACTACGAACCCCTGGACGAAGCCAAGTTCGAGTACAAGTGGCAGTGGGCCTATCAGGACCGCTTCCGCGAGGCCGGACTGACCGCGCTTTTGGGCAGCGGGTTTGACCCGGGCGTGACCAATATCTTTACGGCCTACGCCGCCAAGCACCACTTCGACGAAATCCACGTATTGGACATCATCGACTGCAATGCGGGCGAACATGGTCAGGCCTTTGCCACCAACTTCAACCCCGAAATCAATATCCGCGAAGTCACGGCCAAGGGCCGCTATTGGGAACGGGGCGAATGGGTGGAGACCGACCCCCTGTCCTGGTCCATGAGCTATGACTTCCCCGAGGGCATTGGCCCCAAGAAGTGCTACCTCATGTACCATGAGGAGCTGGAATCCCTGGTCAACAACATCAAGGGCCTGAAACGTGCCCGATTCTGGATGACCTTCGGTGACAGCTACCTGAAGCACCTCGAGGTGCTGGGCAACGTGGGCATGACCGGCATCGCACCTGTGGATTTCCAGGGCCAGAAGATCGTGCCCATCCAGTTCCTGAAAGCCCTGCTCCCCGACCCCGGTTCCCTGGGCCCGCTGACCAAGGGCCGGACCTGCATCGGCTGCCTGATGAAGGGAATCAAGGACGGACGCGAGAAGACCGTCTATATCTATAATATCTGTGACCATGAAGAGGCCTATGCCGAGGTCGGGTCCCAGGCCATTTCCTACACCACGGGCGTCCCCGCCATGATCGGTGCGCTGATGCTGGCCACGGGCACCTGGAAGGGTGCTGGTGTCTTCAACATGGAACAATTCGACCCCGATCCGTTCATGGCTGCCCTGGATGCCCATGGCCTGCCCTGGACCGAGGTGGAGCTGTAGGATGAACGGACGCACCGAGATCCGTTTCGACCCCATGCGGGTCCCGACAACGCCCGCCTTTGTGGTGGACGAAGCGCTGCTCGTTGCCAACCTGGAGATTCTGGATCGGGTCCGGCGCGAAAGCGGGGCCAAGGTGCTGCTGGCCTTGAAGGCCTTTGCCATGCCCCGGGTCTTCGGCCTGCTCAGGCAGACTCTGGACGGGGTCTGCGCCAGCTCGCCTCACGAGGCGCGCCTGGGCCGTGAGGAATTCGGGCGCGAGGTCCACACCTTTGCTGCGGGTTACTCCGAGGCCCACGTGCGCGAACTGGCCCTGACCACGGACCATCTGGTCTTCAACTCACCCGCCCAACTGGAGCGTTTCGGACAGCTGGCTCTGGACGAAGCACAGCATGCCGGTCGGGAGTTGGAACTGGCGCTGCGCATCAACCCGGAGCATTCCGAGGGCACGGTGCCGCTCTACGACCCATGCGATCCAGGCTCACGCCTGGGCATCCGCCGGGCGGATTTCAAGCCCGATCTCATGGAGCACATCACGGGCCTGCACTTCCACACCCTGTGCGAACAGAATGCGGACAGTCTGGAACGAACTCTGGCCGCTGTGGAACGGCGTTTCGGCGAATTTCTGGGCCAAATGCGCTACGTCAATTTCGGTGGCGGGCACCATATCACCCGCCCGGATTATGACGTCGACCTGCTGGTCCGCCTGATCCGGGACTTCCGCCAGCGCTACGGAGTAGACGTCTATCTGGAACCCGGCGAAGCCGTGGCCCTGAACACGGGCTATCTGGTCACAGAGGTTCTGGATATCGTCCCTGCCGGCAAACGACCCGTGGCGATCCTGGACACGGCAGTGCCCTGCCACATGCCCGACGTCATCGAGATGCCCTATCGCCCGCATGTGGTGGGAGCAGATGAGCCAGGGATCAAGGCCCATACCTACGGCCTGGGCGGCCTGTCCTGCCTGGCCGGAGACATGGCCGGGGAGTATTCCTTTGACACCCCGCTGACTGTGGGCGATCGGCTTGTGTTCACGGACATGGCCCATTACACCATGGTCAAGACCAACACCTTCAATGGAGTGGGCCTGCCCGCCATCCACCTGCTGGGGGCAGACAGCGAAGACTTCGAGCTGGTGCGCCAGTTCGGATACAACGACTTCAAGGACCGCCTGTAGGAAGCCCTCATGAATGATGACCGCCTGATCTTCATGGAAGACGAAATCGGCAACATGCCTGCCACAGAGAGCCTGTTCCACGTCATTCCCGTGCCGTGGGAAGCCTCCGTCTCCTACGGTGGCGGCACGGCCCAGGGCCCCGAGGAAATCCTCAAGGCCTCGGACCAGCTGGAAGTCTGGGACGGTCAATCCATTCCCGCGGAAAAGGGCATCCACACCCTGGCAGCGCTGGACTGTTCTGGAGACCCCGAAGAGGTCCTGACGCGTATCGAACAGGCCACGGCAACCAGCCTCAAGGCCGGAGCCGTGCCCGTGTTGCTGGGCGGCGAGCACACCGTGACGCTGGGGGCACTGCGCGCCGTGGCCGCCACAGGGAAAAAGGTCGGAGTGATCCAATTCGACGCCCATGCCGACCTGCGCGACACCTACGAGGGCTCCCCCTACAGCCATGCCTGTGTCATGCACCGCGCCCTGGACATTGAGCTGCCACTGTTTCAGATTGGCATCCGCAGTCTGTCACCGGCCGAGGTCAAACTCCGCCAGGAGCTGACCATCCCCGGCATTGACGGACCGGACCTGCCCCTGAGCCCTCCGAAATCCCCCCTTCTGCCCGAAGATTTTCCCGAAGCCGTGTACGTCACCTTTGACGTGGATGGGCTGGACCCGTCCCTGATGCCCGCCACGGGCACCCCCGAACCGGGGGGGCTGTTCTGGCACCAGGCCATGTGGCTGCTGGACGCCATCGCCACCGAACGCACCATCATCGGCTTCGACGTGGTCGAATTGGCTCCCATCCCCGACATGCATGCCCCGCAATTCATCTGCGCCCGTCTGGCCTACAATCTGATGGGCATGATCGCCCGCCAGAGCGACAGCCAGTAGAATACTCCCTCAATTATTTTACTCATATCCTGACGTCTCCGGCTCTTCCTCGACGTCGCAACCATTGCGCCATCCATGTTTTCGCCCGTTCCACGGGAATTACAACACGTGCTTCCCAAAAGCATGGGGTCTGTGGCATTATCTCACCTATACCGGCACATCCCCTCAACAAAACGGAAGGATTATGGGACTGCTGACATCCAGTTCACTGACTCTCCGCAAAACGGCCAAGATCACCGATAAGGAATTCGAGGACCTGCGGAAATTCATCTACGACAAGACGGGAATCGATATCCCCATCAGGCGCCGTTATCTGCTCGAGAACCGTCTCGGAACGCGCCTGAAGGAGCTTAATCTTTCCAGCTTTGCGGAATACCATAACTTCCTGGTCCGTGATCCCAACAGGACCAAGGAGATGGACAAGCTCTGCGAGAAAATCACCACCAACGAAACCAGCTTCTTCCGCGACATCAAGCAGTTGAACGTCTTTCGGAACGAGATTCTGCCCGAGATGCTCAAGACACAGGAAGAAAAAGGCAAAAAGGAGCTGAATATCTGGTGCGCCGGATGCTCCTCTGGCGAAGAACCATACACCCTGGCCATAATGATTCTCGAGCAATTGGGAATGAAGGTCATTGGCTGGCGCATCAAGATATCCGCCTATGACCTGTCTCCAGCCATGCTGGCCAAATGCCGCAAGGGGACCTACGGCGAATACTCATTCAAGACCACGCCCAAGGGCATGATCCTGAAGTATTTCGAAAAGCAGCCCGACGGCATGTTCAAGGTCAGGCCCAAGGTGCAGAAGCTCGTGAGCTTCGCGCCCATCAACCTGTCCGACCGCATGGCTCTGAAGCGCGTTCCCAAGTCGCAGATTGTCTTCTGTCGTAACGTGATCATCTACTTTGACGAGACCATGAAGAAACAGGTGCTCGGATCGTTCTACGACAACCTGCTGCCCGGCGGCTATCTGTTCCTCGGACATTCGGAAAGCATCCACAAGCTGTCCACGGCCTACAGGCCGGTCATCAAGCCTGGTGGCATCTGCTATCGCAAGGACGCCTAACACTGCAGTCGACGGACACGTCATCGGAGGGACGACGTGAGCGAAATAAAGACCAATACCCTGACTCCCGGAATGGTCCTGACCAACGACATCGAGGATCGCAACGGCTATCTGTTGCTCCCTGCAGGGACACAATTGGGCGAAGGCCATATCCTGCTCCTCAAGAAGCTGGGCCTGGGGGCCGTGGAGGCTGTTCCCGAGGCCGAGGCCAAGGGCATCACCATTGTTGATCCGTACGAGGAATACATCAGAAACTTCTTCGTCTACTGCGACCCTGACAACGAAGCGATGCTCGAGATTTACCGCATCGCTGTGGCCAGAACGAAGCTGGCCGTGGAACGCGGCTGGATCATGCCCACCGAGGACGAGCGCCTGGCCAGGAACCTCGAGTTCATGAAGGATCTGTATCGTTCCGGTGAAGGAACGGCCAAGGACATCGTGGATCACGAGACGGAACTGGCAACCTTCCCGGACATCTACTTCCGGATCAAGGAAGTCCTCGACGCTCCGTCCAGCTCGGCCAACGATATCGCCCGGGTGGTCAGCACCGACGTGGGCCTGTCCGCCAAGCTTCTGAAGCTGGTCAACAGCCCCTTCTACGGCTTTGCAGACACCATCGATTCCATCGCGCACGCGGTGTCGCTGGTCGGCATCAAGGAAATCTCAACCCTGGCTCTGGGTATTTCAACCATCAATTTCTTCAAGGACATCCCGCCCGAACTGATGGACATGAAGACCTTCTGGCGGCATTCGTTATCCTGTGGCATTCTGTCACGGCTGATTGCCATGCGGGCCAAGAAGAAAGACCCGAGCATCGAACCCGACCGGCTGTTCACCGCCGGATTGCTGCATGATGTGGGGCGCCTCATCATTTTCAAAAAGCAGCCCTACGCCAGTGTTCAGGCCCTGCTCTATGCCCGCGAGAACATGCTCCCGCTGGTGGATGCCGAAGCCGAGGTTCTGGGATTTGATCACACCGAAGTGGCCAACCTGCTGCTGTCGGAGTGGAACTTCCCTGCGGCCATCACTGCGGCCATTGTCCACCACCATGATCCACAGGCTGCACAAAATCCCAAGGAGGCCGGAATCATCCAAATCGCCGACAACCTCACAAACGCAGTTGAGATTTCTGGCGGCGGGATGTACGTTCTCCCCGGTATTCAGGACAATGCTTGGGAAGGCTTGGGCTTGAATACCCGTGAACTGGTTGGAATCGTGGATCAATTCGACGAGCATATCGAGGACGTCCTCGGCGCATTCCTGTAGTGCGTCCGGGTCAGGCTGCGCCCCCTTCCCCGCGCCATCCTCGCGAGGTGGAAGAATAGATGTCGATTCGTTACGACGTTTCTTTTATAAATCCATTCTTGGGCGCTGTTATCAACGTCCTGGAAACCATGGCAATGGTGCAGGTTACACCGGGCAAGCCGTTCGTGAAAACGAACCGGGCCGCGACCGGTGATGTCACCGGCCTCATTGGCGTGACGGGTTTTGCCACTGGCACCATGGCCCTGACCATGAGTCAGGGCGCGATTCTGGGTATCGTCACCAACATGATTGGTGAGGAATACACCAAAATCAACGACGAGGTGGCTGACGCAGTCGGTGAATTAACCAACATGATCTCCGGACAAGCCCGACGCAGCCTCGCCGAAAACGGCATGACCTTCAAGGCCTCCACTCCATCGGTCATTGTGGGCAAAGGCCACCAGGTCAACCACGTGGGAGCCGGAGCCATCCTGTCCATCCCCTTTTCCACGGATGGTGGCGACTTCATCGTGGAAATCTGTTTCACAAAATCCGAAAAGATCGAGGAAGACGCCAAGGCCGCCCCCCGCGAAAAAGCTGCCAAGGCGGAGCCGAAGCCCGCTCCCGAGCCAACGCCAAAGCCTGAGCAAGCCCCAGCAGCACCGCAGGAAGACCCCGAGGACGACCTGCTGACCGATCATTTTCAGAATAAGCAGAACAGCTAGATCCACCGACTCAATTCCCGACAAATGAAGACCGGCGGGGCCGCGACACACCGTATTTCTTGAGCAGGGCATAGAGTCGCGCCCTGGACAAACCCGACATTTCAATGGCCTTCGCCACCTTCCAGCCCGCGTGGCGCATCACTTCTTCCAGATAGAATCGCTCCAGGTCAGCCAAATGACTGTCCCGAAAATCCTTGAGACTCGGAAACTCGCCGGGCTCGATGCTCCAGACCGGTGCCTGAGCTGACATCTCCTCGCCCAGCCCGGCCCGGGCCAAAGCCACCCGCACATTGGTGGGCAGGTGCCTGGACAGCAGGTTTGGCTCTCCTTCGGCTGAAGCCAGGGAATGCTCCATGGCCCCCATCAGCTCGCGGACATTGCCCGGCCAACTGTAACGGTGCAAGGCATCCAGAAAGTCCTTGGACATGCCCTTGGGTACAATGCCCATGGCTCCGCAAAAACGCTTCAGAAAATGACCGGCAAGAACCTTCACGTCTCCATCCCGATCCGCAAGGGACGGCAACGAGATGGAAAACCCCCGGATACGGAACAACAGATCTTCGCGGAACAACCCCTGACGGACCCTGTCCTCCAGGTCCCGATTTGTGGCGGCCAGCAGCCTGAAGTCACTGGTCAGCTCCTTGGAACCCCCCACAGGGCGAAAACGGTGATCCTGCAATACCCGCAAGAACGCCCTCTGCACCACCAGAGGCAATTCCCCCACTTCATCCAGGAACAGAGTGCCCCCATCGGCCTGATGCACCAGCCCTCCATAACGCCGATCAGCTCCGGTAAACGATCCCTTCTCATGGCCGAAGAGCATGGATTCCACAAGATTCTCGGGCAGGGCGGCACAGTCCACAACCACAAAAGGCCCGGCCTTGCGGCGGCTGTTGTCATGGATAGCGCGGGCCACGAGTTCCTTACCCGTGCCCGTGTCTCCGGTAATGAGGACCGCAGCGTCGCATCCTGCGCCCTGAGCCGCCCGGCGCAGGCAGGCCTTGATGGCCGAGCTTTCACCCACGACTCCGTGCTCGGCCAGTAGTTTGTGTCCGCTTTCCTTCTTGTTGCGACGGTATTCCACCGCCCGTTCCACCGGCAGCCTGATATTGTTCATGGTCGGTGGCTTGGTGATGTAGCTCCAGGCCCCAGAGCGAATGGCCATTTCCGCTCCGTCGGGATCACCCGCTCCTGTCAGGATGATCACCTCGGGTGCTCCTGGCCCTTCACGGAATCGAGGCAGGGCCTCCAGGCCATTGCCGTCGGGCAGACGCACATCCAGGATGACCAGCTCGTAGCCATTGCCGCGTGCCATTTCCAAGCCCTCGACCAGGGTTGTTGCCCCGTCCGCCGAATGCCCCATGGAGGCCAGCACCTGGCTCAGGGCATTCACAAGCATGGTGTCATCATCAACAATAAGAATATTGGCCATCAATCGCCCCCCGGTTCAATGGCATCGCGCACAGCAAGGCCCAGCGCGTTGGTGCTGTAGGGTTTCTTCAAAAACCCAATGCCCATTTCCTTGGCCTTTTCAGGATTGATCAACTCACTGAAGCCCGAGGTCAGCACCACCCGCGTTTCAGGATGTTCGCTCATGATACGCCGGGCCAGATCCAACCCCGTCATGCCGGGCATGGTCACATCCGCCAGCACCAGGGCATAGCCGTCAGGCTGTTCATGGAACAGGTCATAGGCCGCCTGCCCGCTGGCACAACACGTCACCTCATACCCCAGTAATTCAAGGGCCATGGAAGTACTCGTACGCAAGGCCGCCTCATCATCCACAAACAGGATCTGCCCACTGCCTCGCATCGAACCAACATCGGGCGCCAGGACCGATGCTGGCATAACCATGGAACTGCGCGGCAAAAGCACATGAAAGGCCGTGCCCACACCGGCCTTGCTCTCCAGGCGCACGGCCCCACCATGGCGGGCCACGATATTATGCACCACTGTCAGCCCCAGCCCCGTGCCAATACTCTTCTTGGTCGTGAAGAAGGGATCGAAGGCCCGCTCAAGATGTTCCTCGGGCATGCCCTGTCCGGTGTCCTTGACGGTCAGCATTACGTAACTCCCTACTTCGGCATCCGGGAACAACGTGCGCATGGACTGTTTCATTTCCACGGCCTGCACCGCCAGGGTCAATGTCCCTCCACTCTCGCGCATGGCATGACCCGCGTTGGTTGCCAGATTCATGATCACCTGATGGATCTGCGTGGGGTCCGCCAGAATGACGTCGTCTTCGGTTTTCACGTCATCCACAATGGCGATGGTGGCAGGCAGTGAGGGCCGCAGGAACTTGATGCACTCCTTGCAGATACTGGACAGCCGGAACAGGACGGGGTCGTCGGCTTCATGCTTGCGTGACAGGGAGAGGATCTGGTCCACCAGTTCACGAGCCCGGTTTGCTGCTTCCAGAATCTCCGAGAAGCTCAGGCGTGCCGAACTGCCCTCCGGAAGCATGGTCTGCCCCAACTCGGCATGCAGGATGATCGGTCCCAGAATATTGTTGAAATCATGAGCGATGCCTCCCGCCAAAGTGCCTATGGCTTCCATTTTCTGGGCCTGCCTGAGCTGTTTTTCCAACACGGCCACGTGGGTTACGTCACGCCAAACACTGACCCATCCCAAGGGTACTCCGAACCGTCCGCGAATGGGTGACACCGTCTTTTCCACCTGAATCACGCGCCCGTCCTTGCGGGTATTGAAGGTCCGGCCTGTCCAGGCATCTCCCTCATCCATGGCTGCCCTGATGAGCTTCAGGGATTTCTGCTGATGAATCCCCTGATACAACGTCTCCCCGGACTGCCCGCGGACCTCACTTTGGGAATAGCCGGTCATTTCCTCAAAGGCCTGGTTCACGTAGCGAATGCTGAACGTGGTATCGTAGATAACCACGGCCTCCACGGCCTGCTCAATGGCCGTGGCCATGCGTAACCGTTCATGCACGATACGCTGCTGCCCGGTGACATCGGTCACGAACACGGCAAGGGCCGTGATCTTCCCGTCCTGCTCCAGCACGGGATGAATCACCGTATCCAGCACATTGCCGGAGGTGGATACGTCCTCATAATACTGAGCCGCACCCGACTCCATGGCTCTCTTGGCCATGGCACGCCTGCGCTCTGCCGCCTCGCCAGGAAAATGGTCATAGATGCAACTGCCCACGAACTGGGGCAGAGGAATTTCGAGCCTGCGAGCTACGGCCTCGTTGGCTGCGATGATGGTTCCGTCGGGCGCAATGAGCAGCGCAAAACTGGTCGCTGTAGCCAGATTGGCCCAGTCCTCGCTTCGCGACGGATTTTCCCTCGCCTTGAACCCTGATGATTTGGAGCTCGCCATGGCGTTTCCTTCCGCTCTGAGCGGTGCCGGGAGTCCTCTAAGTGTCCACTATGGGAAGAAAATGCACCCGATGTCAACACCACGAAAATCCGAGGAAAACACTCGGAACGTCTTCCTGCACAAGACAATTCCAACCTGATCTTCCCTGTTGGAAGGCAACCCGCCGATCCTGACCCTGTGGTGCTTCTGATCTTTTCTGAAATATCCAACATTTCCAGATGGTCATACAGCTCGATAAAATCTTGTCAGACAAGACAAATCTTGTGGAGCAAGACATATTTTCCCCTGTTCCCCAAGGGGAATGAAGGAACACTTTGGCTAAAACCCCCCGAAAAGACGGACAATTCCAACGACGGGTACGCTTCTTGTTCTAGAGAGGTTGTCACGCCCGTTGCGGGCGAGGCGCAGGCAGATGCGGAGAGAATCGTGACGCGCAGGCGCTGGGACCCCAACATCAAGGCCGAAGTCGTGCTTCAGGGGATCAAGGGCACCCCGGTGTCGATCCTGTGCGAGCGCTACGGCATCTGCCCCAGCCAGTACTACAAATGGCAGGACAAGCTGACTACGGGCCTGCCCCGGCTGTTTGAAGACGGGCGCAAGGCCCGCACCCAGGCCGACCTGCGGCGCGAAAATGCGCGACTCAAGAGACTCGTCGGCGAACTGACCCTGGCTCTGGCCGAACACTCGACCAGATAACCGGGCAGCCCAAGGAGGAAGACCATGGCCAACCGAATCGGTGTCTATGTCTGTCACTGCGGAACCAACATCGCGGGCAAGGTGGACAGTGAAGGCGTGGCCGAATTCGCCCAGAGTCTGCCGGGTGTAATCATCTCCCGCGACTACAAGTTCATGTGCTCGGACCCTGGGCAGGACATGATCATCGATGACATCCGCGACTATGGCGTGAACCGGGTTGTGGTGGCATCATGTTCGCCCCGGCTGCATGAGAAGACCTTCCAGAAGGCCTGTGCCCGCGCTGGGCTGAATCCCTATTTTTTCCAGATGACCTGCATCCGGGAGCACTGCTCCTGGGTCACCGAGGATCCCGTGGAAGCCACCTTGAAGGCCAAGCATCTTGTGGCCGCAGCCGTGGCTCGAGTGAACTGGCATCAGGAACTGCATTCACGCGAAGTGCCCGTGACCCCGGACGTGATGGTGGTCGGTGGCGGCATCGCGGGCATCCAGGCCGCCCTGGACGTGGCTCGCTCGGGTCACCGGGTGCACCTGGTGGAACGTGCACCGTCCATTGGCGGGCACATGGCCCAGTTCGACAAGACATTCCCCACCCTGGACTGTGCAGCCTGTATCTCCACACCGAAGATGGTGGCCGTGGCTCAGGACCCAAACATCAACCTCATGACCTGGTCCGAAGTCACCAATGTCGAAGGCTTTGTGGGCAACTACAAGGTCACGGTCAACAAGAAGCCCCGTTATGTGGATGCGGACCTCTGCACCGGCTGTGGTCTGTGCCTGGAAAAATGTCCCACAAAGGTGGACTCAGTTTTTGAGGAAGGCATGGCCAAGCGTCGTGCCATCTATCGCAATTCCCCCCAGAGCGTACCCGGGACTCCGGTCATCGACGCCGACCACTGCCGCGTCCTGAACGGCAAGAAGTGCGGTGTCTGCCAAAAGTTCTGTCCATCCGGCGCCATTGATTTCGATCAGACCGAACAGAGCCTGGACCTGGAAGTAGGGAGCATCATCCTGGCCACGGGCTACGACGCCATGGACCCCACCCCGCTGACCCAATACGGATTCGGGCGCTACCCCGAGGTTTACACCGCCCTGCAGTTCGAACGTCTGAACAATGCCGTGGGCCCCACGGGTGGCAAGATCGTCATGAAAAACGGTCAGGCCCCGAAGAGCGTAGGCATCCTGCATTGCATCGGCAGCCGCGACGTCAACCATCATGAATACTGTTCACGGGTCTGCTGCATGTATGCCCTCAAGTACGACCATCTGCTCAAGGACAAGGTGGGGCACGACACCCAAGTCTACAATTTCTACATCGACCTCAGATGTTTTGGAAAGGGCTACGAGGAATTTCTGACCCGCGTGCAGAAGGAAGGCGTGACCTTTATCCGGGGCCGTCCCTCGGAGATCCGCCAACGCGACGACGGCAAGCTCTTGATCATTGCCGAAGACACCCTTTCTGCCCAGTTGTTGGAAGTTCCCGTGGACATGGCCATCCTTTGCACCGCCATGGAGACCCGCCACGACACCCCTGAAGTGGCCCGCATCTTCGGCGTGTCCCAAGGCCGCGACGGCTTCTTCCTGGAAGAGCATCCCAAGCTAGGGCCGGTCTCCACGGCCACGGATGGCATCTTCCTGGGGGGCAGTTGTCAGGGGCCCAAGGACATTCCTGACGCGGTCGCCCATGCCTCGGGTGCGGCGGCCCAGTCTCTGGCCATGGCCGCGCGCGGCACCGTGGAGGTCTCACCCACCACGTCCTACATCGACCCGGACATCTGCATCGGCTGCAAGGCCTGTATCGGGCTGTGCGCCTACTCGGCCATCGAATTCGACAACCGCCGGGGAGTCTCCGTGGTCAACGAGGCCATGTGCAAGGGCTGCGGCAGTTGTGCCGGGCATTGCCCCAGCGGGGCGGCCCAGATCAAACATTTTACCGAACGCCAGGTCTTCTCGGAACTGGAAGGTCTGCTGGACGAGGTTCCCGCTGTACAGGAGCCAACAGAAGCGCCCGCCGCACAGTCGTGAGGCTAACCGAAGACGACCAAGGAGAAACCCATGGGATCCTTTGAACCAACCATCGTGGCCTTTGTCTGCAACTGGTGCACCTACACCGCGGCGGACCTGGCGGGAACCTCCCGCATGGTCCAGCCGCCCAACCTGAAGCTGATCCGCATGATGTGCACCGGCATGGTGGACCCCAAGTACGTAATCAAGGCCCTGCTCGCCGGAGCCGATGCCGTACTCATCAGCGGCTGCCATCCGGGTGACTGCCACTACATCAACGGCAACTACAAGGCCCGGCGGCGGGTGAAGCTCCTGAAGGAGTTGCTGACCCAGTTCGGCATCGACGAACGCCGGGTCAAGCTGACCTGGATCGGAGCCAGCGAGGGTAACGAATTCGCCGAAACCGTCAATGATCTGGTGGCGGAAGTCCGGGCTCTGGGGCCTGGCGAAGCCAGGCAGTCAGCCATTCTCTGACCGGGAGGGAGGAATCATGGCAACCACAGCACGAATCGAAGTCGGACCCGACGGCCCCCTGCGCGCTATCCAGGGCCTGCTCGTCCAGCTTCTGGAACAGAACGAGGCAACGGCGGTGCTCACGCCCCGTCACATGCCCCTCAAGGGAACAGTCATGCCCGCCCTGATCAGCGACCCCGCCGAAATGGACCAGGCCGACCCCTTGTCCCCGGCCTTTCCGCTGAACGCAGCCAAAATGGTCTCGCGCCTGACCAAGGGCTCCGGCGGCAAACCTGTTGCCGCCGTACTCAGACCCTGCGAAATCAGGGCTTTCATCGAACTGGTCAAGCTCAACCAGGGCAGCATGGACAACGTCCTGCTCGTGGGGGTCGACTGCATGGGCGCGCTGACCAATATCGACAATCAGCAATACTCCACCCAGGGCGAACCCAAGGCCATGAGCGAGCTGTTCATGCGCCAGGCCCTGGAGGGCCAGACCGAGATGAGCGGGTTCACCGTGGCCAAGGCCTGCCAGGCCTGCGAACACCCCGTGCCCGAAGGCGCGGACCTAATCCTGGGCCTGTTCGGATCGGACCCGGGCAAGGAAATCCAACTTATCGCGAACACCGCTCGCGGGGAGGGCATCCTGACCCGCATGAACTACTCCGACGCGCCGATCAACGGTGCGCGCGACAAGGCCATCAGCCAGGCCATCGCCAAGCGCGAGGCCTTCCGCGACGCCATGTTCGAAGTCACACGCGCAGCCACGGACACCCTGTCCGGACTGGCCGAACACCTGTCGTCCTGCATCAATTGCTACAACTGCCGGGCGGCCTGCCCTGTCTGTTACTGCAAGGAATGCGTCTTCCTGACCGATGTCTTCGACTACAAGCCCGATCAGTACATCGGCTGGGCCGAGAAGCACGGCTCCCTGAAGATGCCCACGGACACGGTCTTCTTCCATCTGACACGGCTGGCGCACATGAGCACCTCGTGCGTGGGTTGTGGGCAATGCTCCAATGCCTGCCCCAACAACGTGCCAGTAATGGAGTTGTTCCGCACCGTATCCCACAAGACGCAACAGGCCTTTGGCTATATGCCGGGCATGAACCCGGACGAAGCTCCGCCCATGACCGTGTTCCGCGAGGATGAATTCGCAGAAGTCACAGGTGGATCGCACTAAAGGATAGAACCCCAGGGGGGGCACCATGAACAGGAAGCACTATGCAGCATTGGTGGTCGGCGCGGGCATCGCGGGGATTCGCTCCGCGCTGGATCTGGCCGAATCCGGGCACAAGGTGGCACTCATCGACAAGCGCCCCGGCATCGGCGGCATCCTGACGCAGCTGGATCATCAGTTTCCCAGCGACCATTGCGGTATGTGCAAGATGCTGCCCCTGACCAGCCGGGATTCCTCCAGCCAGTTCTGCATGCGCAAGGGGCTGTTCCACAAGAACATCGATATTCTTACCGGAACCGAACTGGCCTCGCTGACCGGTGACCCCGGAAAGTTCCGGGCAACCCTCAAGCAGCATTCCTCCTTTGTTAACCCCGAGCGCTGCATCAGTTGCGGTGAATGCGCCAAGGTCTGCCCGGTCTCCGTACCCAGCGAATTCAACGCGGGACTCTCTCAGCGCACGGCCATCCATCTGCCCGTGCCCCACGCCATCCCCAACCACTACGTGGTGGACCTGGAACGCTGCACCCGCTGCCGGGCCTGCTTCGAGGCCTGCCCCACCGGGGCCGTGGACTTCAAGGACGACGCTCGCCCGGATTTCAACGTCCTGGCTGCTGCAGGTAAGAGCATCGGCCAGCAACTGACAGGCTGGTGCGACAAGCTGCATCTGCCTGCTTCCCTGGCTGAAACAACCGACAAGGCCCGTGAACTGTTGGAAAGCACACCCATGCGGCTCTTGCTGTTGGACCTGACCACCCCGGATATCGACCACGAAAAGGTCATGCGCCGCGGACTGGAACTCTACCCGGATCTGCGGGTCATTCTGATCATCGATCCCGACCAGCAGGACCTGGCCGAGCGTCTGTTGGATGAAGGGGCACGTGACTATCTGGTCACCCCTCTTGCCGCACAGGTCAAACGTTGGCTGGACAAGATCTACATCCGCATGATGTCCGACAACAGGCATGAGCTGGAGGTGGGGTCCGTGGTCCTGGCGGGCGGATTCGAATGCTTCGATCCGGCCGAGGGAGGACAGCTCTGGGGCTACGGAACCATACCCGGCGTGATGACCGCCGTGGAATTCGAGCGCCTGTGCTCGGGCACCGGCCCTTCGGGCGGACAACTGTTGCGACCGGATGGAAAGCCCGCCCGCAAGATTGGCTGGTTGCAATGCGTGGGTAGCCGTGACGTGAATCGCAACGCGGATTTCTGCTCGTCCATCTGCTGCATGTTCGCCATCAAGGAGGCCATGCTGGCCAAGCGCATGAGCAAAGGCGAGGCCGAAACCACCATCTTCTACATGGATATGCGCACCTACGGAAAGGATTTTCAGCGCTACCGGGACCGTGCCGAACAGGAACAGGGCGTGCGCTTCATACGCACCCGCCTGCATTCCATTGAGGCCGACCCGAATGTGGACGGCGTGCCCGTGCGCTATGTGGATGACAAGGGCGAACTGCAAACCGAAGTCTTCGATCTGTTCGTGCTTTCCACCGGGGCCAGACCCCCGGCAAAGATGGCCGAACTGGCCGAGGCTGCGGACATCGAAACCCTGGACACCGGCTTTGCCCTGACCGGCGAATTCCAGCCCGCGCGCACCTCGCGCCTGGGTGTATTTGCCGCCGGCGCCTTTGGTCAGCCCAAGGACATTGCCGACTCCGTCATCCAGGCCGGAGCTGCATCTCTGGGCGCTGCCAGAACCTACAAGATTCACTCCCCCCCGCGTGAGGAACAGCCCGAGCCCATTCCCGAATATCGGGATGTCACGCGAGAGGAGCCCAGGATGCTCATCGCCCTGTGCACGGACTGCCCGACTCTGACGGCCAATGTGGATATGGAATCCCTGGCTACCAAGCTGGGAGGGCTGTCCACGGTGGTCCATGTGGCTTCCATCAGCAACGCCTGTGGCGGCGCTGGCTGGGGTGAAATCCAAACTCTGGCCGAAAAGCATCTGCCCAACCGCATCCTGATCGGGGCCTGCATGCCCTACGCCTATGTCCCCCGACTGCGGGAGCTGGGCGCACGCATCGCCCTTGATCCGGCCTTCATGGACGTGGTGGATATCTACACCCCGACCTTCCCCGGAGCCATGGAGTCCGGCGACGCTCTGGAGCGCGAGGTTTACACCTCCCTGACCATGGCCGCCGTTCGCCTGGCCGATGCCGACCCCTCGCCCCTGCTCGGCAAGTCACCCGTGGTGCCGCGGGCCCTGATTGTGGGCGGCGGATTGGGTGGCATGACCTCGGCCATGGCTCTGGCGGACCAGGACTACGAAGTCTGTCTGGTGGAACGCACTGAACATCTGGGCGGTCTAGCCATGAACGTCCACTCCACTCTTGGCGGCGGCGATGCCCGCGGCTTCATGGAAGACCTGGTGGATCAGGTGGAGCGACACCCCAACATCAAGACCTTCATGAACTCACGCATCATGCTCTCCATGGGCCGGGCCGGACGCTTCATGAGCGCCGTGGCCGCAGACGAGGGCACAGCCGTGACCCTGGAACACGGGGTCACCATCCTGGCCACGGGCGGACGAGAGGTCATGCCCGATTCCTACGGCTACCGGGTGCACAAGACCGTGCTCAGACAGAGCGAATTGGAGGCCGGACTGAACGATGGTTCCTTGGACACTGGGGCACTCTCGGGTGTGGCCATGATCCAGTGCGTTGAATCACGCGAGGAACCTCGCAACTATTGCTCGCGAGTCTGTTGTGCCTCGGCACTGAAGAACGCCTTGACCCTCAAGGAACGCAACCCGGATCTGCCGGTCTACGTCTTCTACCGCGACATCATGAGCTACGGCTTTACCGAACGCTTCTTCACCGAGGCCCGCAAGAAGGGCGTGATCTTCATCCGCTACGAGCCCACGGACAAGCCCCGGGTGACTTTCGATGACGAGCATCGACCCACAATCACGGCAACGGACCCCATCCTCGGGCGCGATATCGCCATCACCACGGACCTGCTGGTGCTCTCCGTGGGCATTGACCCCGCCGGCACAGAAAACATGTCTGAGATCTTCAGTGTGGAACGCAATCGCGACGGATTCTTCCAGGAAGCCGAATCCAAGTGGCGCCCCGTGGAGTTCCTGCGCCAAGGCATCTTCCTGTGCGGGGTCTGTTCCAGCCCGCGCAACATGTCCGAAACCATTGCCTCGGCCAAGGCCGCTGCCAGTCGCGCCATGCGCATCCTCTCGCAGGAGACCGTTATCGGGGGGCGCATCAAGGCCGAGGTTCGCGCCAGCCTGTGCTCCACCTGCGGACGCTGTGTGCCCGCCTGCCCCTACGGAGCGAGATCTCTGGACCTTGAAGCAGGAGTGGCCGTGGTGGATGAACTGCTCTGCCAGGGCTGTGGCTCATGCGCAGCAGTCTGTCCTAACAGCGCAAGTGTACTCACCGGATTCAAGGACGGTCAGGTCATGCGTGAAATCGACGCGGCCCTGTCCGCCCTGAACTGAGACCCAGGAGGCAAACCATGACCCGGACAGCGATCCCCGTCACTCACCAGGCCGACAGCGACATTGCCCCGGTGCGCGAAATGGTGAGCGCCTGCATGCAATGCGGGACGTGCAGTGCATCGTGCCCCAATGCCGAGGCCATGGACATGACGCCCCGACGCATGTGGCGCCTGACACTGCTGGGCCAGCAGGACAAGGTCTTCGACAGCACAACCTTCTGGATGTGTTCCAACTGCTACTCGTGCAGCCTGCGCTGCCCGCGCGGTCTGCCTCTGACCCGAGCCATGAACGCCTTAAAGCGCATCGCAGCCCAACACGGTGATAAGGGCCTGGCCCGCAAGGGAGCCTTCTACCACACGTTCATGGACAATGTGCGGCGCCACGGACGAGTCCAGGAAACCGAGCTGATGCAACGCTGGATGATGACCATGAAGAGCCCCGCCCTGGCCCTGCAATTCGCACCTCTGGGCCTGAAGCTGATGGGCAAGGGCAAGGTGCACCTGACCGCCCCGGCATCATCCCAGGAAGGCAGACTGGAGCCATTGTTCCAAAAGGCCGCCGAAATGGAGGGCCGCCATGAGTAACGACACCGCGCAGGCCAGCCCTGCAACCATGAAGAAACAGATCAAGTACGCCTATTATCCCGGCTGCTCACTCACGGGCACGGCCGTGGAGTTCGACGTCAGCACACGCGCCTTGCTGGCGCGCCTGGGCGCAGACGTGCAGGACATCCCCGACTGGACCTGCTGTGGAGCCAGTGCCGGGCAGGCCGTTGATGAACTGCTGGCCTTTGCCCTGCCCGCCCGCAATCTGGCCCTGGCCGAACGTGATCTGGCCGGGCGTGATGTGCTGGCACCGTGCAGCGCCTGTTATCTGAACCTACTGGCCGCTCGTGAGGAGGCCCGTGCAGACCGCTCCCTGTATTCTCGCATCGAAGAAGTGCTCTCCGCAGAGAACCTGCCCTGGGATAACTTTGCCGAAGTCCGTCACCTGCTGGACGTGTTGGCCTTTGACGCAGGCCCCGAATCCATTGCCGGTCAGGTCAGCCACTCTCTGGAAGGATTCAGCATCGCGCCCTACTACGGCTGCCAGACACTGCGCCCCTATGCCCAGTTCGACGACCCGGAACGCCCCGTAACCATGGAGCCTCTGCTCGAAGCCACGGGCGCAACGGTCCATGTCTGGAGCAAGGGCGCACGCTGCTGCGGAGCCTCGCTGGCCACTACACACCGTGCTGCAGCCCTGCCACGCATCCAGGAAATTCTGCAAGCCGCCGATGGCGCGGACGCCATCGTCACGGTCTGCCCCATGTGTCAGATGAATCTGGAGAGCTTCCAAAAGCAGGCCGGGATCAGCGACCCCGTGACCATTCTCTATCTGCCCCAATTGTTGGGGTTGGCCATGGGCCTGTCCCAAAAGGAACTCAACATCGACAAGAACCTGTCCGTGACAGGCGGGTTCATCCAGAAGTTTACGGCCGGGCCGCCACCGCCCGCGCCCGAAGAGGAAGGAATCGCGACCGGCGAGGCCGGCTGACCGCGAATCCCTGCCCTACGGGGCGGCCTGCCGGAGGGGATGCGCACCCAACCGGCGGGTCATCACAGCCCGGACTGTCCGGGTAGCGGCCGAGGAAAACCCTGAGCAAAGGGGGTACGACATGTTCAAGGACATCATCTTAGCAGTAACTCCGTCCGAAGTGTGCCAGTGCGCGGCCGACGCGGGCTTCGCGTTCGCCAAGAAGCACGAATCCAACCTGGCCATGATCCATGTCTGCGGACTGCCGTCCCATGGTTGGGGATCCATCGAACACATGATGCCGTCCGGCGAGGTGGATAAGATCAAGGCCGGCGTGGAAAAGCATTATGCCAAGCACCTGGCTGAGCATGAGAATTGTCAGGTCACGGTCGTTCCAGGCATTCCGCACTCCGAGATCCTGCGTCTGGCGCGCAAGAAGAATGCGGACCTCATCGTCATGGGCTGCTGCACCAAGGACGACCTGCACCGCCGTGCCAAGATGTGGGGTGTGGCCGGCTCAAACATCGAACGCGTCACCCAGAAGGCGCGCTGCCCAGTGATGATCGTGGCCCGCGAGGTGCCCGAGGAACGGATGCAGTTCGACAGCATTGTTGTCGCCACCGACTTCTCGTTCCAGGCCGAATGCGCCATAGGCTACGGCGGTCAGCTGGCCCGCCAGTACAAGGCCGCCCTGCACATCTTCACCGTTCTGGACATCCCGCAGGGACATGATGCGCCCTCGCAGGAGGAGATCGAGGAAGGCATCGCCGCGGCCAAGGCCCGTATGGAAAAGGAATTCGGTCCGCGCCTGGAAGGTATCCGTGAGGTCAGTTACGAATGTTGGGAGGGCGTGCCCAGCATGGAGATCCTGAAGTACGCCCGCATGCAGAAGGCGGACCTGATCCTGATGGCCCACCACAGCAAGGAAAAGGACCCCGAGGAAGCCTACCTCGGTTCCACTGTGGCCCAGGTGGCGCTCAACGCCAGCTGTCCCACCATAAGTATCAACCGCCACTTCGACCTGCGCTGCGGCCTGTTCTATGACCAATCCGGGGCCGTGACCAGCGAGGAACCGGCCAAGGAAACTGCAAGCTGACCCCTGAAGACAGCGCTTCAACATGACCCCAAACCCCGGGTCCGGCCAACCAGCCGGGCCCGGATTATTGTTGCGCGCCCCACAGCCAATCAGGATTTCAGGAGATTTTTTCGGCCTTGACCAGTGGCCCTTTTTGCCTCCAGAATAGAGATGGCGCGCACACCCCGGCGCGCTTCCGGGTCGGGATTCGGACCACCGATCCCCGGCGCATGAGACGAACAATCCTGCATGGGGCATCCAGTTGCACGGATGCCGCCTGAGTACTTCGCTCACGAGGCGGCACAGCACCTCAGCATCAGTTCCTCTCCGCCCATACGACCACGTTTGATCGCATCCGCCTTGTGCGTTGCGGTGTGCCCTGTACTCCAGAGGCCCCGCACCAAGGTGGAAATTCGCCTGTTTTGGAGAGCTGTATGTACCTCGTTGAAGCCAAGGCCAGAATCGACAATCCCGACGCCATCCGTGAAGTCCTGTTGGCTGGCGGAGCGGTGCTTGAGGACAAGAACCGCCACACTGACATCTATTTCCGCACACCCATGGGCCGCTTCAAACTACGCGAAGGCGAACGCGGTTCATGTCTGATGTACAGGGAGCATCCCCGCAAAGACATGCAGGCCCTGGTGCGCTACGACATCGAACCCATCGCTGGTGCCGCACGCGTGGGGGCCATGCTTGCCATGGTCGGAAGGCGCAAGGTGATGCTCAAGAACCGCGAGGTCTACGCCTTTGACCGGGCCACGGTGCATCTGGATAATATCCACGGCCTTGGGTCATTTCTGGAGATCGAGGTCCGGGTGTCCGATCCGGCCAAGGCGGGAGAGTACGCGTTGTTATGTCGTGATTGCATGCGGCGCCTTGGCCTGGACCCGGCGAGTTTCGAGACGGCAGGGTACGATGAACTGTTGACGAGAGCTGCTTAGGCAATCCCAAAACAGCAATCTGCTTCGTTGCTGCCAAGAAGTAAAATCCTCTTTCAAACGAAAAAAGGGCTCCCAGGAGCCCTTTTTTTCATTTCTTGAATTCCTGCCTATCGGCTCACGCTTCCGCGCTGGCTGATCCACACCCCCAGAAACACACACCCCGCACCCGCCAGTTGCATGGTATTCAGGGCCTCGCCAAGGAAGATCCAGCCCATGCCCACGGCCACCACGGGCACAAGGTTGATGTAGGCCGAGGCCTGACTGGCCCGCAGCCGGGTGATGGCCCAGTTGTATAGCCCAAAGGCCCCCAGTGATGCTCCCGCGCCCATGAACAGTACCGCCAGCACCGTGGGCAGGGTCAGACTCCCGGCAACGGCCAGCAGGCTCGGCACTCCGGGCAGGAAGAACAGCGCTCCGGCTACGATTTGCAGGGCCGTTATGGTCCAGGGTCCATAGCGTGTGCTCAGGCTCTTCATAAGCAGCATATAACCCGCTGCACAGATCATGGCTCCCAGCTCCAACACATTGCCCAGCAGGGGGTTGGGAGCGTCCTGAGCCGGGGTTCCGGCCAGGGTCAACCAGACCACCCCGCACACCGACAGCACCAACCCCATCCATGTTCCGCGCGACACGGCCTCAGCCAGGAACAGACGCGCTCCAGCAGCCACCAGCAGCGGCACCGATGCCGAGACAACCCCGGCCTGAGCCGAAGTCGTGTAGGTCAGGGCGTGGGATTCCAGATAAAAATACAGACAGGGCATGAGCAATACCAAAGGCGTGAGCAGCTTCCAGTCTCCACGCCCATAATTGCGCGGAATGAGTCGCCCGACAAAAGGAGCCAGGCAGATCAGGGCAACCATCATCCTGGCCCACATCATGGCCCAGGGATCCAGCGCGCGCCCGGCGATCTTCATGGCCGAAAACGAGCCGCCCCACAAAAACACGGCGGCGACAATGGCCACCACAGGCAGCCAGCGGGACAGGGCTGGGGACTCCCCGGCAAGAGCCAGTCGGCCCAGAGACAATGTGCGTGCAACCTCTCTCATTATGATCCTCCAAGGCCCCCGTTCTATGCCAACGCCGGAAGCAGGTATTGGAAGATGTTGCACGCGCGAAGGGGGGAGAAGGATGAAAACGCTGGGGAGCAGAATCGAGGCGATCCCCACTTTTCAAGGCTTTCTGGAGAGGGCGTTCAAAAATGGTCGGATGCTAGGAACAAGATTTTTCCGGGCTCGACGCGTATATGGACATACGCGAGAGTTTGAACTTTTTGCAGCACACCTAGGGTGTAAGTGATTTGTACGGCCTACAGCTCACTCAACACCGCAGATGATGCTTTTTGAGCGACCTATGTCAGGAGGCCAGGTATTGCCCCGGAGTCGCGCCCACGAAGCGGCGGAAGGCATTGGTGAAATGGCTCTGGTCCGAGAAGCCTGCGTCCAGGGCGGCGTCCGAGATGGAGGCACCCGACAGCAGCAGACCCTTGGCGCAATCGATGCGCATCTGGGTGTGGAAGGCGTGAGGCGACAGGCCGGTTTCGCCTTTGAACACACGCAGCAGATAGAAACGGGACAACCCGGCATGGGCGGCCAACTCGTCCAAAGAGACTTTTTCCGCCAGCCTGGCCCGCAGGTATTCCTTGACCAGGCGCACAGCCCGGTGCTCGTGGCCCTTGCGCGAGACGGCTGCTCCGCGAACATTGCCCCAGACAGCCAGCATGCGCGAAAAGGCACCGACCATGGCGGAATCCTTTTCCAGGCCTTCGGCCCCGTTTGCCACCAGCAGACACAAGCGGTGCAACATGGCGTGCAGCGCAGGGTCTGGGGCCACCCAATGGGGAAACTCGGGGGCGGCTCCGTCACGGCCACACAAATCCCGCGCCACCCGGCGCATCCAGACCGGATCAACATAAAGCATGCGGTAGGAGATGCAGCCATCATAGGCGGGCATCCCCGCATGGACCTGACCGGGATTGATGAGTGCCACCTGTCCGCTGGTCACGCACGTACCGTCACGACCATTGCCCGCACAGAAACTGGCCCCCTTATCCATGACCGCAATGGCATAGTGGTCATGGGAATGATTGGGGAAGACATGGGCGCTCTCGCGGACCTCGGCGACCTCCAGGCCGGGCAGGTCCTCGTCGCGCCAGAAATGGACATTCAACAGGGGTTTCATGGGACAGTCCTCGTCTATGACCCATGCATACTACGCCCGTCCACACAGCTCTTGCAAGATATTGCCCTGGGTCAGGCCACAAGCTGCGGACGAATCAGGGACACCGCCAGAGACCACATGACCAGACAGACCAATCCGTCCAGCACACGCCAGGCCATGGGCCGCGCAAAGACCGGGGCCAGCATGCGCCCGCCCAGGCTCAAACCACTGAACCAGATAATCGAGGCCGTGATGGCCCCTGCCCCGAACAAGGTCCGGGCATCCTGACTGAACTGCCCGCTGACACTGCCCAGAAGCACCACGGTATCCAGATAAAAATGTGGATTCAGCAGGGTTACGGCCAAGAGTGCAATCAACGTCGCACGTAGCGAACCGGCTCCATCGCCCCGGGCCTCCAACGTGCCGCCCCTGAGCGCAGAACGAAAGGCGCCCCACCCGTACCAGAGCAAAAACAAGCCCCCGCCCCAGGCAGCCAGGGAGGTCAGTGTCGGATTGGCAGCCACGGCAGCCCCCACTCCGGTCACGCCGAGACTGATGAAAATCATATCGCACAGGCAACAGACCAGCGTGATGGCCAGGGTATGATTACGGCGCACGGCCTGGGTCAGTACAAATGCATTCTGGGCTCCGATGGCCACGATCAACCCGCCACCCATGCCCATACCCTGAATAAACGGTGAAACCATTGCAGTGCTCCCTTTGGTGTTTGAAGGCATCCTAGGGCGGGAACTAGCAACAGTAAAATGAATAGTTTTCATCTTCCATTAGAATTGCTAATATAAGCCATGCTCGACTACAAACTCCTTGAGGCTCTGTCCTGCGTGGTGACCGAGGGCGGATTCGAACGCGCCGCCCGCGTGCTGCATCTGACGCAATCCGCAGTTTCCCAGCGGGTCCGGCTGTTGGAGGAACAGACCGGGCAGATTCTGGTGGCCCGCTCCACACCACCTGTTCCCACCCCGGCGGGCCGGCAACTGCTCAAGCACTATCGGCAGGTCAGAATTCTGGAAGGCGATCTGAATATGGACGCCAATCAAGAGGGAAGCAGCGACAACGGATTCAACCAGACCGTGGCCGTCGCCGTGAATGCCGACAGTCTGGCCACGTGGTTCCTGCCAGCGGTACAACCGTTTATCCAGGAGCATCAGGTGCTTCTGGACCTCTGCGTGGATGATCAGGACGAGACCCACAAACTACTCAAGGATGGGGATGTGGTGGGCTGTGTCAGCGCCCGGTCCGAGCCCATGCAGGGCTGCCGGGTGGAGGTCCTGGGAGGCATGGAATACCGGCTGGTGGCCACGCCCGAGTTTGCCCGGCGCTGGTTTCCCCACGGATTGACGGTCGAGGCCGTTCGCCGTGCACCGGCCGTGACGTTCAACCGCGTGGACGAATCCATCAACGTCATTTTGCGCAACGTCTTCGGTCATCTGCCGGGTGCATACCCCACGCATTACGTCCCCTCGTCCGAACAATTCGTAACCGCCATTGCAGGCGGCTGGGGTTATGGCACCCTGCCCGAACAGCAAAGCACGGAACTGCTGGCGACAGAAAAGCTTGTGGATCTGGCTCCGGTCCATCCCATGCCCGTCACCCTGCACTGGCATTGCTGGAATCTGGACTCGCCCCTGCTGGCGGAGTTGACCCGGGCGCTGGTCAGAGGGGCATCGGCCATGCTATCGGGCAAGTTGGCTCACTAAACTACATATCCTCCGTAAGGACAGACACATGATGGAATTTCTCGGAGTGACCCTGTTTTTTCTGCTGGGTGCCATGGCGCCCGGTGCGGATTTTGCCGTAATGATGAAAAACTCCATGCTCTACAGCCGTAAAAGCGCATGGCTAACGGCTCTGGGCATTGGCGCAAGCCTCATGGTGCACACCACTTACAGCCTGCTCGGCCTTGCCGTGGTCATCTCCAAATCCATCCTGGCCTTCACCATCATCAAGTACCTTGGCGCGGCCTATTTGTGCTGGCTCGGCATCCGTAGTCTGCTGGAAAAAGGCGGTGGACCAGAGCCTTGTAGCGTCACACGCGAAGTCAGGGACCTGCCCATGCGCGAAGCCTTTCGTCAGGGTTTTCTGTGCAACCTGCTCAACCCCAAGGCACCGCTGTTCTACATCGCTCTGTTCAGTGTGATTCTGACGCCGGACACGCCAGGTGGCATCCGCCTGCTCTATGGGGCCGAAAGCGTCATTGTGGTCACAGGCTGGTTTTTGTTCCTGGGCACCGTGGTCACCAACCCCCGGGTCAAAGCGGGCCTGTCCCGTGTGCAGGGCCTGCTGACCAAAGCTCTGGGTGGCATGATGCTCTATTTTGGTATTCGGTTGGCCCTGGCGGACAGATAATAAATACCAACTCAGCACGTGGCATGGCATCATCCAAGCCCTTGCCGGACAATGCCCGCAGAGAGCCGCCAGCGATCCACCCTAAGTGGAACGCAATGCGCGAAAACTGACCAACCGCTGGCGCTGTTCGTCCCACAGATTCAGGAACAGGGATTTCAGGCTCTTACGCAGGGTCAGCGGTGTGACCTCCTGCAAGGCGGGTATCTCGTCGTAACATTCCTGAAGCCGATAATTGGGGATGCGCGGCAGCAGGTGATGCACATGGTGCAGCCCGATATTGCCAGTGATCCACTGCAGGACCTTGGGCAGCTTGTAGTACGAGCAGCCCTTCATGGCCGCCACCAGCGGGTCCCATTCTTCGTGACGTGCCCAGTAGCCACCCTCGAACTGGTGCTGCACATAGAATAGCCAGACGCCCAGTGTGCCGGCAGTCAGCATCACTGCGGACTGGATCAACAGATAGGCCTTCCACCCCACAGTCAGCCCCCCGATTCCGATCATGACCAGAATCAAGGCATTGGTGATATTCACGCTACGCCGCTCGCTGGCCCCCTGGCCCTTCACATACAGCCGGTTAAGAACCAAAAACTGGTAGGCCGGCCCCACCCCCAGGAACACGAAAGGATTTCGAAACAGGCGATATCCCAGCCGCCTGTACCAGGGAGAGGCCCTGTATTCCTCTACGGTCAGGGTCCAGATATCTCCCACTCCGCGCCTGTCCAGGTCCCCATACGTTCCATGATGCACCAGATGTGCCCGCCCCCAGGAATCGAACGGAGTGAAGGTCAACGCCCCCGTCAGGTAGCCCACGATGCGGTTGCCCCGGCGGGAAGGGAGAAACGAGCTGTGAGTGCAGTCATGAAAGAAGATGAACAGTCGGACCAGCAATCCGGCTGCAATGGCAACGGGCACAATAAAAAGCCAGAACGGCAAATCATAGCGCACAAGAATTGCCATAAGTACCCACAGGGCCAGATAGGCCCCAAGGGTACTGGCAAGCTGCCACAGGGCAGGCCCGTATCCGGCTCTGGCATATGGTCTGAGGGCCTGGCGCAGGGTATTGATGGTCTGCCGCTGCTGCCGCGACTGCTCGGAGAGGATACTCATGACACACCTCCAGGGTTGGAGCAGACATGGATCGTCAAGGCGCATCTACAGATGATGAATGAGGTGATACAGAACAGGAAATGACCGAATAGACTTCGTTCTGTGGATCACTACAGGGCAGGCTGACGAGTCAACGCCATGCGGCATCATCCGCACGACACGCACCTCTCCATTCTATATAGTGAGTCGCCAGGGTCTTCAAGTCCTTTACGATCAAGCATGAGGCAAAAAAACATGCAAGCCACCTCGCCTTGGGCGGCAACACAGTCAATCCCCCTCACACCCAAAAGGGCGCTCCCCGAAGGAAGCGCCCCTGTTTGTGGTTATAATGGCCGATCTTAGTTCGCGCGGCCTTCGCGCCAGGCCTTGATGAGATCGTCATACTGCACGGTCTCGCCCTGGGGCTTTTCATTGGCCAGCTTGGCCTTGGGGGAACCGGCCTTGTTGAGCCAGTATTCCTCATCCTTTTCAGGATTCATCTTGGGGCCGCATTCGCCCTGCACACCAGCGCGCTCGAGGCGAATCAGAATCTTGTCCTGTTCCTTGGCCAGGTTATCCATGGCGGTGGACACAGTGACTTCACCGGCAACGGCTTCACCGATGTTCTGCCACCACAACTGAGCCAGCTTGGGATAGTCAGGCACGTTGGTACCGGTGGGAGTCCAGGCCACACGGGCCGGGCTGCGATAGAACTCCACCAGGCCGCCCAGCTTGGGAGCGCGCTCGGTGAAGGACTTGTCGCGGATGTCGGAATCACGGATCGGGGTCAGGCCAACATGAGCCTTTTTAAGGGACGTGGTCTTGGCAACGCAGAACTGGGCAAACAACCAGGCAGCCTTGCGACGATCCACGGGGGTGCTCTTCATGAGAGTCCAGGAACCGCAGTCCTGATACCCCAGCTTCTGGCCTTTCTCCCAGTACGGGCCGTGGGGAGACGGAGCCATGCGCCACTTGGGCGTACCGTCCGCGTTCACGACGGGAGTGCCTTCTTCAACCATGGAGGCGGTGAAGGCGGTGTACCAGAAGATCTGCTGGGCAACGTTACCCTTGGCCAGGCTCGGCAGGGATTGGTAGAAGTCCATGCCCAGGGCTCCCGGAGGGGCGTATTTACGCAGCCAGTCCATGTACTTGCGCAGGGCGTACTTGGCGGCAGGGCCGTTGGTCGCGCCACCGCGAGACACACTGGCACCCACAGGACGACAACCGTCAACACGGATACCCCATTCGTCAACGGGCTTGCCGTTGGGGATACCCTTGTCGCCGGCACCGGCCATGGACAGCCATGCGTCGGTGAAACGCCAGCCCAGGTCAGGAGCCTTCTTGCCGTAGTCCATATGGCCGTAAATGGCCTTGCCGTCGATCTCGCGGACGTCTTCAGAGAAGAACTCAGCGATATCTTCGTAGGCAGACCAGTTCACGGGCACGCCCAGCTCATAGCCGTACTTGGCCTTGAAGGCCTTCTTGAAGTCAGCACGGTTGAACCAGTCATAGCGGAACCAGTAGAGGTTCGCGAACTGTTGGTCAGGCATCTGGTAGAGCTTGCCATCAGGGCCGGTGGTAAAGCTCTTGCCCATGAAGTCATCAATGTCCAGAGTCGGCAGGGTCACGTCCTTGCCTTCACCAGCCATCCAATCGGTCAGGTTAACCACATGGCCATAGCGATAGTGGGTACCGATCAGGTCGGAGTCATTGACATAGGCGTCAAAGACGTTTTCGCCCGACTGCATCTGAATCTGCAGCTTCTCGATGACGTCACCTTCCTGAATCAAGTCATGGGTGACCTTGATCCCGGTGATTTCATAAAAAGCCTTGGCGAGCACTTTGGATTCGTACTCGTGGGTGGGGATGGTTTCGGAGACAACTTTGATCTCCATGCCACGGAAGGGGGCGGCGGCTTTGGTAAACCACGCCATTTCCTTCATCTGCTCCGCCTTGGACAAGGTCGACGGCTGGAACTCCGTCTCCACCCATTTCTTGGCGGCGTCCTTGTACTGGGCATCGCTTGCACCAGCCAGTCCTGCACTGAGCAGAACGGCCAGGACGAGTACGCCCGACAAAAGTTTAGGAACCATGGTCCGCATGTTCATCCTCCTCGTTTGCACGTTTCGCACATACTCCCGTTAACGACAGGATCGCCCGATCTGCCCGATCAACCTCCGCGCGGGCTAGCCCCAGCGCATCATGCTGATCATGAACACGACTGAGAGGACAGTGGCAATCCAAAGGCTCATCTCCGTCAGGCCCAGCCAGGCCAGATGAATGTAGGCACTGCTCAGAAGCCCGATGAACAGGCGGTCACCACGGGTGGTGGCCATGGGCAGCAGCCCCTTGCGTTCGATGTTGGGGGAGGCAACCTCCCAGATGGTCATCCCGATCAGCATGGCCACGATGACGATAAAGAACCCCGCGGTCACCGGAGTCCAGGCCATCCATTCAAGAGTCATGATGGTGCTCCTTGTGTGGGGTTAGACCCGACCCAGGGCAAAGCCCTTGGCCAGATGGTTACGTACGAACCAGATCACCAGTGCCCCGGGCACGATGGTCAGGATGCCTGCCGCAGCCAACAAGCCCCAGTCCAGACCCGAGGCACTCACGGTGCGGGTCATGGTGGCGGCAATGGGCTTGGCATTGGTGGTGGTCAGCGTTCTTGCCAGCAGCAGTTCCACCCAGCTGAACATGAAGCAGAAGAACGCGGTGACGCCAATACCCGCCCGAATCAGCGGAATGAATACGGTCAGGAAGAAACGGGGAAAACTGTAGCCATCAATGAAGGCCGTCTCGTCGATCTCCTTGGGCACGCCACCCATGAAACCTTCCAGAATCCAAACCGCCAGGGGCACGTTGAACAGGCAGTGCGCCAGGGCCACGGCGATGTGAGTATCGATGAGTCCGAAGGTCGAATAGAGTTGGAAAAACGGCAGCAGAAAGACCGCAGGCGGTGCCATGCGGTTGGTCAAGAGCCAGAAGAAGACGTGCTTGTCGCCGATGAAGCGGAACCGCGAAAAGGCGTAAGCCGCGGGCAACGCCGTGAGCAAGGAGATCACGGTGTTGATGCTGACGTAGATGATGGTGTTGATGTAGCCCGAGTACCACGACGGGTCCCCGAAGATCTTCATGTAATTGACCAGGGTCGGATCATGGGGATACAGGGCGAAACTGCCCATAATGTCCGAGTTGGTGCGCAGGCTCATGTTCAGCATCCAGTAGATGGGCAGCATGAGCACCAGCAGATAGAACCCCAGTGCGATATATTTCTTCTTGATTTTCATCTTAGCTCTCCCCCTTTCCCACGGACTGCAAGGCCTGATAGAACAGGAAGCAGAACAACAATACGATCAGGAAGTAGATCAGCGAGAATGCCGCTGCCGGACCGAGGTCGAACTGGCCTACGGCGACCTTGACCAAATAAATGGACAGGAACGTCGTGGAGTTGCCCGGTCCACCGCCGGTGAGCACAAAGGGCTCGGCGTAGATCAGGAAGCTGTCCATGAAACGAAGCAGCAGGGCAATGGTCAGCACCCCGCGCATCTTGGGCAGTTCGATGAAACGGAACACGGCCCAGCGGGACGCGCCGTCGATCTTGGCGGCCTGATAAAAGGCATCTGGAATGGCCCGCAAACCGGCATAGGCCAGAAGCGCCACCAGCGGCGTCCAGTGCCAGACCTCCATCAACATCACCGTGACCCAGGCGTCCAGGGCATGGGCTGTATGATCAAAGCCCAGGCCCAACGCATTGACGGTGGCCCCGAACAATCCGATGTCAGGTCGGGTGAAGATGATCCAGATGGTGCCGATGACGTTCCATGGAATGAGCAGCGGCAATGCCAGCAGCACCAGACACAGGGACGCTCCCCAGCCCTTCTTTGGCATGCCCAAAGCGATCAAAATACCCAAAGGCATCTCGATGAGCAGCACCAGTCCGGAGAACAACAACTGGCGCCCCAGCGCGTCGTGCAACCGTGTGTCCGCCAAGACGGCCTTGAACCATTCGGTGCCAATGAAGAACCGTTGCCCGGGGCCGAAGATGTCCTGTACCGAATAGTTGACCACCGTCATCAGAGGAATGATGGCCGAAAACGCCACAATGACGAAGACAGGCAGGATCAGGAACCAGGCCCTATTGTTTTCCCATTTTTCCATGAAGGCCTCCCTTATTTCACCAGCCGGTCATCGGCAAAGAACTTGATTTTTTCGGGCGGGAACAGCAGATGGCACGCTCCGTCAGGGATGGCGCGGCCATCCTTGATACGGGCCTTTAAGCTCAGCTCGCCCAGCTTGACCGTCACGATCTTGCAGTGCCCCTGATCCTCCACATGAGTCACCCGGCCCGGAACACTGCCCGGAGTCTCGGTGTCATGTACCTCCAGATACATGGGACGGATACCCATCTTCAGGGCGCCCCCGGTCTCGGCGGCGCGTGCCGCGTACGGGGCATCCACCGGGATGGACGAGCCATTGGCCCGGGCCACGCCGTCCCCCAGGGTGCAGTCCATGAAATTCATGCCAGGACTGCCGATAAAATATCCCACGAAGGAATGCTCCGGGGTCTCGAACAACTCATCGGGTGCACCGGTCTGGACCAACTCACCGCCGTACATAATCACGATCTGATCGGCGAAGGTCATGGCCTCCACCTGGTCGTGGGTCACGTAGATCAGCGTCAGCTTGAATTCCTTGTGGATCTCTTTCAGACTTCTGCGCAGCTGCCACTTCAGGTGCGGGTCGATGACGGTCAGTGGCTCGTCGAACAGAATGGCAGCCACGTCGCTGCGCACCAGTCCCCGCCCCAGCGAGATTTTCTGCTTGGCATCGGCAGCCAGGCCGGCCGCGCGTTTGTCCAGATCACCGGACAGACCAAGGATCTCGGCCACGACGCCCACACGCGCCTTGATTTCGGACTCCGCCACGCCACGGTTACGCAAGGGAAAAGCCAGATTGTTGTAAACGCTCATGGTGTCGTACAGCACCGGGAACTGAAACACCTGGGCAATGTTGCGCTGCTCGGGCGGCAGGTGAGTCACATCGCGACCATCGTACAGAATCTTGCCATGCGACGGAGCCAGCAGGCCGGAGATCAGGTTGAGCATCGTGGTTTTGCCACAGCCGGAAGGGCCGAGCAGGGCATAGGCCCCGCCATCCTCCCAGGTCGTGTGGATACGCTTGAAGACAAAGTCCTCAGGGCCCTTGGGATTGGGGTGGTAGCTGTGTGCCACCTCTTGCAAGTCGATTCGCGCCACTGTGGATCTCCAGTTAGTCGATGGCGGACGGGGCAATCAGAATATCCCCGTTCCCGTCAAATACGTAAAAATCTTCCGGATTCACGAACATGGGCAGATTACTGCCACTCTCGATCTTGTGAATCCCGTCCTCCTGGGCCACCAGCTTGATTCTGCCGCACCCCACATGGATGAACGTCTCCGAGCCATTGATCTCGCTCAGGCTGACTTCACCGCACAGGCCGATGTCTGAATCGTGCCGCTGATTGAGAAACACGCGGCTGGCGCGCACGCCAAAGGTGTATTCGCCCGGCCCCAGGTCCTTCAGGGCGCCTACGAGCGGGGCTTTCATGCAGGCACTCAGGCGAGCCTGCTCACCCTCGATCCGTGCGGGGATGAAGTTCATGGGCGGGTCGCTGAAGACCTCGGCCACCTTCATGTTGCACGGATGGTTGAAGACCTCGGGGGTCTTGCCGATCTGCAGGATACGGCCCTCATCCATGACCACGACGTTGCCGCCCATCATCAGAGCCTCGGTGGGCTCGGTGGTGGTGTAGACAACGATGGACTCACGTTCCTTGAAGATGTGCTGCAATTCCTCGCGCAGCTCCTCTCTGAGCTTGTAGTCCAGGTTGACCAGAGGCTCGTCCAGAAGCAGCAGATGCGATTCCTTGACCAATGCCCGGGCAATGGCCGTGCGCTGCTGCTGGCCGCCAGACAATTCTGCGGGCAACCGATCCAGCAGGGGATCGAGCTGCAATGTCTTGGCGACTTCACGCACACGCCGATCAATCTCGGCCTTGGACACTCCAGCCATCTTCAGGGGGGAGGCGATGTTGTCGTAGATAGTCAGCGAGGGGTAGTTGATAAACTGCTGATAGACCATGGCCACATCGCGTTTGCGCACGGACACACCGGTCACGTCCTGGCCGTCGGCCAACACCGTTCCGGTACCTGGGCGATCCAGCCCGGCCATAATCCTCAAGAGCGAAGTCTTCCCTGCCAGGGTTCGCCCCAGAATGATGTAACGCGAGCCCGCTTCGAGCTCAAGAGACACATCCGCGAGATGCATCTCCTGATCGACGGATTTGTTGATTTCTGTGAGTCTCAGGCCCACCTGCTGTCTCCCAGTCTATGGCCCTTCGCGCCGTCAGGACGCGTGTCGAGCCTGATTGCCTTGGTTCTCATTTTGGTTGCATCGGACACCGGAGCGGGTGCGTTCACCCACCCGCAACGTGCAGCGCAACCTCCGATTCCCGCATAACCTCCTCCAGGACCGCCGGAGGATTTCTATCCGTAAACAATGCGTCAATCTCGGACAGATGTCCGAGACGGACCATGGCGTTACGCCCAAACTTGGTATAGTCCGTGGCCAGAAAGACCTTGCGCGAATTATCGATGATCGCCCTGGCCGCCCGGACTTCACGATAGTCGTAGTCCAGCAGTGTGCCATCGGCATCGATGCCACTGATGCCGATGATCCCGAAATCAACCTTGAACTGACGGATGAAATCCGCAGCGGCCTCACCCACGATGCCACCGTCACGGTGGCGAACCACCCCTCCGGCCACAATCAGTTCGATATTTGCGTGTCCGGTCAAAATTGTTGCCACGTTCAGGTTGTTTGTGATCACTCGCAAACGTTCATGACCTCGCAACGCGCGGGCCACTTCCTCGGTGGTGGTGCCAATATTGATGAACAGGGATGACTTGGGTGGGATGCAGCGGGCCATGTCGCGGGCAATACGCCGTTTTTCCTCACGGCACAGAATTTGACGGTCGGTGTAGGCCACGTTTTCCGTGGAGAGCGCTGGCCCTACCCCACCATGAAAACGCTGCACCAGGCCTTGGCCTGCCAGCGTATTGATATCCCGACGCATGGTTTGGGGGGTAACGGAAAACCGCTCGGCCAGATCGCCCACCGCCACGAACCCCCCCACCTGGAGTTGCTCCAGAATCTGTTCGTGCCGACGCCTGACCGACGCATGCTTGCCGTTGGAAATTGTCTTGCCGCCCCCCGCGGAAGACCAACTCGCCCCTGCTTGTCTAGACAATACCCCACCCCTCGCCTTTTTCTTTTCACTTTCGAAAATAAAACCATTTCATTCTGGTTAGTTTCGAAAGATAATGACGCAATATTCAATTTGCGCTAGGATCAACCTGTATATCTCTACAAAAACTGTTCAAAAATGCGGATAAAACTCTAACATGTTCATACTTTCGTCACAAGCGAAAAGAAATGTTGAACGTAAAAGGACATACGACCGATTGAATGATCAATGAATGATCAACAACGTGAACGATGCGTGACATATCTCACTTGAATGGGGCAGTGAATCAATTATGAACACAACGGTATTGATCATCGGCGCTGGTGCAACAGGAACCGGCATCGCAAGAGACCTCGCCCTGCGTGGAGTACCCTGTCTGGTGGTCGAACGGCGGGATGTGAATGCCGGAGCCTCGGGGGGCAACCACGGCCTGCTGCACAGCGGTGGCCGTTACGTCCTCTCGGACCCCGAAGCCGCCGCCGAATGCCGTGACGAAGGCGCACTCCTGAAACGTTTGGCCCCACAATGCATCGATGACTGTGGGGGACTATTCGTAGCCGTTGATGGCGACGATGAAACCTTTGCCCACGACTTTCCCTCCCTCTGCGAACAAAGCGGCGTCCCCTGCCGCGAAGTCAGTCCCTCCCGCGCCCGGGAACTGGAACCCGCCCTGTCAGATCGAATCGTTGCCGCCTTTGAGGTGGATGACGCCAGCGTCGACCCGTTCATGCTTTCCCTGGACAATCTGGCCCAGGCCATCAGCCTGGGGGCACAGGTCCGGCGTAATGCCCTGGTCACCGGCTTCGACCGCACGAACGGACGCATCGGCCGCGTACAACTTTTGGACGAAACCACGGGAACTCCATTTACCGTTGAAGCCGAACAGGTCGTCATCGCCGCGGGGGCCTGGACCGGCCCCCTGGCCCGCATGGCCGGGGCAGAAATCACTGTGCTCTGCTCTCAGGGGACCCTGGCCATCACCCAGGACCGCATCACCCGACGCGTGGTCAACCGCCTGCGCCCCCCAGCGGATGCCGACATTCTTGTCCCCGGAGGCACGGTCTCCATTCTGGGCACCACCTCGGTACGCATCGATTCGCCCAAGCTCTGCCGTCCGACCGTGGCCGAGGTGGACCGCATGATCGACGATGCCCGCGCCATGATTCCCGTGCTGGAAACCACCCGCTACATGCGCGCCTATGCCGGGGTACGCCCGCTGGTCTCCCATGGTGAAGCCGGGGACGACCGCGCCGTGAGCCGGGGCTTCGACTTGATCGATCACAGCCGCTACGGGGTGGACAATTGCGTGACCATCACCGGTGGCAAACTGACCACCTTCCGCCTGATGGCCGAACGCGCCACGGACCTTATCTGCCAGAAGCTCAAGGTCGACGCGCCCTGCCTGACCCGTAGCGCCCCGCTGCCCGCGTCGCCCAAGGGCCGCTGGACCCGGGCCGGGGAATCGGCACGAGCCTGGGTGGACCGTCTGCGGCGGCGCGACGTAATCCTGTGCGAATGCGAAATGGTCTCACGCGATACCGTCACGGCCATTGTCGATGAAATGGGCGACATGCGCGGACGTTCGACCCTCACAGCCATCGGCCTGCGCAGCCGGGTGGGCAAAGGCCCCTGTCAGGGCGGATTCTGCGGCCCGCGCGTCACCGCGCACCTCTACGACATCGACAAACTTTCCGGGCAGCAGGGCCTTACCGAACTCAGACGATTCATCGAGCGCCGCTGGCGTGGCAAGGCACCGGTACTCTGGGGCACGGACCTGATGCAGGCCGAATTACAGGAGGCCCTGCACTGTGCGGTCTTCGAGCTGGAGCTTGCCAACCCCGAAGCCGGGCCAACGGAAACGGCACATGCCGCTTCCAGCACCGAGCCTGAAGGGGAACAATCATGAGCAACACTGAAACCAGCTACGATCTCATGGTCATCGGCGCGGGCATGGCGGGTATGGCGGCTGCGCTGTTCGCCTCGAGCCGGGGACTCTCCGTAGGACTGGCCGGGTCCGTGGGTGGTATCGATTTCAGCACCGGACTCATCGACCTGATGGCCGTACATCCCTTAAAGGACCAACGTCTCTGGGACGATCCATGGGCCTGCATCCAGGCCCTGCGCGGGCACAGCCCGCAGCACCCCTACGCCCTGCTGGAGCCCGAATCCATGAGCCGGGCCATTGACGAGTTCTGTTCATTCCTGGCTGACATGGGCATGCCCATGGAAGGCCACACCCACAAAAACACACGCATCCTGACGGCCATGGGCACGGCCAAGCACACCTTCCGCGCACCGCGTTCCATGTGGGCCGGAGCCGAGGCTCTGCGCAGCAAGGCCCCCTGCCTGCTGGTGGACTTTCACGGGTTAAAGGGCTTTTCCGCTGCCCAGATCCGGGAAGTGGCCGGAGCCGACTGGCCCGGCCTACGGACCAAGCGCATCGATTTTCCCGGCTGGAAGGAAGAGCTCTACCCCGATCATATGGCCACGGCCCTGCACGCCCCCGAACTGCGCCGCATCCTGGCCGAAGCCGTGCGCCCGCATCTGAAAGGGGAACAATTCGTGGGCTTCCCTGCACTGCTTGGCCGCGAACAGGCCGAGGCCGTTCGCGCCGACCTTGAAGACCTACTTGGCACACGGATATTCGAAATCCCCACCATGCCTCCGTCCCTGGCCGGGTCGCGCCTACGCGCAGCCTTTGACCGGGGCTTGCCTCCACGCGGGGTGCGCCTGTATTCCCAACGCATGGTCCTGTCGCAGGAGGCGTTGAACGACGGAGGCTTCCGACTGCGTCTGGGCAAGGAACGCCCCGAGACCACGATCCGCGCCAAGGCGGTGATCCTGGGCACGGGCCGCTTCTTCGGCAAGGGTCTTGTGGCTGAACGCGGACAGATCCGCGAACCGGTTTTCGGGCTGCCCGTGCACCAACCCGTCAAACGTGAGTACTGGCACAGCCAGGATTTTTACGATCCACAGGGTCACGAACTGAACCAGGCGGGCATCGAGACAGACAGCTCTCTTCGCCCTCTGGATGAACACGGCAAAGCCGCGCATCCGCACCTCTTCGCCACCGGGTCCATCCTGGCCCACCAGGACTGGATGCGTCAGAAATGTGGGGCAGGGCTAGCCATCACCACGGCGCTGAAGGCCGTGGAATCGGCCCATGATTGTTTACGCACCGCACCCCTGAGCCGTGACACTACAAAGGAAACGAGCTCTGACATGGCTGAATTGGGCAAGGCGGTGAAGGCATGACCTTTTTCGATACCGGCCTGCTCCTCTCCCTGACAGCGGCGGCCCTTGGCCTGATCTGGAAAATTCTCGGCTGGCTAAGATTGACCGTTGCCCCCGCACCGCGCCCAGGCATGGGCGCCCGGCTTGCCGCTCTCGGCAAAGGACTGTTGCGCAGCCTCGCCCCCTGTGCCGCTGCACGCTGGCTTCGCGCCCTGATCGTGGACGGGCTTTTGCAAAGACGCATCGCAAGCAACGGATTCTACCGCTGGCTGATGCACATGCTCATCTTCACGGGCTTCATGGGTCTTCTCATCATGCACGGCATGGATGAACTGACCAGCGAGCTCTGGTTTTCGGACTACGCCCCGACCTTGGACCCGTTCCAATGGCTGCGAAACCTGTTCGGCGTGCTGGCCCTGACCGGGCTGGGCATCGCGGCCTGGCGGCGTCTCTCGCAACCCCGGGTCAAACGCACCACAGGCCTGCAGGATTGGGTACTCATCGCTCTGCTCGCGGGCATCATGCTCTCTGGCGTGGGCCTGGAAGCCTCCAAGATCATCTCACCGCACGTATTCGACTCCATGGTCGAGGACTACCTCGGCTCCGATGACGAGGCGGAGATCAATGCCCTGCGCCTGCTCTGGGCCGACGAATACGGGGTGGTCTTCCCCGTGGCCCCGCCACGCTCTGACGAGGCCCTGGCCCAAGGCCGCGAACTGAACGAAGAAAGCTGCGTCTACTGTCATTCGCGCCCCTCATCGGCCTTTGCGTCTTACCCACTGGCCAAGGCCGTGGCCCCGCTGGGCAACATCCTGAACAACCTGCGGGCGGACCTGCTCTTCTATTACCTGCATGTGGGCCTGTGTTTTCTGGGGCTGGTGCTGCTGCCATGGGGCAAATTCATGCACCCACTGTCCGCCCCCATCAACCTGACCCTGCGCCGAGGCAGGACCACAAGCGACACGGCCAGCGCTGCTCCGGCCCTGGCTGATGCACTGCGCCCCATAGGCATGGACGCCTGCACCCATTGCGGAGCCTGTAGCGAGCATTGTTCCGTGGCCCCGTCCTTCATGGCGCTGGGCACGCCGGACATCCTGCCCTCGGAAAAGCTCGGCGCCCTCAAACGCCACGCCGCTGGGCGGCTCGATGCCCCGGCTCGGCGCGCCTTTGCCGAGGGCAGTCAGATCTGTACCGAATGTTTGCGTTGCACCACGGTCTGCCCCTCGGGCATCGATCTTCAGGATCTGTGGATGCAGTCCAAGGCGCGACTGCGCATAACCGGACCGCACGAACCCCACGCCGTGCTTCAACAGCGCCCAACCCGACACTGGGCCAAAACCCTGCGCTCCCTGCCACCCGCTTTGGCTGAAGCTTCGCGTAGCGTAAAAATCTGTGACAATCGGGACTCGTTCTGGGGCTGTGTGCAGTGCACCACCTGCACCAGCGTCTGCCCGGTGGTCGCCAGCAGCGAGGCCCCGGCCCGCGAGCTGGACCTGACCCCGCAGCAAATCATGAACATGCTACGCATGGGCCTGAAAGAAGAGGCCATGGGCGCGGAAATGGTCTGGAGCTGCGTGACCTGCTACAAATGCCAGGAAAACTGCCCGCAGGGCGTGCGCGTAGCCGACGTGCTCTACGAACTGCGCACCCTGGCCTGGGCGCGGCTGCGCGAACATCCCGAGGCCTGGGACGAGGCCGGAACCAGCCCCGGGCATGAGCCCGAAACCCAAGGGGGCGAGGCATGAGATACGCGTATTTCCCGGGCTGCAAAATCCCCCATCATCTACCCGCCTACGGTCAGGCCGTAACCGCCCTGTGCGACGCCCTGAAGATCGATCTCGCACCGCTGGAGTTCAATTGCTGCGGCGACCCTGTGCGCCACCGCAGCTTCGAGGCCTGGGCCCTGTCCGCCGGACGCAATCTGGCCCTGGCCCATGGCGCGGGCCTGCCCATCATGACCCCCTGCAAATGCTGCTTTGGTTCCTTGAAGCACGCGGCCTACTGGCTGCGCGAGAACCACGATCTGCGCGCCGAAGTGAACGCAACACTGTCCAACGAAGGGCTGATCCTGCCCGAGGAGCCGCAGGTGTTCCACCTGCTCACGGTGCTGGACCAGGACGTGCCGCCCGACGAACTGGCCGCCCGCGCCGGGGGCAGACTCTGCGGGCTGCGCGTGGCGGCACATTACGGCTGCCATGCACTGCGTCCGGGCAACGTCACTAATTTCGACGATCCCCTGAACCCCACCATCTTTGAGCGTCTGCTGCGCCGGGTGGGAGTCACACCCGTACCGTGGGACCTGCGCCTGGAATGCTGCGGGCACCCCCTGCGTGGCAAGCGCGACAAGTTCTCCAAAGCGCTCAAGGAGCGCAAACTGACCGACGCCCGCCAAGCCGGAGCACAGATATTGGCCACGGCCTGCACCTATTGTCAGATGCAGTTTGCCGACAATGAGAATGGGCAACCCTCCGCGCAAGAGCAAACCGCAGTGGCTGCACAGGACATAAACAACCCACCGGGCAATCCCCCCACAGCCATGCTCGCCGCACAGCTCATCGGGCTGGGCATCGGACTGTCACCCGAGGAAGTAGGACTCACCAAACTGCCCGCGCCTCTTGTCCATCCCTCGTCCTTGGGGCATGAAGAACACACTAGAAAGATCACGGACGGTGAGCCGATCACCGCAAACGATAGCAATGCCACAGGCAGATGAGGAGAACACACATGGCACAGCAATACATCGGCGCGGTGGATCAGGGCACCACCAGCAGCCGCTTCATCATCTTCGACAAGAAAGGCCGTATCAAAGCCGTGGACCAGAAGGAACACAAGCAGATCTTCCCCAAACCCGGCTGGGTCGAGCACGATCCCATGGAGATCTGGAAAAATACCGGCGAGGTCATCCAGGGCGCACTGCGCAAGGCCGGCCTCAAGGGCTCGGATCTGGCAGCCATCGGCATCACCAACCAGCGTGAGACCACCGTGGTCTGGGACCGCAGCACGGGCAAACCGTTCTACAACGCCATTGTCTGGCAGTGCACGCGCACCCACGATATCTGCAAACAGCTCATCGCCAATGGCGGGCAGGACCGCTTCCGCGCCACCACGGGCCTGCCCGTGGCCACCTATTTCAGCGGCCCCAAGATCAAGTGGATCATGGACAATGTGCCCGAGGCGGCCCACGCCATGGCCGACGGCAGCGCCATTGTCGGAACCATGGAAACCTGGATCATCTGGTGGCTGACCGGCGGTCCTAGGGGCGGCGCACATGTAACCGACGTGACCAACGCCAGCCGGACCATGCTCATGGACCTCACGTCCCTGGATTGGGACAACAACATTCTGGGTGAACTGGGTATCCCGCGCGAGTGTCTGCCGCGCATCGTGCCCTCGTCGGACGGCGAATCCTGGGGCCCGACCATGGAAGACGGCCCTCTGGGCGCGCGTGTGCCCGTGTGCGGAGCGCTGGGCGACCAGCAGGCGGCCCTGGTGGGTCAGGCCTGCTTCGACATCGGTCAGGCCAAGAATACATACGGTACAGGCTGCTTCCTGCTCATGAACACCGGCAACACGCCCGTGCCCTCCACACAAGGCTTGATCACCACCGTGGGCTACCAGATGAGTGGGGAGAAACCCTTCTATTGTCTGGAAGGTTCCATCGCCATCGCAGGCGCCCTGGTGCAATGGCTGCGCGACAACCTGGGCCTGATCCAGAACGCAGCCGAGGTGGAGGAACTGGCAGCCAAGGTGGACGACAACGGCGGGGTCTACATCGTGCCTGCCTTCCAGGGGCTGTTCGCCCCTTACTGGCGGCCCGACGCCCGCGGCGTGATGTGCGGATTGACCCGCTACGCCACCAAGCACCATATCGCCCGCGCCGTGCTGGAGGCCAATGCCTATCAGACCCGCGACATCGTGCAGGCCATGAACCGCGATTCGGGCACGGACCTGACCAGCCTGAAGGTGGACGGCGGCATGGTGGCCAACAACCTGCTGATGCAGTTCCAGTCGGACATTCTGGACGTGCCAGTGATCCGGCCCAAGGTCTCGGAAACCACCTGCCTGGGTGCGGCCTACGCTGCCGGACTGGCCGTGGGCTACTGGGGAAGCCTGGACGAACTCAGGCAGAACTGGGCCGAGGACCGCACCTGGCAACCCGCCATGGAAGCCGATGCCCGCGCCGAGGCCTGCCACGGATGGGAAAAGGCCGTGCAGCGGACCTTTGACTGGGTGGAGTAGGACAGCGGGAGAGAGTTCTCGAAGAGACGTTGAATACACTCAGGCGGGGGTTGTGGCGAAAGCTACAGCCCCCGTTTACTGACCGATCCAAACAAGTGACCTACAAAAACGTACCCAAAACCTTTCCATTTTGTCGGCATGTCACCCTCTTAGAAATGTCAAAACCAACAATATTATACGTTTAGCAGTGGCACGTTTGATGCTTTGCCCAAGGCAAAGGAGTGTGCCATGCCCAGCGTTACCACGCCATTCGGAATGATCGAGGCCCTGCCCGGTTCGGAGTATCACGCATCGGGAACCGTGCGCAGTTGCATTGCCGCTGAGTTCTGCGCCCTGCAAACAGAGTACGGTGAACTCATCCCCCAGTTCACGGGCAACACCCTGCGCAAGCGCCAACTGCCCAGCATCTCCTTCCATGAAAACGGCATGCTGCGCCTGCTGCCGCTGGAAGAGCAGACCATGATCTCCACCCCCATCGGCCCCATGCCCGCCGAACTGCTCGGCTTCTACGAAAACGGGGCACTCAAACGCGTCTTCCCCTTGAACGGCCGCCTCTCCGGCTATTGGAGTCAGGAGGATGAGGCAGAGCTGGCCAGCCCCCTGAAGATTCAGACACCGCTGGGGGCCATCGAGGCCCTTGTCATCTGCGCCTACTTTTCGCCGCAGGGCACGCTGCGCAGCCTGACCCTGTGGCCGGGCACGGGGCTTGACGTTCCGCACCGTTCAACCAGTATTGCCGCGCGGATCGGTGTCTCCTTTTACGACAGCGGCGAGGTCAAGTCCCTGGAACCGGCCCACCCCGGCGCCGTGCCCACCCCCCTGGGCGAACTGCTGGCCTTCAATCCCGATGCCGTGGGCATCAGCGGGGACAGCAACTCCCTGCGTTTTGCCAAGGATGGCACGATCCTCGGGCTGGGCACTGTCTCGCACACCTTTACCATCAGCAGCGAGGATGGCGGCACCAGGCACATCTCGCCCCCGCTGCGCAACAGCTACTGCGATGGCGAAACCCCGGAGCCGACGCCGCTGTTTCTGGACTTCGCCGAGGACAGTGTGTTCTTCAGCGCCGAAGGGATGGACACCGTTACAGCGAAACTGAACCATGTCAGTGCCTCGCGCTTCTTCCCGCCCCTGCCCATGCTGGCCCCGGCTTGTGGTCTGAACTCTTCATTCATGTAGCAGCAAGCCCCTGATCTGCTGTCTTGAATGGCAATTCATTCCTGCCATTGACATCAGGGGTTGTCAGCGCTGACGTCCCCCTGCCCTATCAATCATTTTCTCTAACCTAACCCACTGATGTGCCGATGAATATTGCGCCGCGGCACACAAACTGGTATGCACTTGCAACTATAGCAGGACCAATCGCAGCCAGCGATGCCGTCGCACATCAGGGCTGATTCACCTGCAAACCGTTGGGAGGGGGAAATGTCCAAAAAGACGGACGCCATCAATCTGCTCTACCTGGAACCAGACCAGGAGAGCATTCGCAAGGATCTGGCCCACTTTTTCGGGCCTCGTAGTGAACACTTCCTGAAAATCTACGAGAAGAAAAAAGCCGCCAAAGAACCAGGCCATTTCGCCATGACATTCAGTTGGGTCACCTTCCTGACAGGCTTCGTCTGGTTCTTCTATCGCAAGATGTACCTCTTTGGAGCAATAACCATCATTCTTCCTGTGGGTCTCTCACTTGCGATGGAAGCCATGGGAATCAAGGACCCCGGTTCGTCGGCAATGACCATAGCCTTCGCACTCTTTGCCAAGCAATTTTATATCAACAAGGCCCTGGAACACCTGGTCAAGGCCAACGAGATGGGAATCTTCGGTGATGAACGCGACGCCTATCTGAAGTCTGCCGGAGGCACCTCCAGTATTGCAGGCGGCATTGCACTGTTCTGCTTCCTGCTGATCATCACCGCCGTTCTCCTGACCGTCATTGGCAACGGTGGCGGAGGTACCATGTAGCCCCTTTTCGCTAGGCGCTCTCAATCAACAGCAGCAGAAGGGCCGGGTATTCACTCGGCCCTTGTCATTCGCGCAGATACTTCCTCCTGCTCGTCCTTCGTAACTTGCAGTATGGAAGACATCAGGCAAGTCCATCATCCCCCTTGCGCCAGCTCTCTACATAGATTACTGCATAATCATGCTTAACGGTGTTCACATACTCCTCAGCTACACATGCCTCTATCAGTGCGACCATTGCTTTCTGCACTGTTCGCCCGGCTCGGAAGGCGCGTTCAGCCTGGCCCAGTTCACGGAATTATTGGATCAGGCCGCTGCACTGAAGACCGTGCGCAAGATTTCCATCGAGGGCGGCGAACCCTTCCTGTTCTATCCGATCATGCTGCGCGGCATCGAGTATGCGCACAAGCTCGGGTTCGAAACCGAAGTCATCAGCAACGGCTACTGGGCGCAGGACAGCGAGGACGCCAAGGCTTGGCTGAAACCGCTGGTCGAGGCCGGGTTGAGTACCCTGAACGTCAGTGACGATGAGCTCCACCATGGCGAAGCCAGCCCCTCACCAGCCAAGGCCGCACTCCAGGCCGCCCAAGAACTGGGCATTGCCCAACAGGCCTTTACCATCGAGTCGCCAAAAACGATCGAGACCACTAAATATGAAAGGGGTAGAGGTGCCCCCATTGTGGGAGGCGGGGTCCGGTTCCGGGGCCGGGCGGTAGAGAAACTGACCAATGGCTTGCCCCTGACCTATTGGCGGGAATTCACCGAGTGCACGGATGAAGACTTTGGCATGCCAGGGCGCGTGCACATTGATGCTTACGGCCACGTGCAACTCTGCCAGGGCATCTCCATCGGCAATGTATGGGAACGCCCCCTGGCCGAAGTCATGAGCGCATACAATCCCGAAGATCACCCCATCTGTGGTCCACTGATGCAAGGTGGGCCGACAAGGTTGGCCCAAAAATACGGACTGGATCACAAGAAGGGATTTTCGGAGGGCTATGTGGACGCCTGCCACCTCTGCTATCAGGTGCGCAAGGCATTGCTGGACACGTTCCCCATCCATCTCGCCCCACTCCAAGCTTACGGGGCATAGCTGCTACAGCCCATGACCGACTACGCAGCTCAGGCCAAACCGCTGTCCTGATTCATCAGTTCCGAGAACTCGTCCACCAGGGCTTCGGCCTTTGCCGGGGCCTCAAAGCTGCCCAAATGAACCAGTGCGTCGCCTTTGTAGACCGAAGGCAATGACTGCAAGCCAATGACCACCCCTTGCCGAGGGGACGTCAGCTCAAGTGACTGGGTACCGAACGGATCATGAATGAAGCCCAGAATCTGGTCCTTGCTTACCAACTGGCCCAGCTTAACCCGAGACTGGAGCAGGCCGCTCATCGTGGCCCGGACCCAGGAACTGTTCAATGCCACCTGCATGGTTAGGGAACTGCGCACAGACCTTTTCCTGGTGGACAGCATCCCCAGGTGTTCCATGACCGAGGTCAACCCTCGCACTCCGGCCTTGATGGACACTTCATCCAGACGCAGGGCCTCACCGGCTTCGTAAGTCAGCATCTTCACGCCCTTGGCCACTGCAGCACCCCGCAGCGAGCCCTTGGCACCGGGCGACTCCAACGCCAGAGGCGCACCAAAAGCCCGGGCCATGGCCAGGACCTCGGGGTCGGACATGTCACCCCGCAAATGGGGCAGATTGCGTCGATGGTTAGAGCCGGTGTGCAGATCGATCCCGTAATCGCAATAACTCACCACATTCTTGAACAAGACCTGCGCCAGTTCCGACGCTAGCGAACCACCCTTGGCCCCTGGGAAAAACCGATTCAAGTCCCGCCGATCGGGCAGATAACGCGAGTTGCCCATAAACCCGTAGAGATTAACTACGGGCACGGCAAACAGGGTTCCCGCCATGGAGGATAAACGCTTCAGGCTTGTCAGCCTGCGCACAACCTCGATGCCATTCAATTCATCCCCATGAATGGCAGCGCAGACAAAAAGCCGGGGGCCAGGCCGCCTGCCGTGGAAGACATGCACGGGCATTCTTGCGTCCTGGCGCAGATAGGTCTCCGCCACGGGCAAGAGCACCGTGGCCTTCTGCCCCGGAGCAATCACCTGCCCCGCCAATTCAATTGATGCCTGTGCCATGGGAACCACCTTTAGTTATCTCTTTGAGCTTCCCATGGTTCTTAATCTCAAGGGCGGGGCTTGCCAAGAACATCTCCTTACAAGACCGTCCCACACACCGTCCCACAACACCCTTGCTCCAAAAATTCTAATTTCTGGGCGGATAGCCCGACCAATATTCATGCTCAGCATTTGAATTTTTTACATTTTTTGGTGCAAAACTGTGCGTATCCACGAATGATTTTACAACACAACTAATTGATGCCTATAATAGCAACTATAGATATTTCAAATACTAGAGCTTCTCAATCCCCAAACCACAGCAATAATAATTAAGAGCATCTTTTATGCGCCAGGCAGCAGAAATGCCCAACTCGTCCACAGGTGATGAGACAACAATCGTCAAGAGCACCTGCCGGCTATGTTTCAATGGTTGCGGTGTCCTGATCAGTATCAAGGATGGACACCCTACGTCGCTCACAGGCGATCCGGACCACCCCTTGAGCAAAGGAATGATCTGCCCACGCGGCCATGCGGCGCTTGAATTGCTGGATCATCCCCACAGACTCCGCCACCCGATCAAGCGCACCGGTCCGCGCGGCGGCGGCAAGTGGGAACGCGTCTCGTGGGACGAAGCTCTGGACACCATTGTTGCGGAGTTGACAAAGATCGGCAATCGCCTTGGGCCGCAAGCCGTGGTGTTCATGCGGGGCGGTTCCAAAGGCACCAGTGACGATCACTTGACCCGCCTGGCCAATATTTTCGGTTCTCCCAACGTCTCCACCACCTCGTCGATCTGTTATTCACCCTGCGCCTTGGCCTCCAAGCACACATACGGGTTCATGGCCTATCCAGACTTGAAGCATCCGCCCCGGTGCATCATTCGATGGGGTTTCAATCCCAAGGTCACCCTGCCCCCATTGCATCGTGAAATCGTAAAAGCCACTTCCGCAGGAACCAAGCTGGTGGTCATCGATCCCCGTGTAAGCAACGACAGGGCCGACCTCCAACTTCAGCCCAAGCCGGGATCGGATGGGGCGCTGGCCCTGGCCATGGCCCATGTCATCATCGAGGAAGGGCTCTATGACCGGGCATTTGTGGAGCGCTGGACCGTGGGTTTCAGACGTCTGCGGGCACACCTGCAAGTCCACACACCGGAAATCGCCCAGGCCATGACTTGGGTCCCGGCCCAAAAGATCCGGGAAGCCGCCCGAATGTACGCCACGGTGCGCCCCGGCTGCATCCTCTGGGGCAACGCCCTGGAGTCCGGACCGAACAACTATCAGACCTGCCGCGCCATCTGTATTCTACGCGCCCTGACCGGCAACCTTGGGGCAGCGGGCTCCGATGTCATGTGGTCCGATCTGGGCGAGCTTCAGCGGCGCTCTCCCCTGTTCACTCGGCCGGAGCTATTGCCCCCGGATATGGCCGCGCAACGATTGGGAGCCCATGCCAAACTGCTGCCCGACTTCGCCTACGCCCCCCACAACCTCGTGGCCAAGGCCATTTTGGACGGCAAGCCCTACCCCATCCGTGGGGCCTACCTCCAGGGCGGCAATCTGCTTTGCACCAGCGCCGACTCGCAGCTGATGTCCAAGGCTCTGACCAAGCTCGACTTTATTGCCGCCACGGACCATTTCATGACGCCCACCACGGCCCTGGCCGACATCGTGCTGCCCGCCTCCACCTATCTGGAACACAACAGCGTGGAGCAGCCCTGGCATTTCCCGGTGGCCTCCATTCAGCAACAGGTCGCCGACCCCGGCGAGACCCGCAGCGAAGGTCAGATCTGCAATGATCTGGCCCGACGCATTGGTCACGGCGAATATGCCTTCGAGGACATGGACGAGTTTCTGGAGTTCTACCTGCACCCCGCAGGCATGAGCTTCGATCAATTCCGTAGCCAGGGCACCATCGCCGGACCAAAGCAACTGCTGGCCCATGAGGAACACGGGTTCCCCACCCCTTCCGGGCTGGTGGAACTCTATTCCGCGCCCCTGGGAGAATTGGGCCTCCCCCCCCTGCCCGAGTACCGCGAATTCAACCTCACTGATGACCAATTCCCCCTGATCATGACCAGCCAGAAATCGCCTCAGTTCTATCATTCCTGTGGCCGACAACTGCCCTCGTTGCGTCGGAGCAAGCCCGAGCCGAGCATGCGTCTGCACCCGGAAACCGCACAATCTTTAGGCCTTAACGACGGCACCATGGCCCTTCTGACCACAGCCACCGGTTCCATCCGCCAGTGCGTCCGACTAGATGAGAGCCTGACTCCCGGCGTGGTCATGGCTGATTACGGTTGGTGGTTTCCTGAGCAGGGTGCCGCACAGGAATTCGGCTGGCGACAGGCCAACCTGAATGTGCTGACCAGCGCCCCTGAGCCATGCAGCAGCGAATTGGGCTCTGCGGCCCTGCGCGGAATCCCCTGCCGTATCGAACCGATGGAGGAACAGTCATGACCACCGCCAAGGGTATCCATCTCCGCAACATCTCCAAGAGTTACGGCGCGGTCACGGCTCTGGACAACGTCTGCCTGGACGTGAGGGAAAAGGAATTCGTGACCCTGCTCGGACCTTCGGGCTCGGGCAAGACGACGCTGCTCATGGTCGTGGCCGGTTTCACCTCGCCCGAGGCAGGTTCCGTGAATATCGGCGAGCGGAACGTGACCCGTCTGGCCCCCTTCCGGCGTGACATTGGAGTGGTCTTTCAGAACTACGCGCTGTTCCCGCACATGAGCGTGCAACAGAACATCGAATACCCCCTGCGCATGCGCCACGTCCCCAGAGCCGAGCGCGCCCGCAAGGCCGCGCAGGCCATTGCCACCGTTCGCCTCGAGGGGCTGGCGGACCGTATGCCGGGCCAGCTTTCCGGGGGACAGAAGCAACGCGTGGCCCTGGCCCGGGCCATGGTCTTCAATCCGCCCGTGCTGCTCATGGACGAACCTCTGAGCGCTCTGGACAAGAATCTGCGCGAGCACATGCAACTGGAACTCAAGGATCTGCAACAGCGCCTGGGGATCACCGTGCTCTACGTGACCCATGACCAGCAGGAAGCCCTGACCATGTCCGACCGCATCGCGGTGATCAACGAAGGTCGGGTCGAACAGTTCGGCCCTGCGGCCCGCATCTACGACACCCCGGCCAACCGATTTGTGGCCGAGTTCATCGGCGAAACCAACCTCTTCCGGGCCACCACTCTGGAGGCCGGAAACTCGACCCTGGCCGTAAGCCTTCACGATGGAGCAAATACGGCGGTCCGCACCAGCTGTCCCCTGTGTTCAGGCCAGCAGGGCTACCTGTCCATCCGGCCCGAGAAGCTGGCCGTGGTCAACGGCAACGCCGCCAGCCTCTGCGCCTTGAGCGGACGGCTGGAAAACCTGATTCACCAAGGCGACACCATCAAATACTTCATCCGGCCCCAAGGCCTCGACAGTGCAGGCAGCACCGGGCTGGTGGTCATGAAGATGCACAACCGGGCGGACACTCCCCTCTTCGCCCCCGGCGACAATATCAATTTCGGGTGGCGACCGGATGATGCCACCTTCGTAGTCTAAAGATCAGACCATTCCCTAACAACCCTTCTACCTTCGGAGTCCAGAGATGAAACGCGTCCTTTTCGCCATGGCCCTGTGCCTGCTGGCAGTCACGACAACCGCTCAGGCCGAGACCATCACCGTCTGCAGTTACGGCGGCACCTACAATAAGGCCCTGGAAGAGGCTTTTGCCAAGCCCTTCACCGCGGAGACCGGCATCGAAGTCGTCTTCGTCTCCTTTCCCAACTATGCCAAGATGAAGGCTCAGGTGCAGAGTGGCAACGTGGAATGGGACGTGGTGGAACCTTCCATCAACGGCTATGTTCTGGGCGCGCATGATGGACTGTTCGAACCTCTGGATCTCTCCGGCATCCCGGTGGACGACTTCGTCAAGGGCGGCATCCAGCCCTATGGCGTATCCACGGTCTATTATTCGCACAACGTCGCCTACCGCACCGATGTCTGGCCCGCTGGCCAAGGCCCCAAGACCTGGGCCGACGTCTGGAACACCAAGAAATTCCCCGGTCCCCGAGCCGTGAAATACACGGCCTATTCCAACCTTGAAGCCGCCCTGCTGGCCGATGGCGTACCCCCCAGCGAAATATACCCCATCGACGTGGACCGGGCCTTCAAGAAGCTCGATGAACTCAAGCCCCACATCAAGGTCTACTGGAAGAACGGCGCCCACGCCCAGCAGGTGATGCGCGCCCACGAGGCCGATACGGGCAGCTTCGCCGCGGGTCGCATGCTGGACCTGGCCAAGGATGGCGTTCCCGTTGTTCCCGAATGGAACGGTGCCGTCGTGGATCTGGACTATCTGGTCATTCTGAAGGGCTGCAAGCACAAGGATGCTGCCATGAAATTCATCAAATACACCACCGATCCCAAGCGCCAGGCCAAGCTGGCCATGGCCAGCTACTATGGTCCCTCCAACTTGAAGGCCTACGACTACATCCCCGAGGACATGGCCCGCCAGATGCCCAGCCATCCCGACAACATGAAGAACGCCGTGATCATCGACGGCGAGTGGTACCGCGAACACGGCAAGGAAGTGACCGCCCGTTGGGAAGCCTGGAAGATGCAATAGGAAACAGCAGACAGCATGGATTATCTTCATGATATATCGGGCAGGACGGGGCTTAGGCCCCGTCTGTCCACTGCCCTGCACAAGCACTGGGGCGTGACGCTGATGATCGCGCCCCTGGCGCTGTATCTGGTGGTCTTCTATCTGGCCCCTCTGGCCGGTGTGCTGATGCAAAGCCTGTTTGATCCGGAGTTCACTCTGGAACACTACACGGCCTTGTGGACACACTCCGTGTACCTCCGGGTCCTGCTCAACACCCTGGACATCAGTTTCTGGGCCACAGCTGCCAGCATCCTGCTGGGCTATCCCGTAGCCTACGGCATGACTTTTTTCGGTCCTGTCTGGCGGACCATGCTGATGGCTGCGGTCACCATTCCCTTCTGGATCTCGGTGCTGGTGCGCACCTACTCATGGATGATCATCCTGGGCCGCTTTGGTGTCATCAATAATTTCCTGCAATGGGCAGGGCTGACCGACGCCCCTCTGGAGCTGATGTACAACCGTTGTGGAGTCTACATCAGTCTGGCCTATGTCCTGCTGCCCTTTGCCGTGCTGCCCATGCACAGCGTGATGCTGGGCATTGATCGCACCCTGCTGCGCGCCGCCGACAGTCTGGGTTCCTCCCCCTGGCAAAGCTTCCGGCGCGTCTTCCTGCCACTGAGCCTGCCCGGCGTGGCAGCGGGCTTTTTGCTGACCTTCATCGTGGGGGCCGGAACCTTTGTCACCCCCACACTCATGGGTGGCCCCAAAGACACGGTCATTGCCATGAGCATCGACTCGCAGTTGGAGATCGTCAACGACTGGGGCTTTGCCGGTGCCTTGAGCGTCATCCTGCTGTTCACGGTCATGGGCCTGTTCGCGTTGTGCCTGCGCTTCATGGGCCTGGAGTCCCTGTTTGGCGGCACATCCGAGGCACACGGCACACCACGAAACAAGCGCCTCGACACACGAAAAAATATCGTAATCCAGGTGATCGCGCATGGGATCAGGGCTGGTGGGATCGTAGTGAAGATGTCCGCCTGCAGTGGACCATACGCAAGAAACGCAGCCTGGAAGCGCTGACCTCGGGCCTGCCCATGGCCTTGCAAGGATTGCCTCTGCGCCTATGGACACTGCGGGCAGTATGTGCCCTGGTAGCAATCTATCTGATTGTCCCGCTGGGCATCATCCTGCCCATCGCCTTTTCCAACGACACCATCCTGCGCTTTCCGCCACAGTCCATGGGGCTGGGGCTGTTCCAATCATACTTCAGCTCCGGGCCCTGGATGCGGGCCACCCTGAACAGCCTGCGCGTGGCCGCCCCGGTGATGCTGCTGGCCACGGTTCTGGGCACCCTGGCAGCCATAGGCATCGCCAGACTCAAAGGTACAGCCCGGCAAAGCGCCTATGGCCTGTTCATCAGCCCTCTGATCCTTCCGGCCATCATCAATGCCGTGGCCATGTATTTTTTCATGGCCAAGCTGAAACTCATCGGTACCATCAGTGGATTGATTCTGGCGCATACGGTACTGGCCGTACCCTTTGTGGTCATCGTCATGACCACCACCTTACAGGGGGTAGACCGGGACCTGGAGCAGGCCAGCAACAGCCTGGGAGCGGGCAGACTGCGGACCTTTGTCCACATCACGCTGCCGCTCATCCGTCCGGGGCTGTTCACGGCTGCCATCTTCGCCTTCATCGCCAGCTTCGATGAACTCATCACCGCCCTGTTCATCAGCGGAGCGCGTTCCACCACCCTGCCCAAGCAGATGTGGGATGGCATCCGGGACCAGATGGACCCGACCATTGCAGCCGTGTCCGCCGTACTGATCATTCTGGCCGTTGTCTTGATGACCATGGCCGGTGTGGTTCGGCAACGTTCAGAGAAAGCTCACCGCTGAATGCCTCCTCAGCGCCCCCCGATCTCCGGAGCTTTACCGCCCGCGATGATCTTCACGGCATCGACCAGGCCCTTGAGTTTTTCGACCTTACCCCGGTTGGGGAAGACGGCCAGTGCCACGCAGCGCGCCAAAAAATGGCCCGTGACCCCGTACCAGAAGAGGGGCCAACTCCACCAGCCCCGGCACATATGCCGCTTGAAGAGCAGGTAGGTGCCCATCAGGAACATTCGCGCCCAGCGTCGATCTTCGGGGCGCATGGCCGCGGCCTCCAAATGCACCAGCCGCGCCTTGGGATTCAGATACAATGGATAGCGCCGCGAGACGGACACGGTGAAGTCCTTGTCCTCCCCCAGACCAAACTCGCGATAGCGTTCGGTGAACGAGAACTCGCGAAAGAGATCACGATGAAAGGAACAGACGCCGCCCAGCAGGAAATCGACCTGTGTCACCTCTTTGAGTGGAAACGGCGACTCCCCGAACTGCGTGCAGAACCCGGACGGCAGAACATGCCCCTCCCGGAGGCCCCAGGCCAGAAACGGCCATTCAAAGGCCCGCTTCACATAGTCGCGCGGACGCATGGGCGGCTTGTTGTCCTCCAGGCCGCCGACCCCGGCCACGAAGCCTTCCCCCTCGGCGTAGACCGAAAGAATCTGCTCCACATAATCGGGAAACAGAATCACATCATCATCCAGAAAGAAGATGATCTCGCCCTTGGCCAAACCGATGCCGGCATTGCGCGATTCCGTCAGCCCCGGGATATCCTTCTTGAAATAAACGAACCCGACACCCGCATCAATGAAGTCCTGCCTGAACGGGACTTCGTCCAGATTCCCATCGTCGACCACAATGACTTCCAGGGGCTTCACGGTCTGGGCCAGCAGGGATTCCAGACAATCCCTGAGTTCCTTCGGGCGGTTGTAGGTGGGGATGATTATGCTCGCGCTATGCATCGCAGCACCTCCTGCACGGTTTCGTCCACGGACGCAGCCTCGGGCACTCCCAACTCCACGACGCGCGCGCCCGTAAGCCCTCTCTCCAGAACCGGGACCGTGGGCGGGCAGAGTTCCACGCCGCGCACTTTGAGTTCCAGTGCCATGCGCAGGTAGTTCTGGAACTCCACATCAAGGATGATGGACAGGGGTTCCACGGCCTCGGGTAGATCCAATTCCTTGCAGCCGGTGATTCCACCCACAAGCATCACGACGTCGGAGACAGGGGCCTCAGCCACGGCCTTGCAGTCGGGGAACAGATCGTCAGGCCGGACCATGAGCGGTGCGTTATGGAACTTGGCGAGCCTGGGGGTAAGATAGGAGGGGATATGTCTCTCGCACCAGCGGGCAATGCCCCGCATCCTACCCGCCCTACGCGCAAAGTTCCGAGCGGCTTCACCCTGGCCTTCGAGCCAGGGCAGAGCGGCGAAATGATGTGGCATGAGCGGGATGGAATCGTGAAACATGTGCGCCCGACCGGCCTGGAGCAGGAACCTGTCATCGGCCAGAAAATCCCAGCCCTGTCGCAACAGATTAAGCATCACCAAGGTCTTGCGTGCCCCCTGCAATCCAGTGAGCACGAGGCCACGCCCATCCCGCACCAGGGCCGCACCATGGAACATGGCGCTGTCCCGCCTGAGCAGGACGCATTGCAGGGCATACTGCAACAGGGCCGACAGCTTGCCCGCCACCCCTGGGCGCGGGGCATAGCGAATGCGCAGGGGGTCGCCGGGCAGGAGCACGATATCGGCCTGGGCCCGATACGGCAGCACGGCCACGGAATGACCCTCCACGGTGGTCAGGGTGAACCCGCGCTGGGACTGAAGGTGGTCAGGGGCCAGACCCGGCATGCCCTCTGCGGGCAACGGCGCCAGATCGATCTCGGCAACACGCTCTCCACCCGCAGGAACGGCGAATCGCCCCAGCCGGGCCTCCAGTTCATGGGCCACAACCTCGGGGGCATCATGGGAATCCACGGCAGCCAGTCCAAGCAGATCGTATCGCGTCACACTCATCTTCTGAACCTTCTGCTGAGGGTTTGCACGGTCAAAGGCTCCCAGAATCCACTCATTCTGCCCCTGCGGTTGTAGAGCGGCACGGCCACGCACAGGAAAACGACACATCCGACAGGGCCGGACACCAGTGGGTCAACGCCCATCAAGAACTCTGCCAGCTGAGCAGCCCCTGTGGCAATAACAGCCAGCGCAAGGGGCGCAAGCAGGGCTGACCAGGAAGGCGCAGGCAGTTCGGCTTCGTGGCGACGCACAAAGATCCACAATCCGCCAAAGAGCAGGGCAAAGGAGCAGGCACTGGCCAAGGCCACCCCCGCGATGCCCCAGCCCAGGCTCAGGAACCCCAGACTCAGGGCAAGATTCCCCACCACCGAGGCCAGCATCACCCCCGTGGCGCGCACCTGCTGCCCACGGGCAATGATGATGCCCCGCAACACAAAGGCCAAGGACAGGAACAGGCAGCCTCCCGTCAGAATCTGTGCGGCAGGCACCCCCTGGGCGTAGCGCGGCAGCAGCAGATTCACTGCGGCGGGCAAAAGCAACATGGCCGGCCCAAGGAGCAAGGGCAGGGCATACGCCGTGGCCAATAATGGCCGCTCCACATAGTCGCGCAGGCAATCCCGCTCCGGGCGGGTCTGCAAGTCGCGCATCAGCAGCGGTTCCACCACCTCGCGCGAGGCATCAGGAATACGCATCAGAAAATTCAAGGCCATGACCGCAATACCATAATAGCCCAGTGCCTCCAGCCCCAGCCAGGCCGAGATGATGAACCGGTCCACGGTGCGGATGAGCGTGGCCCCCAGACTGAAAGTGATGATGGGGAAGCCCTCACGCACCAGATCCATGAATAGCCCCATGCGGAACCGGCTCATGGACTGAGCCGGGGCGTGCCTGCGCAGGTACCACAGCACAAGACCATTGGTCGTGATCAGGGCCGCAAACAGGCCGTAGATGCCAAAGGCCAGAATCAGCACCGCATTGAGCACGCAGGCCGCCACGGCGCTGATGTAATTGGCTGTGGAAATGGGTGCAAACCGGCTACGGGCCTTGAACAGGGCCACGTGAAATTCCGAAAGCCAGGTGATGACCATGACCACGGCCATGACCAGTAGCCCCAGACGTTCCGGGACGCCCGCATCAACGAACAGCGCCGCCGCCCCCAGGCCCAGAGCAGCCAGCCCCGTGAGGAACAGGGTTCCGTAAAAAACCGCACCAACAACCTGCTCGTTGGCCTGCTCGTCACCCCGGGCTTCATTGGCCGGGATGCGATAACGCATGGCCGAGCGTGAGCCGAGATGCGTGAGTGGAACAAAGGCCAGAGCAGTGTTCAGCAGGTTCCACAGCCCGTAGAGCGCAGGGCTGAGCAATAAGGGTTTGAGGTAGGCATTGAGCACACCCAAAGTCTGCCGCGCCACCACACTCGTGGCGTAGCGCGCGATGGTCCCGGACAGGGAATCCGTTGTGGGCTGGGTCTTCTCGCTCATGACCGCGCCTCCCCGACAGATTCAGCTCCAAGCACCTTCAGATAGAGACCTTCCAGCAGGCGCACGCGGGTTGCCATGTCATAGTCATGCTCAATAGCACTGCGGGCCGCGGCACTCTGGGCTGCCGCTCTGGCAGAGTCACGGGCCAGCCCGATCACACTCCGGGCCAGACCTTCCACATCACCCGCCCGGGTCAGACAGGCCGTTTCTCCATCAGTGAACACATCCCCCACTCCACCCACCAGGGTCGCCACCACGGGAACGCCTGTGGCTGCGGCTTCCAGCAGAGTCATGGGCGTGCCCTCGGAATGGGACGGGTGCAGCAGCACATCCAGTGAACCATACAACCCGCGCATGGCAGCCTCATCCAGAAAACCGGAAAATTCGAACCGCTCTGTCAGCCCTGCGCTGTTCACAAGGGAGCGCATGCGTTCGCCCTCCGGTCCCTCGCCCGCCACGCAGAATCGTACATCGGGCACCTCGCTCACAACCCGCTGGGCCACGTTTACGAAATCCTCGACACCCTTCTCACGACTCAGTCGCGCCACAAAGCCCACGCAAAAGGGGCGCTCCGAACCTGAGAGGGGACTGCGCAGTGTCCAGCGTCCTAGATTCACGCCGTTGGGGATGGCCTGCACTCCGCGCACCCCGGAACGGATGGCAATATCGGCAATGTCCTGAGCCACGGCAGTGACCAGATCGAACCCGCGCACCGCCAGCAGGTCCAGCCTTTTGTACAGGGCTGAACGCCAGGAATGCGTGTGCCAGGCATGGAGGGTGACCGCCAGCTTGAGGCCGGGAACCAGCAGGCGCAGAAGCCTGCCGTACACATCGGCCTTGGGATCGTGGCAATGCAGCAGCCCCACGTTGCGCTCACGGATCAGACTCTTGATACGCAGGAGTTGACCGAAATCGAAGACTCTCCCGGCGGGAAAGGTGTAATGATCAATGTCCCGCTCATCCAGACGCTCCAGAATGGGCGCCACAGTCCGATCCCGACGATGCAGATAGGCCACACAACCGTTGAACCGCTCGTGGTCCAGCAGTTCCAGCCAGTCCATGATCACCGTATCAGCGCCGCCCCCGCCTCCGGAGGACTGTCTGAGGTGCATGATGGTTTTTTGCCGCGCCACGCCGGACCTCTCCTCTACTTGCGCACGGTGTTGCAACCCAACACCCGGAAGCTCTTAACCGGGATACGGGCCAGGTCCCTGAACTCGCCGATGCCCTTCCAACGGCCCCGATCCGGTCCGAGGTTCTGGAAATAGATCTTGAACGTATCCCCGTGGTCACACAGATACATGCCGTAGACCTGCATGGCCCGGGCAAGGATTCTGGTCTGCGGGGACAGGCCCAGGCTATCGAGGTCCAAGGCCGGATCAAGCTGGATACGCACCCCTTCGGGCAGATACTGACGGCCCTCATGCTTGCCGTCTGTGCGGGAAGCCACCGGCGAGCACAACTCCTTGGGACCTCCGGGAGAGGACGACTTGCGAGTGGTCGGCGCCGCAAAGGACAGGGCATGGCGGATCTCGCCAGTCTGAATCTCTTCGGGCCGGATCAACCCGGCAATCAACGGCATACCCGAGCCACGCGCCCCGCGCATCCACCAGCGCTTGCCCGTGAATGGGGGGTCAAAACCCAAACCGTCGAGATTCCATACCGCCAGTCGTGTGGCCTTCCAGGAGCCATCAGCCAAACGCTTGGCTCGCGCCAGGTCCCAGGTCTTGCGCAGTTTCGGATCAACAATCAGCATGTGCCCATCCTTCTTGGGATCGGGCCAGAGGCCCTCGGGCAGGGGAATATTCTCGGCCACCCCCCTCCCCTCCGGGTCCACGCTCGGGTGCAGGGCTTCCTTGGGCGAGCGGACGCTGTACTTGGGGCTCACGGCAGCATCAACGACAAACAGCGGTACGGTCCATTGGGTCATATCGCCCTTGAGCTGCCCCGCTTTTGTCGCCAGCGCATCGATCATCGCCGCGGAATCAGGGTGCAGGGCAGCGTCAGGCGCGATGGCGGTATTCCAGGGCGAATCGGCAGAGAAGACCTTGAAATCACCCGGCAGGCTGGTACCCGTCAGGCCCTGACCGGCCACAGCAGAGGAGCACGACACCATAACGGCCCATGCGCTCAGGACGATTGCGGCAAACACGGTACGCAACATGATGCATCCTCCTTGAATCACTGTGTGGCCCCACCCTTATCCGGCGACCAGCGCTTGGGCAGATTGCCTAAAACAAAGTCCACCAATCCCCAGAGCATGCCCAGGTTGCCCACGTAGAAGTAGAATGCCGCTCCGGCAACACGTGCAAACACACCTGACCGGAAGGAAACAAGGGGAAAGCTGGCTGCCAGAATCATGCAGGCGATCTGCCCGGCCAGGAGCAGAGCGGCCACGGCACTTTGGGCCGCAGCCAAGGCGCTGCCCGCCAGGAGCATCAACAAGAACACGGGCATCAGCCGCCGCACGACCTTGTTCAGCAAAAGCCGCAGGGAATAGAACCCATAACGTGCGGGATTCAGCAATGCGCGGTGGCAGGCAATGGCGTTGAGGCTTGTGGACACAATACGCCGACGCCTCTTCAACTCGACGCCGGGCGAACGCGAAGGCACGGCAACTCTGGCCCGGGCCTCGGCATCAAACAGGAACAGATGGCCCAGGCTCACCACTGCCAACGCGGCGTACAGGTCATCGGTCACCGGCCCTGGAATCTCGGGGAACAGCCCGCTGCGAAGCGCATAGAGTTTGCCATCATTGGAAGTCAGCGTTCCCAGGCGGCTCTCCCCGGCCTTGAGGCGTGAATCCAATCCCACATATCCCGCCTGGGCGGCCTCGAAGGCACCAGCCTCTCCCGGCACCACACGCCGACCACAAACCCCGCCCACCCGATCAGAGACAAACCACGACAGGAGCCGGGTCAGAGCGTCCGGCGCGAGCAAGGCATCAACATCGCTAAACACGAGAATATCGCCTGTCGCCAATGAGGCGGCGGTATTAAGGCCATGGCTCTTGCCCCTGTGTTGCGGGCTTGAGGAAAGCTTCACTCCCCGGTCCGCGTAGGCGGCCACGATTTCTTCCGTGCCATCTCCGGAACCGTCGGAATGCACGATGATTTCCAGTCCACCGGGTGGAACGTCCAGAGCCAGAGCGTTGTCCAGTTTGGAACCGATCAACTCGCGCCCATTATGAACCACAATGACCAGGCTGACGGACAGACCGGGGGTATCCGCAGGCCTGTGGCGCAAGGGATGCAGAGTTGAAATCAGCCACGTGAGCAAGGGATTGACGACAACAAAAAGACCGAGCCCCAGCAGAGCGCCGAAGATGAGCAGCCATCCTCCAATGATCATGCCGCATCCTTCTGTGCGACAAGGCTTCCGGCCAGCAGAATCTGGGAAAAGGCCAGAGACACCCAGAAGAACTTGTGTGTCTGGGCACTCAGGATCAGAAAATAGAAAAGTACGACCATGAAGGCGATTTTATAGGCCCCGACCATGGAGGCTTCCCGCTCGCGTCCGGCTTCCTGCAAACCGCGCTGGGCCTTCTGAAAATTATGCAATGCTGCCAGGATGACACACAGGTAGAATCCCAGGCCGAGGAGTCCCATGCCCACAAGCATCTCAAGGTAGGTGTTATGGGCCGGACGCAGATAGCCTCTGCTCAGGCCTTTCTCGATATCACCGGAATAGACGGTTTCGGCCCACAGTTCCTTGAATACCCCCGGGCCATGACCAATGAGAGGACTTTCCAAAAATTGATTCCAGCCCACCTTGATATAGTCGATGCGTCGTGAAATGGAGTCATCGGAGGTCTGGACCACGGACCGCTGCCGCTCCCAGTATGATGACGGGATAAAGGCCAGAACCATCAGCCCCGTAGCCAGCACGGCAGTGAGCAACAGCCCGGCCTTGCGTGGAGACAGGCGCTTGTAATGTTCCATGCAGAGCAACACGGACAGCAGCAGAAAGTTGAGCGCACCGCCGCGTGAAAAGGTGATGACCAATGCCATGATATTGATCACGGTCAACAGGGCTGAGGCCACGCGCCAGCGCGTAAGCCGGGCCTCGAAAAAATAGTGGGTCAGGATGGGCAGAGAGAATAGCAATGACACCGAGAACAGATTGGGGTCGTTGGACCCGCCCACAGCACGGGTCATGCCTTCGCCGCCCACCTGCATCGCAAACAGGGGGTTGGCCGTGGCGTAGCCATACAGGGAAAGCAGGGCACTTCCCGAAATCCCGAGCACCACAGCCAGAGGCACCTCACTGAATAACGATTTGTATTGTACGAGGCAGAGCGTCAGTGCAAAAAAGACTACCGCCGTTGCCATCTGGCGCAATTCATTGAGTGCCGTCGGCAGGTTATCGGTATAGAAACTGGCCACCACGGCCGAAGCCATAAACAGACCTAGGCAGGGCCACATCCTGGAACGCAGGGCCGGGGTTTTATGCAGGATCAGCCATCTGGACAGGATCAGCAGGACCAGCAGCACTCCCACCAACTTGGAAATGGTGAACCAGCGAAACTGCTCGGACAGGGACCGGTACTGATCAAAAGGCACAAAAAAAATCATCAGGGCAAAGCCCCACATGGGACGCCGCCACATCATGAACACGACCATCAAGGCCAGGGCCGGGGCCGGGGCCAGATAATACCAACGGGTGGGCAGCAGGGCCACCGTGGCCGCAATAAGAAGCGCTCCCATGATGTAGACGGCGGGATTCTCCCGCGATGTATTCTGCCCCGAGATCATGCGCTCTGCCCTCGCTTCAGGACCAGAAGCGCCCCCTGCCACATCAACGCGGCCCCGGAAACATTCCAACGCAGAAACGTCAACGCAAAAACACCGGGCAAATCACGACGGTGCCCCATGCTCATGGCATCGCGCAGGGTAAAGAGTGCGGACGGGGCCAGCCAAAGGGCGGTTGCCGACAAGATCCAAACCCAATCCCCTAGGGCGATGCCCACGGCAAAAAACACCGCGCACAGAAGATGCCACAAGCTCATCAGAGGATTGCGCAGGGTCCGCAGCGAATAGTTATGGCGGCGTGCAAAGGCCAGAGTTGTGGATTGCCGCCAGAACTCCTTTTTGATGAACTCCATCAGGCTCCGCTCGTAGCCCAGATGAATCACTGTCGCAGCGGGTGAGCGTAGCACGCAGCGGCAGACCTTGTTCAGCCTGTAAGTGAAATCCTTGTCCTCACAGGTGGTGAGATCTTCATCAAAGCCCTGGATGGACTCGAAGGTTTCGCGGCCTACCAGGATGTTGCGACCGGGCAAGAAATCCGTAGCCAATTCCGTAATGGGGGCATCGGAGCGATTGCCCCAGATCCGCCCGACCCAGGAGGCATCGTCGGGCACCTGCTCGGCAAATCCCAGGGCTCCCTTGAAGCCCGTGGCAAAGCGCGCTGCGGCCTTCTCAAGCCAGTCGGCGGGCACGAGCATATCGGCATCCAGAAAGGCCAGTAGCGAAGCAGTGCTGGCCCGGGCACCGGCATTGCGTAAGGCCGAGATGGTCATGCGTTTGCCGGTCTTATTCTCCAGAACCGTTACCCCCCGGCCTCGGGCAATGGCGACGGTGTCGTCCGTGGAAAGGTTGTCCACAACAACAATTTCCACGCTGATGCCACCCCGTGCACAAGCCTGCACCGCGTCGATGGCGTCACCGATATGGACCGCTTCATTGTAGGCGGGAAGAATCACCGCGAAATCCATCGCTGTCATGGTTCTCTCCAGGGCGCAGGGGCGTTAGACGATGCTTTTCTTCAAGAAATACTGATCCACCATATAGTGATTGAGAGGCGTCACAGGCTCATAGGCAATGATATGCACGTGCTTGAAATTCCCCTTCCAGGGCAGGGTCTTATACACCTTTCCATGGCAGATGGATCGCTTGGGACGATCACGCCTGCCCCGGCGTATGGTACGCCGAAGCACGAACCGATAGTCTTCACCATTCAGGTCAATGGTGGACAAAATCTTGAAATGACTTTCGTTCAGGTCCACCAAAAAGGCGTTGTCTTCAAGCACGGTCCCGTCCTTGGTGGAGACAATCACCGACGCGCCCTTGGCCCGGACCCGGTCGAAAGCGCGGGTTTGGGAATAGAAGCGAAAGACCTGGGATCGCGTCAGGTCCGTCAGATGCCCCGTCCCCTTGCGCAACGCCGTCAGCCCTATGATCCAAGCCGTATAGGAAATAATCAACATGTCCCAGGACAGCTTGCGCTTGCGGGTGATAAACTTGTTGTCGATCAATGCCCGCAGCCGCTTGGGCGCGCTATGCGGGGTGAACAGCTGAGCGTAGCCGATGAGCCCCGGACGAACCGAAAATCTGAGGTCATAGTTGCGGATGGTGTCTGCTACCTCGTCGTAGACTTCGGGCCTCACCGGGCGCGGCCCGATGAAGTCCATATCACCCCTGAGGATATTGATCAGCTGGGGCAACTCGTCCAACCTGCTGTCACGCAAGAACTTGGAAAACCGCGAGAGGCAAAATGTCCCGGGTTTGAACAGATCGGTCCCAATGGTCTTTTGCGCCCCCACGGGCAAAGTGCGGAACTTGTACATGGCAAAAGGACGCTTGCTGATGCCCAAGCGTGTACCCTTGTAAAAGACGGGCCCGCGATCCTTGAGCTTGATGGTCAGCCCGATCAGAAACATTAGAGGCAAAGCGGGAATCATTACCAAAATGGCCAATACCGCATTGAAAATGGTAATCGTCACAAACGACCACGGTGTATACGCGAAATACCCTCCCTTTCTGAACCGGGAGTGTTGGGGATGAAGTTTTGTTGCGTCTTCTACGAATGCCATGGTTACACCTTACTGATCGAGTGGGATGGAGAAAAGAGCTGGAAGAGCTGCATAACGCTCCGCATCCTCGGGGCGCTTGAAGGTATGATCGAAGTATTCCCGCAGGAAGCCCAGGCAACACCCGGTGATGAATCCTGCAAGCAGTCCCAACGGAATCACCTTGTTCGCCTGGGGGAAAATCGGAGAGGCAGGCGTCTTGGGCCAACTCAGGATACTGATGGAGAACAGGTTGGTGGCCTCGGTACCGCTTCCGATCCGGGCCTCCTGCAGCCGTTGGCTAAAGGTCTCGAACGACTGCGAGCGCAGGGCCATCTCGCGCTGCACGCGCTGGTGAGCCACGTGTCCCTCGTAGAGGCGCAGATTCTTGCTTTCAAGATTCGCAATATCCTGCTCAAGGGTGGTTGCAACATCTTCGAGCACTCTGATGCGTGATTCAATGCCTTCCTTATAGGTACGCACCTCGTTCTTGAGGGTTGCATTGAGGTTCTCGATCTGCTCGTCGATGCGCGCAACCTGCCGGCTCTCAGGATGATAGACCCGCAAGGCCTGCCCCCGCTCCACCACCAACTGCTGCAACTGATCGCCCAAATGGATAATGGACAGATTGTCGATGAACGAGAAGAACTGAATCCCGTCCGAGGTCAGGATATTGGAGATGTGATCGGCAAACTTCCGCCTGTCCGTCCATTCACTTCGGGCAGCGTAAAGCTGGCGTTCCAACTCCATCTTCAGAGTCAGATTGTTGGTAATCTCCTGCTGGGCATCGGCTGAGCCTGACTTCTCGGCCAAACTGAGCAGACGTCGCTCTTCTTCCTGCAATCCCTTGTCGAACTGCCCGACCTGCCCCGCAAAAAACTCTTCCATTCCCTTGGGATTGAAGACGTCTCTTCGACGCCGGACGTAGCTGGCCATAACCTCGTTCAATACGGCCTGAGCCAGCCCCGCATCCTTGCCATAGAGCTTGACCTCGATGATGTTGGAATTGGGCAGAATCACCGTCTTGATCCCATCTCGGATGGAGCCGGCCAAGGCCTGAATTTGCTCTTCGGAGAAGTCACGCCCTGCATAGGCCTGGCCCTCCTGGCGCAGGTTGTCCAAGGCCAGACGTACAACATCCAGCGAGGTCAGAATCTCGGCTTCGGAGTTCAGATCCTCCTTGTCCACGAGCACGGTGCGCAACTGAACGTTTTCCAGACTCTCGGGACTGCGCATGGAGCGCTTGCCCTTGACCAGCACCGATCCCTCAACCATATAGGTCGGGGGCCAGAACATGGCCACAGCAGCCGACAAGGCAAACACCGCAACCGTGGTCCAGATGATGACCCGCTGCTGGGAGAAGAAGATGAGAACGAATTCTCGCATGTAATCTTCAGTCTTTATCATGAGTACTTCGCCTGTCTTGTCCGCTAGTTGCGGGAAGTGCTATTGTTCCACCTGAAAACATAATCATCAAACAGCTTGCCGTCGACGTTCCACCCCTTGAAAAGGAAGACCTCGGAGATCTCTCCCATCAGCTGCGCCAACGACGCGATACGCGTGCGAGGCACAAACACGATGTCGTCGGGCCGCAGATAGAAGAACGGCGCATTGCCATCGGCGGACATGACATCATCCATGTCGACTCTGGTAGCGATGAACTCCTTCTTGTTGCGCCTGAAGATCACCACACTGCCAAGCTCTGCCTCGTTGGTGCTGCCCCCGGCCATGACAATGCCCTGAAGCACCGAGATGGGCTTTTCGATCATGTAGCTGCCGGGACGGTCCACCTGACCGGTGACATAGATCACCGAGCCCACGGTCTTCTCCAGGAACAGGTCGACCTGAAGTCCGGGCAGAATCTCCATATATTTGTTATCCAAGGCATTGTTGGCTTCGGTAATGGTTCGACCCGCCACAAACACATCCCCCAGCAAGGGGAAAGTGGCGTACCCATCGGGGCGCACCGTGACCAGCCGCGAAAGGCCGCGCGTGGCGGTATGCAGATCCTTCTTGAGCTCCTTGATCTTGGTGCTGAACTCGGGGACCGTGACGTAGAGTTCCGGATCCCGAAAGACCTTGGCATAACGCTTCTTCAACTCGATAGTCAGTTCCGTGGGGGTCATGCCCTCCACATGGACCTCACCGATATAGGGCAACGACAACATCCCATCCGGCTTGACGTTCTGCGTCTCGTTCAATTCGGGCAGATGGATGAACTTCACGCTGACGGTATGATCCACGGCAAGGCGAAAGGCTGTTTCCTGGCCACCGGACTGGACCTGAAACAGCACATCCAGAAGATCTCCGGGAACCACGTGGTATTCCGGGAACAACCCGTCATGGGAAGGATACGATTCCTTGTCGAAGGAAAAGGTCGTTGATTCAAAGGCGACCTCCTCACCCCGCTTCAGGTTGGGATGAGGACCACAGCCCAAGAGCATGCCCAGCATGCAAAGCACAAGAGCCGTCAAAAGAGGTGTTGTCGTGCGCCTGGTCATATTACTTCCTACCGTAGAAAATTCTGGGGATATAAAACTTGCGCTTGTTCAGCACGATGCCCAGAGGCTTCCCGCCCAGCAGAGCAATTTTCTTGCTCGCGTCCTGCAGGACCTCCCACTTGGTCTTCTCGCATTCCACCACCAGCACGGTGCCATCGAAGATCGAAGCCACCAAAGGACCGTCGGAAGAACCAATCTGGGAGTGACCGTCCATGATAATGAAATCGTAGGAGTCCTTCATCCTGTCCAGCCAATCGCGCAGGATATTGTCCTTGAGCATGTTGGGCCTGCCGGGAGGTCCCTGCCCAAAAGGCATCACATGCAGGTCCCTGTATCTGGTCTCGTGGATGGCATCTTCAGTCGAAGTGCCCAGAAAAAGGACATCCATCAGGCCCGGGGCGCTTGGAACCCCATACTTTTTATGCAATTGCGGAGCACGGGGGTTGCCATCAATCAACAGAATTCTGGAGTGGTTGATGGACATTCCATGTCCCATGTTCATCACAGCACGGGTCTTGCCTTCCCCGTTGAAGCAGCTGGTCACATAGATGGTGCGGACATTATTGTCCTTGCCCTGAATATTGCCCTGGATCATGACCAACTCGGCAAGATTGCCCCTGAGTTGCGCCTCGTCAGCCTCGGAAAGGCCCGGAACATCCCGCAGTGGCTCTTCGTGCGTGCCCTGATCTTCGGGCCGGGGTGTGGTTGCATTTGTCATACGACCTCTTCCTGTTGTTGCCATCTCATTGGGCGGCGATGCTTGCGCCGTGCGCTTCGTCCTGATTGACTTCTTCCTCAGGAAAAATACCGCAAACAGAGCCAACAGCCCCAGAGCCAGATATCCAATGTAGCGCAGCCAGGGCGTTGCCAGAAGTGCAGAAGAATTCCCCGTCGAAGGTTGTACCGTCCGCTCTTGCTGGGGCTCGGACCGGGGTGGGGTTGCAAGCTTGACCTTTGTCCGAGAAGGTGCGGACGAAACCGTTACTGATTCAGACTCCGCCGGAATGATGTCAGCCGTCTCCGGCTCCCCTGCTGCCGGGACCATGGCCGGCTTCGCCACCGATGGGGCTTGGTCCACAACAGGACTACGGCCCAACACAAGTCGCCCAGGCAATATCTGGACCCGCAACAGCTGGGCATTGGGAAATTCGTCGATCACCAATTCGCGCAGGCTCTGAATACAGGACTCGTCCTCACAGGCTCCCAGCCGGAAGGCGAACAGCCCGCCGATGCGCTCGACCCGCAACTGCGCATGGAGGTCAGGAGAAATCCGTTCCCGCAAGGTTTCAAAATAGCGCCGCGAATTGGACTCTTGCGAAAACGTTGCAAGTTGCAACGTCAAATACTCCTGCCCGAAGGCTCCGGTGGACGGGGCAATCAGAAACAGGACAACAAGCAGGCCGGCTGCTACTCGTCGGTATGAACACGATATTATTGCCTTCATTGTATTGCCTAACTGTCGAACGTTGGAATTTTTCACCATGATCTTACCCCATTCTCAACTTAATGGGAAAAAATATTAGTTACGACCAATCGCCTTGTGGATAACGTTATATTTCGAGCTTCCCGTTACCAGGGACTAATTTCAATTCCGACTTCAACACTCAGAATTTAATCTCATTATTCCCGCTTGGCAGAAGTCTTCTCGCTTCCGACATGTCGCAACTGGACGTATTCAAAATCTGCACCTGTGGAAAACAATGCAAAATAATTTACAATTATTCATGGAATATAGGCATAAATCTGGACTGCATCCAGATTAGGCCACCGTTCACAGCACTCAAAAGAAGAGTCAGGTTCAAAGACAGGGACAACGCAGAGTTCACAATCAGCTAAAGAATTCACAAAAAAAATCCAGGCAGCATCGCTCCCTGGAGTATAAATTCAGCTTGGCCTCTTCTAATAGACCGGCCCCGGTCAATTCCGATTCAAGGCACGGCATCCCCTTCAGTCATCAGACAAATTCGATATCATCTCCGTCCCAGACAATGGAATCAGCATTGTCAAAGTGGGCAAGGGCCTCTTCGCCTCCAGCCTGATCCGCCCCGTTGGCGTCATAATAGAAAATGCCCGTGCTGCTGTCGAAAACATAGTGGGCATCGGAAGCACCGTTGCTTCCATCAAACCCGGAAAGGGTTTCGATGTCGTACGACTCGATGAAATTTTCGGAATTGAAGCGGAGCTTGTCCTCTCCATCACTGAAGCCGAGGATGGAGTCTCCGCCCTCACCCGCGGCATCGTAATAGAAGATATCGGAACCAGCGCCGCCAGCCAGAGTATCTGCGCCAAATTCTCCGTGCAGGGAATCGTCACCAAGACCACCGAACAGCTGGTCGTCGCCACCATCGCCCCACAAGCGGTCGTTGCCCAGTTCGCCATACAGCGTATCCATCCCGGCGCCGCCAGCCAGAGAATCATTGTCTGCATTGCCGAACAACTGGTCATCGCCATCGCCGCCAGCCATGAAATCCGTTCCGGCCCCGCCCGAAAGGCTGTCTGCGCCGTCGCTTCCATAGAGGGTATCGTTGCCCAGGCCACCGTCCATGGTGTCGTCACCACCGTCGCCCACGAGCTTGTCATCACCCATATCGCCGCTCAGCAGATCGTTGTCGCCACCACCGTAGAGGGAGTCGGCACCGTTCCCGCCGTACAGGGTATCCGCGCTGGAACCACCGCCAAGATAGTCATCACCATCGCCGCCGGACAGAGAATCCTGACCGCTGCCGCCGTACAAGGTGTCGTTGCCGTCCTGACCGCTCAGGGTATCCTCACCAGCATCACCCCAGGCCCTGTCATGGCCCGAGCCCGTATCCACGACGTCGTCACCATCGCCGCCATAGAGCCAGTCGTCACCGTCTCCGGCATACAAAAGATCGCCATCAAGGTCGCCGTACAGGGTATCGTTACCGGCATCGCCCATGAGCTTGTCGCTGCCGTCGCCGCCATAGAGTTCATCGGCGTCGCCGCCACCAGAGAGGATATCGGCACCCGCATCGCCCCGCAGCACGTCCAGCCCCCAGCCACCGGACAGGGTGTCATCACCCTCGCCGCCTTCCAGAAGGTCATTGCCGCTGCCACCACGCAGATCATCCTCATCGGCCAGTCCGCGCAGCACATCGTCGCCGTCATCGCCCCACAGGCGATCCGAACCAGCGCCACCCTCCAGCACGTCATTGCCGAGGTTTCCATAAAGAATATCGTTACCGGCTCCGCCCAACAACGTATCGTCCGACGCTCCACCCATCAGGGAGTCATTGCCGTCACCACCATCAAGGAGGTCCGCACCGCTGGAACCGGCAAGGGTATCGTTGCCAGCTTCACCCCAAAGGGTATCATTACCATCCTCACCATTCAGGTAGTCGTCGCCGTCACCGCCGCCGACATGGTCATCACCGCTGCCACCGGTCAGGTGGTCCGCACCAAATGCGCCCTCGACGACATCGTTGCCGGAACCACCCTTGATCGTGTCGGCACCGTCGCCACCGAACAGCTCGTCGTCACCACCATCACCCCACAGGCGGTCATCACCGACTCCACCCCAGAGAACGTCGGCATCGTCACCACCGGACAGGTTGTCGTTCCCTAGCTCGCCCCACAGCGTGTCCAGTCCGGAACCGCCCAGTAGCTGGTCATCATCACTTCCACCGAAAATGACATCGTCATCCAGGCCACCGGCAAGATAGTCATTCCCGGAATCACCCAGAAGCGTATCGTTGCCATCGTCGCCGGAAATATTATCGCGCCCGGCGCCGCCATCAAGGGAATCATCCCCAGATCCGCCGCTCAGGCTATCGTCGCCGTCCTGTCCCAGGAGCGTGTCGAGATCATCACCGCCGGAGAGGACGTCGTTGCCAAGCCCTCCCTCCAGAACATCCTGGCCGGAGCCACCCTTGAGATCATCGGCCCCGTCACCGCCGGACAGGAAATCATCCCCATCCTCGCCCAACAGCACATCCTCGCCCAGGCCACCGACAAGGGAATCATCACCGGCACCGCCGTACAGCGTATCGGCCCCGGCATCGCCCGCAAGCGTATCGGCTCCGTCACCACCCACCAGAGAATCGCCATGATCGCCGCCGGACAGGAAGTCGGCACCAATGCCGCCGGAGAGCGTATCGCTGCCGACATCACCCAGAAGAATATCATCACCGCCGCTGCCGAGCAGATAGTCGTCGCCATCTGCCCCGACAAGGGAGTCGTCGCCGTACCCGGCATCGAGGGTGTCATTGCCGGCACCGCCGAGCAGCGTATCATTATTGGCAGCGCCGATCAGATAATCGTCTCCGTCGTCGCCCGCCATGAAGTCATTGCCCTCATTGCCCTGCAGCGTGTCAGCGCCAATCCCGCCTTCAAGGAAATCATCACCGGAACCACCGCTCAGAGAGTCGTCGCCGCTACCGCCCTGCAGGGTATCCGCATCCAGACCTCCATCCAGGGTGTCGGCACCGTCGCCGCCCTTGAGCATATCCTCGCCAGCACCGCCAAAGATCACATCGTGACCGGCATCACCTCGCAGGGTGTCAACCCCATCACCACCGTCCATAACGTCATCACCAGCGCCGCCGGTCAGGGAGTCGTTGCCACTCTCGCCCTTCAGGGTATCGGCATCGTCGCCACCCACCAGGAAATCCTGTCCATCTCCTCCATCCAGGGAATCGGCCCCAATGTCGCCGGACAGGGTATCGTCACCAATGCCACCAAGCATGGTGTCCGCACCGCCACTGCCCATCAGGGAATCGGCGCCCTCGCCACCTTCAAGCAGATCGTCGCCGTACCCTGCGTCCAGGGTATCGTTGCCGAGTCCGCCCAGGAGCGTATCATTCTGCCCCGCACCCACAAGAAAATCGTCGCCAGCGTCACCGGAGAGAAGATCATCACCCGTACCACCGGACAGGGTGTCGGCACCCGCGCCGCCAGACAGGGAGTCATTGCCATTGTCACCGCTCAGGGTATCGGCACCCAGGCCACCCGCCAGGGAATCATCGCCGTCGCCACCGGAGAGCAGATCGTTACCCGAACCGGCATCGATGGCATCATCTCCTGCGCCGCCGTTCAGAGTGTCGTCGCCCTCGCCGCCAAGCAGAGAATCGTCACCATCGCCACCATCGACAACATCAGAACCGTCGCCACCATCAAGGGTATCGTTCCCTGCGAGGCCGGAAAGAGTGTCATCACCACCACCGCCAAACAGGGAATCGGCATCGCCATTACCGGTCAGGGTATCGTTGGCGTCGGAACCGTGCACGATTTCGATGTTCAGGAGTTGATCCGTGTCGATGGAAACACCTGTTTCCGAGCTGGAATAATCGACGGTATCAACACCCGCACCACCATCCAGGATGTCGCTGCCACCGCCGCCATTCAGCAGGTCGTCGCCGTCGCCACCGTACAGCCGGTCATTGCCGTCGCCGCCCAATAGCGTGTCGTTGCCATCACCGCCGTAAAGCCTATCGTTGCCGGCTCCCCCATCCAGGGAATCATCACCCGCATCGCCCCAGAGGCGATCATCTCCGGCCTCACCGCTAAGCAGGTCGTTCCCGGCATCGCCATACAGCCTGTCATGACCATTGCCACCCGACAGCGTATCGCCACCGTCGCCGCCGTACAGCCTGTCGTTGCCGGAACCACCGTCAAGGGAATCATCGCCATCACCGCCGTAAAGACGGTCATGGCCCCAACCACCGGACAGGGTGTCGTCACCATCCCAGCCGTACAATCTGTCGTTGCCGAAACCACCAGACAAGACATCATCGCCGTCGCCACCATGCAGGCGCACACTCCAAAAACTACCCAGGCCGTGCAGCAGCCGGATAACGGGAGAGAAAAACGAGAATGTCCAGAATGATCTCATGATATGTCGCCAGTGGGTTGTGCCTGGGGCAGAACAGCTTTCGCATATGGAAAGCAGCCCAGAAATATCCGCGGAGCAATACGCGAACAGCTTCGCGCATTACAAACCGCAATCTTGATGTAGAGTAATATCCCCCCTCGGAATGCAACTCTCAGACATTAATCGAACAATGCCGTACAATATGAAGACTGAAGCATATCCAACACCAAATAATCAGTCAACAATAGATAACAATGTCGGTGTTATCCCTACCCCATTGCAATAATCCCCTGTGGCACAGGCGCCACAGAAGAATCCAAGGTGCGTTGGTCATTGTGCCCCGTTCCCGCGCAGCACGACGAATACGGTTTCCAGTAAAATTCGGACATCACGCATAAAGCGCCACTTATCGATATATTCCAAATCAAGCTCGACAATCCTCTCGAAATCCTTGATCTCGCTCCGCCCAGAGACCTGCCACAGCCCCGTGATCCCGGGCCTGAAAGAGAGTCGACGATAATGGTCGAGGCGGTATTGATCCACCTCGTCCGGGGTTGGCGGACGCGGCCCGACAACACTCATGTCACCCTTGATGACATTCATGAATTGCGGAAACTCATCCAGCGACGTGCGACGCAAAAAACGACCCACACGGGTAATGCGGGGGTCATCGTCCAGCTTGAAGATGGGGCCGCTCATGGTGTTGCCCTCTGCCAGTTGTCCCTTGATGCCCTCGGAGTCTTGAACCATCGTCCTGAATTTGTAGATGCCAAAGATGCGCCCGTTGCGGCCCACACGTTCCTGACGAAAAAGGGTTGGCCCCGGGGAATCCCAGCGGATGGCCAAGGCCACGAAAGGATACATCAGAATGAAGACCAACAGCCCCGGAATACCCACCAGATAATCCATGATGCGCTTGTACATGGCCCCCGAAGGATTCGGGATGGCCATATGCTTAACCAGAACGGGGATGGACTGGATGTTTTCCCCCCTGAGGGGCTTCTTGGCTGCGGGCTCATACATGTAGGGCACGATCATGTAATCCTTACCCATGGTTTCGCACATCTCCAAGTAGGGCTCGATGTCGGTGGAATCGTCCCTGGACGGAACAAACAGCACCTCATCCACACTCTCCCTGGTCAGCATCTCTTCCATATCCCGCAGGTCTCCGAGATAAGGATACCCGTAAATGCAATGGATGCAGTCCTTCTCGGTCGTCAGGAAGCCAATGATCCTGTGGCCCATGCTGCGCTGCGCCGAAAGTTCCTTGCAGACCAGATCGGCCTTGCGCCCTGCCCCCACAACCAGCACCCGGCGGCAATGGCGATCCAGCCGTTTGCGACGCCCGAGATAGACATCCAATGTCACCCTGAAGGCTACGATAAAAGCAAAGGCCAGCAGATACGTTCCCACCACGAACAAACGCGGCATATCGCCCCAGCCAAGAACAAAGAGTCCGCCCAGAGTCACGACCATGCCCAGCCCCAAAGCCATGGTGATCTTCTCCACCATGGCCCACAACGAACCGGGCCAGCGCGAGGAATACAACCCGACCTTGAGCAGCAATTGATTGTTGATGAACACCATGAGCAACATCAGCCCGGCAACCCTGGTGCTACCGAGGCTACTCCCCATCAAGTCCAATACATGCAGGATGACCCAGGTGGTGTAACAGGCCAGCGGCGCCAAAAGAGCCTCGACCCCCATCATCGCCCCCACAAGGATCTGCATCTCTTTTCTATACATCGCCATCTCCGGTGTTCTGGTGATGTTGTCCTGCTTCATTGCGCCGGGCTACAGCACGGTACACATCCAATGTTTCCCGGGCAATGCGGTCCCAGTCGTACCGTTCCAACACAAAGTCACGCCCTGCGGCCCCACGGGCGGGAAGGTCGGGATCGGCCAGCATCCGCTGCATTGCCTCGGCCAGCGCCCCGGCATCCCCCACGGCAAAAGAGCTGAACACGCCCCGTGGGGCCGGTTCGCTGCCGCCTTGGCAGGGCTCCAGACATTCCGGAATATCACTTGTCAGCACCGGGCAGGCATGTGCTGCCGCCTCCAGCATCGTGATGGGCATGCCCTCCAGCTCGGAAGGCAGCACGAACAATCCTGCATTGGAATACGCTTCGGCCTTGTCCTCCCGATACAAGGGACCGGTGAACACGATCCGCTCATCCCCCCGGGCCAATCGTCGCAGCCGGTCCGCATACCCCCGGGTATGACTCTGGGCACCAGCCACCACAAGCTGCGCATCCGTCTTCAACCTGGAAAAGGCCTCCAGCAGGGTATGCACCCCCTTTTCGGGCACCAATCGTCCCAGAAAAAGGACATAGCCGGGCCGGATTCCAAACCGACGCAGGGCTTCGAGGGGCCTTGATTCAGGGCGGGCAATACCATTGGGCACATAGCTGACGGGAATCTTGTACCGCTGCTGAAAACCATCGCGTAACCCGCGAGAGACAGTAATCAGCCGGTGCGAAAACAGAGCTGCACATCCGGCACCGAGCTTCAGGGCCGCCCGGGCCACAGGCCCCCATTTGGCACGCCGATAGTCCATGGCGTGCACCGTGGTCACCACACCACGCCCGCTCAGGCGCGGCAGCCAGGAGAACAACGCCGGGCCGATGGCGTGGAAATGCACGACGTCGTAGCCCGACAGCATCGACAGACAGGACAGACCGGTATGTGTCACCGTCTCGAGATGTTTGCTCTTGATGCACGGGCCGACCTCGATGTTGACCCCACGGCAGGTCTTTCCCAGATGTCCGGCGTAGGGCGCACGGCAAAACACCGTGACCTCGGCGCCAAGGGCAGCCACCCGAGGGGCCAGCTCATTGACGTGGGTCTCAATGCCGCCGGAGCAATCCCCTCCGATCGCCCGCAGGCCGACCATCGCAATCTTCAATGGGGCCATGATTATTCCCTTTCTCCGCTCACAAAGCCCACAGGATCAAGGCCTCCACCGTTTCCGAGCCTGAACTGACGCAGTTTATTCCTGATCACCCAGGCTCCGGGCACGGTGATTCGCTTCTTCATGGCAGGAGCTGCGGAGCCGATCATCCAGCACTGCTGAGAACAGGTAGCGACCTGACCACGCACCTCACGCGCCCGGTCGCTACTCCATATGGATTCAAAGTCCTGCGCATGCAGCGAGCCCATCACCATGGGCTCGGCCGATCCATTGCAGGGCATGACGTTACCTGCCGGATCCAGGAAGAACACGTCCGTTCCCGCCTCGCAGGGCAACGGGCGCTCCCCTCCCTGCACCTTGTTGGCCAGCCCCATGTTGAAATAGGCCCGGAACCACTTCTTGGGTGAACGCGTCGACAGCAGGGCTCCGGCCAACCGCTCGAATTCGGTCGTGATGCGTTCGGGAACAGCAAAGGCGTTGTCCGTTTTATGAAAATAAAACGAGTTATGGGTCACGGCAGTGGCGAATTCGAGGCCCATGGCATCGGCCAGACGATACAACTCCATCAGGTCGTGCACATTGCGATCGGAGACGGTAATGCCAAACCCGATGTCCTTGAATCCTCTGGCCCCGAGCTCCAGCAGCGTGCGCAGACCGTGGTCGAACCCGTCCTTCAGCCCACGCAGTTCATCATTGGCCGCTGGCAATCCTTCGATGGAGATGCGTATCCCGAGTCGAGGGCCAAACCGGTCAGCCAGGGCCAGAATCCGGTCCGTCAGATACCCGTTACTGCTCACCACCACGCGCTTGGACTTGCGCAGGGCGATCTCCACGATTTCGGCCAAGTCACTGCGCAGGAAGGGTTCGCCGCCGGTGATGTTCATAAAACGCAATCCATCCGGCAATTTGTGCAGCAGAGAAGGCGAAAACTCCGCGTCCGGACGGCTGGGATGTTGCCAAGTATCGCACATATGACATCGGGCATTGCAGCGGTAGGTGACAATGAGACAGGCTTCCATGATTTACATCGCCTCGTTGAAAAGTGTTCCCAGGGCGTTTAGATGAGCATCGGGACCGTAGGCCTCCAAGGCATATTCGCGGCAACGCCGCCCCATTTCCCTGGCGCGATCAGGGGCTGCGGCCAGAGTGCGCAGGGCTTCGGCCAAAGCGGAGGCATCTCCGGGGGGGACCAGCAACCCGGTTTCGCCATGGGTCACGCATTCGGGCAATGAACCCATATCCGAGGCAATGACCGGCGTGGCACTGGCATGACTTTCCAACACCGCATTGGGCAGATTCTCAAACCAGCGTGACGGGACAACGCTGAACAACGCCTCGCGTAGCAGATCGGGAATCCGTTCCGGCTCCACTCGCCCCAGAAAACGCACCCGACTCTCCAGTCCCAGAGCCCGCGCTCGCTGCTTCAATGCGGCCACATAGGCTTCATCTCCAGTGCCCACCACATCCAACAGTGGGGCGGAGTCTCCCAGCAGGCCCATGGCCTCCAGCAGCACATCCACTCCCTTCAGAGGGTCCAGGCGACCGACAAAAATCGCACGTCCCGGTTCATCCCTTCTTTGTCCTGGAGAAAAAGCCGCGGTGTCCACAAAGGTCGGGATATGGACGACCTTCTCTGCGGGAAAACCGGCTTCGAGCATCATGGAGCGCATGAAGGCCGTCGTGGTCACGAAACGATCCACCAGATCAAAGAAACCGCGCTTGCGGTGCCACCATGTGGCCAGGGCATTGAGCGCCGAAGCTCCCAGACTGCCCTGCACGCAGCGATGGCGAACACTGGGGCCAAGGCGCCCCATGGCGCACAGGGTGCAGGGGGTTCCGCCGCGAAGGCAATGAGCCTGGGGACAAAGCATACCGAAATCCGAAACCCGAACCACCACCGGCAGCCCCTGATCCTTGAAACCGGCAAGGAGCGAGGGGGAGAGTTTACGCAGATAATGCAGCACGTAAGCGGCCTGGGCTCCGCTATCCTTGGCCAGGCGTGATGCGGCTCGCCGAACCTCGGGGGAATAGAACAGGCGGGACACGGTCCTTAAAACCGCTCCGGGACGCAGCCCGTGATCGCGAAAATACACCTCTCCAGAGCCGGACAGAGGCGGCACGAAATAATCGGCCCAGAGCGAAGGACGATTCCTGTCATAGCGGATGGAAAACGGAACGCATTCATGTCCCCGGGCGGCAAGGGCGTCCATAACGTTGAACATGTAACGCTCGGGACCGCCGGAAACAAAATAGCGATAATTTGCGACGACAAGTCTCATCTACTCTCCATCACCATACAAACACCGGCTTGGGCAGGAACCCGTTGACCACAACTCTCTCCGAGCGGGAAAAAGGTCTGACAAGACGCGCCATGCCAAGGAACACCAATCCCGACGCCATGGCCCCAAGACCTGCGCCAACAAGGCCTCCTCCCGCAGGAGAAACCAGCCAAGCCCCCAGCCAGGCACCCAGACCACAGCCCCCCAACTTGAGCAGACCGCCCCAGTCGTTGCCACAAGCGACGCCCTGTCGTGCAAGGGCCAGGGACAGCATCACATCGCGCAGCACACAGCCACCAATCAGGGCCAAAACAATGCCCCAGGGACCCATATGCGAAGCAAGGAGTGCGGCCGGAATAACTGCGGCAACCACGGCCAGATTGGCCAAGAACAACAACCGGGTCCATTCCAGAGCATGGCAGATAAACTCCAGCCTGCGGTAGTGACAACCCAGTCCCACAAGGACCAGAAGCCCTCCAAACAGTGGCCCCACCGAGGTATATTTCCCTCCGGACAAGAGGGTCACCAAGGGCTCTCCACAGGCCGCCACCCAGGCCAGGATCGGGACCAGTACAAACAGGTTGATCTTGAAAAAAAGCGTGGAACTGGCAGCCAGGGCCAAAGGGTCACGGCTACGGCTATAGCTGGCCATCAGGGCCGGACGGGCCAAGTTGATCAGCAACATATTCGGCAGATTACGCTGCACTGTATCCGCCAGGGTCTGAGCAAAGGCAAATCCGGCCAGAGCAACGACAGGCAAATACTTGGCAGCAACGATCTTGTTCACCGCCCCGCCCTGCAATCCCAAAGACAGGACCATCAGGTAATTATACGCCCCAAAGGACAGCACCCTGTTCAAAAACAAACGCCCCTCGGGGAAAGCACCGGTCCCGTTCTGCTCGCGCATGGTCCAACGAACCAGAAGCCACAAGGCCCCCACAAAGACGAGTCCAAAGGCCAGGGCATCCACGGCCAGCATGGTTCCCAATGTGAGTTCAGCGCCCATTCCGGCCACAGCCAGCATCAATCCCAGACGCAACAGGGCGGCCAGCAGCCACAGCCACTTCGTATGCTTCTGCTGGAGTAGGGTTTCCAGCAACAGGGCTGCAAAACTGAACAATGTCATCGCCGCAAGGGCAGGGCAGGCAGCCCGGATGCCGGCAACACGCCCCGGCATATCAAAGAAGATGGAAACCTGGGGGGCACTCAGATACAGCAATGCCACGGCCATCGCCAATCCCAGAGCCCGCACGGCCAGCAGCCGGAAGACCAATCTCCCCGCGCAGCGCGACAGCCCCTGAGCCACCAGTTCGGGCACAAAACGCTGCACCACTTCCCGCAGCCCGAGAGAGGAGGCAATCCCCAGCAACAGGGAAATCCCGCCCACGAGCATGTACGCCCCGAAATCAGGGACAGACATCCAGCGCGCAGCCAACAAGGTGGCCAACAACCCGGCAACAAAAGCCAGAGCCTTGCCCATCAGGAAGTGATACCCGGCGTTGCGAACGCTTCGGCGACCGTAACCACCGATTTCTGCTGGCTGCGAACGGGAGCCTGTCACGACTCCTGCCCCCTGGCATACTCGCTGGCAAGCTTCCCGTACTGAGCGGCCAGGGCCTCGGCCAGATGCGAGTAGGAGCGATGCTCGCGCGCATATTCCCGGCCTTGCTCTCCCATGGCCCGAGCCATGTCCGGATCATCCAGCAGCGAGAGCACGGCCTGCGCAAAGGCCCGGGGATCATAGTCCGTACAGAAGCCGCCCCCCCCGGCCCGTACCAGGGTCCCCTGGTCGGGATGCTCCGTCACCACCACGGGCAGCCCCAACGCCATCAATTCGACGGCCTTGGTGGGCGACATGGAATCAAAGATGAAATCTGCCGGTAACGCACATACGCCGACCTCCGAAGCCCGAGCGAGTCCCAGAGCCTGCTCCCGGGGCAGCCAGCCCGTGACATGCACGGCCTCTTCCAGACTCCGTGACCGAATCAGGGTTTGCAAATGCTCATGATCAGCTGCTTCTGCGGCATCGCCCACCACCAGCAGCACGGCCTGCGGTTGCTGCGCCCGCACCCGTTCCAGCACGTCCAGCAGGAACTCGATCCCACGCGACCGGTCGCAGGCTCCGAGATACACCAGAACCCGAGCCTGCGGCTCAAAGGGCAGGGCCTGTGGAGCGGGCTGCAAGGCATCCATGGCATCCATGTCCACGCCCATGGGAACCGGAGTCATCTTCTCTGCGGACAGGCCGACAGCCATCAGGTCCTGCTTCATGCGTTCGCTCTGCACGAACACATGGTCGCAGTGCGGCAGCAACAGCCGCTCCAGCAGCCAGCGTGTGGCATGCCCACGCACAAAGGTCAGTGCCAAGCGCAACGGCCCCAGAGTCAGGCCCTGAATCCTGGCCCGCAGCAGATCGTCCTGTGGAAAGGGGAAGGTCATCCAATAGAAAAAAGGCCGACAGGCTCGCCTGGCCAGAACCAGAGCCACCAGCCCTGTAACGATCTTGTTGCGCACCTGCACGGCATCGTGATCTTTTGCCAGCTTCGCCACGCTGCGCACACCATGCAGCAAGCCCCCCACATGGCGAGAGAACAGGCCTTTTGAGGCCGGAACCGTCACCGCTTGTCCTCCGGGCCACGGGCTCTCGGGATTCCCGTTTCGCTGAGCCACCAAGGTACTGGTAATGCCCAGACGGGGCAGAGCCCGGCCGAACAGGACCGCAAGATCAACCCGAAATGAGGGATGATCTTCGCGAGTAACGTACAGAATGCTAAACGCCACTATCGATCTCCCAGGCCTTTTCCCAATCTGAAACATCCAGATCGAATAACTTCCCCAGTTCCCTGTTGCCCGGGGCGTAGTGTGTCGCCACCCGTTTCAGGGCCCTTCGATCTTCGTCGGTAAGCCGATATCCGCCCGGATCATAATTCAGCCAACGATAGACCCGGCTGGTGAGCCTCCGGTAGAAGCCTTCCGGCAGTCGGTCCGCAACGGTGTTGCGCAAGCGGTGCAACACCTTGCTGCGGACACCATAGGACATGTTCTTTGCCAGGAAATCATACTTCGGACCAAAGGGAGAGGGGTCCAGCCCAAGCTTCTGGCACAGCCCGTTCATGAAGGCGGAAGGATCACGCACCATCGCTTCGAAACTGTGGATGCTTAGGGCCTCTCGTCCCATGACACCCGCCCAACGTTGCAGATGAAGGGCGTAATGCCCGGCAGCCAGGGTGCCCGAAACCAGCGGGCCCAGCCTGCCACCAAAAGTCCTGCCGGCAAGGAGCGCCTCCGCATACGCGGCGAAGCCCATACCGGCAGGCAGAGCAGCCTTGTGCCCGGCATAAAACTTGTAGGCCGACAGCAGCCGAACCGCCGGGTCGCGTAGCACGAAAACCACCAGGGGCCGAGGGTCGAGGCTGGCCAGGACCCAGGGCGGGGTAATCTGATCGATATAATCCGGGGTGGCCTCCATGCCCACAGAACCGGGCGGGCAATGGGCAAAGAGACCAGCGTAGCCCTCAATCCCGTGAGTGTGCACATTTTCGCCGGGCAGCAGGGGACTCTCCCGGTCCACGAGATAGCATGTCTCCTTGGTCAGGGACGGACAGATCTCAGGATGATCCGAAAGCCATCTGAACAACGAGGTGGTGGCGCATTTGGGCGCTCCGGCAATAACGATACCGGGTAGGGTCATGAAGTGGACTCCCAGGACGGTCGGGGGACAACAGCCGGGATTCTCTCCCGGCCGGACAGAATATCTCGCGCCGCAAACGCAAAACCAAAGGCGATGTAAGTCACATAAGAGAAGAATCCATGCATGAAGCCGTTGGTCAGGCTGTTGCACAGGATAATGAACACGGTGAGGACATAAGGGGCCAGCTCGGAATGCTCTACGGAAAGCACACCGAAACTCCTGAAAAAACAGATAAAAACAGAAAGATAAGCCACATACCCCAGCACACCGCCAAATTCCAGCCACTCCACATGAAAATTATGCTGGGTGACCATGTATTTGCCCTTGTGCATGCCGTTGCCGAACAGTGGCTTGGCCAGGAAGTTCTCAAGGCCAACACGATAAGTCAGAGCACGCAATTCCAATGATTTCACCATGTGCCCCAAGTCCGTCACACGCCCCAGGGATTTTTCCTTGCGCTTGAACTCAGCGTCCAGCCCCAAGGCCCGACCGTAATTTGTGGTCGAGTCCGGGACCTTGGGCCCCAGAAACGGGAGGGTCAGGGTCAGGCCCAACGAAAAGACGATCATCAGGGTAAACATCCCGAAACCGTGCCCGCGCCGGATGAGCTTCATGAAGACTGGGCTCAGCAGCAGGCTGAGCAGGTAGATGCGTGAAAATGACAAAAACAATGCAACCAGACAGACGGCGATGGCCACAATGCTCAGCAGATTCTTGGGACGCTCGGAATACAGCAGGCACATGACCGGCAGAATGGACAACGTGGCGATGCTGATGGGAGGCACGCCGAGCAGGGTCACCCGCTCCTGCAGAATGATATACTGCAGAATGCACACCGCGTTGAACCCGGTGATTCCCGCCACGAAGAAATTGAAACACAGGTCGAGCTTATCGCGGGTATCGACCAGCAGCTTGATGCAGAAATATGAGAGTACGGGCAGAAACAGGGTATGAAAGGCCAAAAAGCCGCTATCCATGACATCCGAAGAAAGGAACGTGGAAACCAGATAGAAGGCGCAGAGCAGAGCCAGGGCGGCATCAAATCCGCCGAAATGAAACTTCCTGCGTCCCGTGAACACCATCAGCACACCAAACATGCCGATCACGATCAACCCCATGGAGAAGGGGCTGAACGTCACGGGGCCGATCTCGAACTGGAACAGCCCTCGCGTGAAGGGCAAAAAGGCGAGGGTCAGGCACAGCAGCATCAATTGATTCGTAATCAAAAAAATGAGGCCCATCACAGACAACCCCATCAGCGCACCCAGCCGTACCCCCTCGATGGCCCACAGATCCGAAAGCCTCAAATACCCCAGCAGAGACACGACCGAGATGAAAACAAAGGCGTAGAAACAGGCAGGCAGTTTCTTCATGGCCGCTTCCCGTCGATGGGTCCGAGGATATAGGCCGTCGGGCGAACCAGAGGTGCCGTCATCCTGTCTTTCCGCCCTTCGGTAATCTCGCGAACCATATGCCACAGTGTCGGGTCCACCCCTCTGCCGGCAAAGAAATCGTCACTGCCCTGCCCCGCCAGGCGCGGATGATCCACCAGACAAGCCAAAATCACATCTGTGCTGTCCCTGACTTCGAACAGGGCGTTCCCCTCGAAGGCCGCACCATTCCCACCGTAGCCATAGACCCGTATCCCCCGACTGCCGGACAGGAGCAGAATGGGACGATTGCCCTCGCCCTTGAGCCCGAAGATTCGCACGTTGCGTGCATTGCGGATCTCCATATTGGCCTCACCCCGGCCATGTTCCGGGTTGCACTGATATAGGTCCAGAGGGCCTTGCGTCTCCCGGATGAGCAGATGCCGATACCCGGGACCATGTGGTTTCCAGCTCTCCTGATGAAAACCGAACCACCTGCCGCCGCCATTTCCGTCCACAAGCACCAATGGTACAGCACGCGTGGCCGGATTCCCCGGACGCTTGTGTCCACCCCGGGGAGGAGAAGTGGCCGTAGTCACGGCCCGCAGCACGGAATCACCGCCACAACGCCAATGCAGGGCCGTGGCCCCCGGCGTATCGGGGGGCGTGTACAACCCCAGAAACGCCACGATGGTTCCCTGCTCAGTACCCGCGGAAGTGCGCAGCAATGGAGCTGCATGGGCCGCATCGGCAAAGGCCTTGGTGTCGGCCAGGGGCATCAGTATCGACAGATGGGCAGCCGTGCCCACCAGGGTTGCTCCCGGGGGCAGTTCCAGGGGACGGGACAGGGCGTAATAGCCCTTGGGCAAGAAAACAGGGGCACCGGAATCCAGGGCAGCCTGAATTGCCGCATGGTCATCGCTGCGTCCATCTCCGACTGCGTTATAGGGAGGATGCTGGACATTGATGATACCCGCGGTCTCGAACCCGGGGAAATCACTGGGCCACAGGTGGTCAGACAATCCCTCGAACGATTCTCCGGGGGACAGCCGCACCAGCCCTCCCGCAACGACATCACCATCAAGGAGCACCGGTGCTGTATAGCGAAGCCCCTTCCAGGCAGGCGGAGATGTCCCCCGGGCCAATCGTGCAATGAGCCGGCCGTTCATGGTATTTCCAGGGACAGCGACGCCGCCGGGGCCCTGCACGGCGATGGCCGCACCCTTGATAAAGACATTTTCCAGATACAGGCTGCTTCCGGCAGAGATGGCCGTGGACTCGGGATGGTTCATCACCAGTCGGGCATCCACCAGACTCATCTGACCATGATGCGGATTCCAGGAGACGGGCCGGGTTTCGATGGCCGGGCCCGGGCCATTCATGCGGATATCCACCCCCACGGCGGACAGAGCCTGACGACCGGCATACACAATGGCCCGTTTTCGCTGACCGACAAGTGTCACCCCCGCAATGGTCGGAGCGGGCTGAGTCTGCACCAGATCCAACCCGATGGCTCCGCCAATGACGGTCAGGCCGGCATGCAGTCCCCCGGAACCAGCTCCGCCTTCCAGCCCCTTGAAACCGTGGGTCGCATCAATGGTGCATTCCTGCACCCCCGAACCCTGAGCGGCGCGGTGACGAATGGCCACGGCGCCGGAATTCTCCCTGCCAATGACCACATCCAGATTCACCAGCATCTGGTTCATGGAAATATTAGGCTCAGGCTTGTGTGGATCGCGCGTGGATCGGGCCCAGAAATGAATCACGTACTTGGGGTTGCCGGCATCGCCAAACCCCGGCGAACCAGCAGCCAGCCGGATCACGGGGCGCTTGCCCGCACGCGACCCGACCAAAACGCAGGGATGCAGCCGCGCCCCCAAAACCTTGCCATTGGAGCGTTCATACAACGGCTGCACACAACGGATGGTGTCGGAGATCAGGTACTCCCCTTGAGGGAAAAAACAGACCAGTTGATGGTCCCGGCTAAAATTCACCGCCCGCTGAATGGCGTCTGTGGAATCGCGCCGACCAAGGGGATCGGCAAAGAATGGCCCGGCGCTAACGTCCACATACCCAAGAGTGGCCAATCTGCGATTCTCAAGTATCCGGGGAATATCCAGCCGAATGCCATCCACAACAGGACCATGAACCGTAGGCATGACCATGCCCTTATCACTCGCCCAGTTCTGTCCTGCCCCTGCGGGGCAGGACAGAAACAGGACGGAAACAAGGAAAAGACAGACCCGCCTGACCATGCTCAACTCCGCTTGCGGATGACACGCCTGCGCAATCTCGCCCAGAACCTGGCGCTGGGCTGCGTGTCGTTGGCGGTCCACGATTCATCCTGTGGAGCCAATGGAGGTTCCACCACGGCACTGACTGGCGACTCGGAGCCGAGGCCGGAAGGCGCCGCGCCCGGGGTCAGCTCCTCGTGATTCAGGACAGGACTCCGGGAATCATCGACATGTCCGAGGGCAACGTCTTTGCGCCCGTCGGCCAGCAGCACACTGATGGGGCAGCCGCTTTTTCTGCGCTCTTCCACAACCTCACGCACAACATCCCCGCTCAGTGTCTCCAGCCCATCTGCAAAGCCGGCGACCAGAGCCGCATCGCAGAGATTATTGATGATTCTGGGGATTCCGCCGGATTCGGCATGGATCAGATCCAGAGCCGTGGAGTCGAACAGGCCATTACCGGTGCGCCCCGCCGAAAGCAGACGATGGTTCACATACTGACCGGTTTCCTCACGGGACAGAGGCGTCAGATGATAATGCACGGTGATCCGCTGTGCGAGTTGCAGCAATTCCGGCGAACGCATGCGTTCAGCCAGCTCGGGCTGCCCTGCAAGGACAATCTGCAACAGCGGTGTGGTCTCGGTCTGCAGATTGGACAACATGCGAACCTCCTCCAGCGCAGGGATGGAAAGATTCTGAGCCTCATCGATGACCAGGACCGTGTTCTTGCCCGCCGCAAAACGGGAGATCAGATAGTCGTTGAGACGATCCAGCAGATCGGCCTTGTCGCCGGAAGAATCCAGCTCGAATTCCTGAAGCACGAGTTTGAGCAACTCGCTGGGGGAAAGATTGGTGTTGAAGACAATGGCAATCTCGGTTTCCGGTCCCAGATGGGAATGCACACGCCTGAGCAAGGTGGTCTTGCCGGAACCGATCTCTCCGGACAGAAGAATGAACCCAAGATTCTGCGTCAGCCCATACTCCAGATGATCCAGCGCCGCACTGTGGGCCGAGCTGGGATAGAAGAACTTGGGATTCGGGCTGAGGCTGAAGGGGCGCTCTCTCAGTCCATAATAGTCAAGGTACATGGGCGTTATTCCAGAAGTAGATGATTACTTTTCTGCATGCCGATTGAACACAAGTCCCACGATGTTGCCGTGTTTCAAATGATTCAACGTTTCCATCAAATCCTCTCTGGTCGTCTTCCCCGCTTCAACCACCAGGATGATGCCGTCCACATAGGAGGAAAAGACCAGCGAATCCGGCATGTGCTTCAGATGAGGGCAGTCAAAAATCACATACCGATCCGGATAGCGATGCTTGAGTTCCTGAATGAGATTTCTGATCTTGGGCAGGCTCAGAATATCGGCGGACTCAACCAGTGGCTTACCCGCCAGCAGCACCCGAATCATGTTTCCCAATCTGGGGTTGATGATCAGGTCCTGCACATCAAGGTCATTGAACAGATAATCCGATAGCCCCAGAGCGTTTTCAGCCAGCCCGAGTTTCTGCGCCACGGAGGGTTTGCGCAGATTGGCATCAACGATCAACGCCGTCTGCAACGCGTCCCGGGACATGGAAAGGGCCAGATTGATCGCCGTCGTGGTCTTCCCCTCGCCCGGATTGACGCTGGTCACCATGAGGGTGTTCCAGTTCTCGGCAAGGGTTCGCTGCAGCACCTGCGTTCGCAGGTAATTGTAATGATCGATGTAGGACTGATCGAGAAAGGTCATGATGCGATTCTTCTTGAGCAGCTCCTGGCGTTCTTTCAACAGGGGAGCCATGGCTGGCGAAAAGAAACCATAGGCCTCCTTGCCATCCGAAATGATCTTGCCAAAGGGTGGTGCCAGAAGACAGGAACGGCCCGAGCCTTCACGGCTGGGGGTACTCACTTCATGGTCGTAGGGAACCCTGTGGGACGAGGAGGGAGAACTGGCTTTCGCTCGTGGCTGCACCGCTGGCGGGGTCGCGGAGAGCACTGCCCCTGCGGATTCCATCACCTGTTCCCGCTGTTGCCTGGCACGTTCCAGCGCTTTGCTGATCTTGCTCATGACTCTCTATCCCCACGCAGAAAAAAGCATTTCATGTTGCGTTTCTTTTTCATGCTGATGACAGGAACCGACCCCAGGACACGAACCCCGGTGATTTCCGCCAAATCGGTGGGAGTATGAATGCTGTGATCCAGATATTCGGCAGTAATGCTCACCGCCCCGGCAACCCCCATGGAAAACATCATCCCCAGAACAAACAGCAGCGGTCGGTTGGGTTTGATGGGTTTCTCAGCCACAATGGGAGGTTCGATCAGGGTATAGGTCTCACTGATATTGCGAAATTCCAGATCGAAGGTTTCGCGCGCCGTCTGATAGCGACGGTAATTCTCCTGATGCTGATCCAACAGATAGTTGTACTGCCGCTGCAAGGTCAGAAACGCCTGCTCAACCCGTGGCATCTGCTCAATACGGGCCTGATACTCATCGAGCTTGCCAGTCAGGTCGCTCACAATTCGTTCCAGGCTACCCACCTCTAGCTTGGCGGATTCCAACTTGGTGAGCATGCTGATGTAGACCGGGTTATCGGGCTCCACCGAGTCTTGATCGCCGAACTCGCTGCGATCCCGCACCAGAGCTTCAATCTTCCCACGCACGGTCTCGATGTCCCGCTCCACGGCCTTGATGTCCGGGTGCTCGGGAGAAACCCGCTCCAGCAGAAGGCTACGACTGGTCTCTTTTTCCTCCAGCCGCTGGTGGAGCTGTTGCAGCTGCCCGGAAAGGCTGGAGGCATTACCCAGGGCATCGATCTGGGAGCGAAGTCGTACCACGTCCGGATGCTGATCCGAATGGGTTGCCTTGAGATTCAAGTACTGGCTGCGCAGGGCCTCCAGCTGATCTTCCATGGACAGAATCCTGCCATTCTCGCTCATATAGGGCTTCTGGGTAGGCGGGATGACCGCCAACTGGCCCTCCAGATAAATCAACCGGTCCCGTGCGGACACGAGCTGAATTTCCTTGATCTTGATCTCACGCTGGAGATCGTCCATGGCCTTCATGTTGACGTCCATCAACTGGGGCAGTGAAAGCAGGTTCTCGTTCTTGAACGTGGTCAGATTACGTTCGGCTCTGTCGATCTCGTGCTGATTCTGCTCCACCTGCTCTGACAAAAAGGCCAGCTTCGAAATCCCCTTGCTCTCGCGGGAGGATTCATCCTTCTCGAAAAACAGCTTGGTCATGGCAGTCACGACCCGGGCAGCGGTCTCGGGGTTGGTGTGCTGAAAGCGAAGAACAAAGGTCAGAGTATTGTGTGGCTGCCGCCCCATGGACAACGATCCATCGTCGTCCTTGACCTGCTCCAGGACGATATCCTCGCGCATCTTGCTCACCAGTGCCTGAACAGTCATCTTCTCCTTGAGCTCGGGATAGACGTCCTGCTCTTCAATAATGGCCTCCAGGGGCTTGCGGGCCTGAACAATTGCAGCGATGGAGCGGAAGCGTTCCTCAAGAAATCCCCCCGCTGCCGAAGCCGCCATTTCCTTGGTTGTCCCCTGGCGCTCAATGAGGATGGTTGCCGAGGATTGATACAAGGAGTCCAGGGATACAGTGACCCCGATGGTCAGGAACGCGCACACACACAAAGGAATGGCGATGTACATGCGTCTTCTGCAGATGAAGGTCAGTATTTGCATAATTATTGATCCGGGCTCAATGGCCGCTGACTATTGTAAAAACGTCCAGGAAAATCCGATAAAAGCCTGGTTCCGCTCATCTTTCTGATCTGTCTCCCTGTCCTTGGTACTGGTGTAGGCATAGCCCAGACTGACATCGACCTGCTCACTGATGCGGTAGCGCAACTCCGTATCGAACTTTGCGGCGCGGTTACGCTTCAGGCTGACGTATCCCTTGGTCTCGGCACTATTGGCCATGGCCGTGGCTCGAAGCGTCAGGCGGTCCGTCAATTGCCGAGACACACTCACCCGGGCCAGCATTCGGCGCATATTCTCGCCCTGTGTGCTTCCCACCGGCTCCAGCGCCAAAGAGGCTTTCAGGGTATTGCGTTCCGTCATCCAGGTTGCAGAAGCCGAAGCCACCGCGTCCACGGACCGCTCATCGACTTCTCCGCCAGCGACGTCGAACGAGGAATCGCTCACGGCGCCACCCGCCTGCCCTGAGACTGTCAGCGTATCACTGAGCCTGTATGTGAGCCCAAGCGTTGCCTGATGCACCCGCTGGGTTCCTTCACGATAATCATATTGCTTTGTCCGAATCTCGCTCGCAGTGACGAGACGTCGGCTCAGTCCATGCTCCCAGCGCAACGTCAGCCCCAGTTCCGAACGATCGGATTCGTCATCCTCATGACGAATCGTCTGTGCCTCTCCTTCAAGGACAAGGGCATTGCTGTCATCAGGACAGATCCTGAATCCGGCAGAGGCATCCAGCACACGACGGTCCTGCTTGTCCACCACGCTCCCGGACTCTTCAAGGGCGGACTCGAAGGAGCTGTCGAACATCGCCCCGGTCGAGGCAAACGCCGAAGTTCGGGGAGACAATGCATACGACAGATCAAGGGAATACTGTTGGTTGATATGATCGTATTGTGTGTTGCCGGGATAGGAATAACTCTCCAGGTCTGCCCGAAGGGCAAGGGTTGTGCGTTCTGCTTCGTGCACAGCCTCAAGACTCGGTCGAATCAGCCCCTCCCAACCGGAATCACCCTTGAAAAAAATATTGTCATCCCAACCCAGACGCATCTCCACCGCAGGGGTGAACTCCAGGCCCGGAACATCATCCAGCTTCCAGGGGCTGACCTTTGGGCGGTCCGCAACCGCCTTGGCGCTCCCACCTGCCGATCCTGGAGCATCTTCAAGCAACGAGGCATACACATATCCCAGCATGGGAGGGCTACCTTCATTCTGCGCTGGCCGCGAAACCACCAGCCACTGCCCGCCGTGCGATGTCGCCACCACACGGTCTCCGGGATACAGCACCAGTTGCCGAGGCGTATCGATGGACGGTCCCTTGCGGACATTGGCCGCCTCGCGCACGACCATCAGCCTTCCTGCTTCGGCTTGCGCGACTGCCGGAAGCAGCAGACTCAAGACAAGCACGACCACAAAATTCCAGCCCAGGAACATCACCGGAGAGACGACGCTCCCCGGCTTGCTGTGGATGTTCCGGGGCAAGCTCACGGAACGACGACCGTATCACCCGGTTTGAGTTCCATGTTCTGCCGCAAATTTCTGCCGGCCTCGATCTCCGCATAATCAAAGGGGAAGGCCACCAGCCCTTCAGGCGCTTCCCGAAGCACGGAGATCCCCTCCCGCTCGGCAAAAGTGGTCAGCCCCCCGGCCATGGCAATGGCCTGAATGACCGTTGTCCGACCATTCATCACGTATTCGCCCGGCGAGGCGACCTTGCCCACCACAAAGACCTTGGCGCTGCCAAGGGTAACCAGAATCACGGTAACGGGGGAATTAGGCACGAATTTGGAGATGCTTTCCTCAAGAACCTTGCGAACTTGAGGAACTGTCTTACCCGCAACAGAAACATCGCCGATAAGTGGAAACGAAATCATCCCATCAGGACGAACCAGCAAATTTTTGGAAAGCACGGGATCATTCCATACGGAAACATCAATCTGATCACCGGGCCCCAAAGAGAACTCTGTAATACCTCTCGATTCTCCTGCAAACGACTGGGACAAGCCGCAAAAACACAACAAGGCCATAGCAGTTACAATGCATTTTCCAACCAACGACATCAACACCCCCTTCAATATCGAAAGTAGAATACCCGCTACTATCCTTTATAGAAAAAGTCTAGCTGGCACTAAATTCAAGGGCTTTGTCGCAACAATTTATTTAAACATACCAGCCCTCTTTATAGGTTTTCATATCACCCATCATAGACTTGCATGTTCAAGGCAAGACCCTGCAAAATATCCCTCAAGCTCCTTTGTGTTTGCTCAAATACGACAGCCTGCATTTCGATCAAAAAACACTGAGATCTTTGCCAAATTCCATAGCCAGAGCCCATGCATCAGCCCTCCGGAACAGGCACGCATGCTCTCTGAAAAAGTGGGATTTCAGCGCGATCCTCAAGGCTGTGGAGGTGGGATGTACAGGCACAGATCGAGGAACTGCTTAAGTTCCCCGATCTGAACGCTTTAAATGGAATAATTTCTTCCTGAAAGTCTTGGGCCTTACAGATAGAACGGCGTCAGGCTTTCAAAGCCATCCTCGGTGATGACGAGGGTCTGTTCGAACTGGGCGGACAGGGAGCCATCCTTGGTCACGGCAGTCCAGTCGTCATCGAGCACGCGCACATCCTTCTTGCCGAGGTTGATCATCGGCTCGATGGTAAAGGTCATGCCCGGCGCGAGGGGCACGTTGCCCAAGTTGGAACGGAAGTGGGGAACACAGGGGGCTTCGTGAAAATCGAGGCCAACGCCATGGCCCATATACTCGCGCACCACCGAACAGCCCTGCCCCTCGGCATAGGTCTGGATGGCGGCGGAGATGTCATTGATGATGTTGCCCGGCCTGGCCTGTTCGAGGCCGAGGCGTAGGCACTCGCGAGCCACATCGACGATTTTTCGCGCGTCCGGGGAAGGCTCTCCCACAAAGAACATCTGATTGCAGTCGGCATAATAGCCATCCAGAATGGAGGTGATGTCCACGTTGACGATATCGCCATCCTTGAGGGCATATTTTCCGGGAATGCCATGACAGATGACCTCGTTGGGCGAAACGCACACGCTCTTGGGAAAGCCCTGGTAGTTCAGCGGCGCAGGGATGGCGCCGTTCTTGATGGTGAACTCGTGCACCGCCCGGTTGATCTCCTCGGTCTGCACCCCGGGTCTGATCAGGTCCCTGACGACCTCGAAGGTCTGCATGACCAGTTGGCCACAGCGGCGCATGCCTTCGATCTGCTCTGGCGTCTTCAGGCGGATTTCATATCGTTCAAGGAAGATTTCGGACAAATTCAGCTGCTCCGCATTTGCCGTGCCCATGCAGCACTTCTTGTATTTCTTGCCACTGCCACAGGGGCAGGGATCGTTACGCCCGATTTTGGTCATCATCATTGGCCTCCAGAATATATTGCGGCGGGCCTATGCTCGTCGAAGGAGGGGGATGTTTACAAAAAGAGCGGCGAATGAAAAGCCCCGGCATAAATTAAGTGGAAAGAAGGCGTATTGCGGCGATATTTGGTTGGCAAGCAGCGGCGCACGGAACGCGCGGAGAGACACCTGTCAGGAAGGGTAGAACTGACAATCTGTGTCGCTGAAATAGACCTGATCAAAGCCGTGACGCGTACCGAACCACGCATTTCTATAACGAGTGCCCCAACTCGTTATCCAAGGTTCAATCGCTGGCGAAGGTGGGGCCACTGTCCTTTTTCCATACCGGTATTTCAAGGTCCCAAAACCATCAGGGGGCTCCGTACCAAGAGAAATTGAGACGACCAAAAAGAAGGAAGACCCTCGATTCATTCCACCAATTTTGCTACTGACCCATGGAGCCGAGAAAAACATACGCCCATGGAGATCGAAATGATGAGCCTCAACAGAATCCCCACGTCACTCTACACTTGCTTTCTCATCCTTTTTTCTCTGGCATTGATATCATGCTCCACCGCGACGGACCCATATCAAGAGGGGATAACCTCCTATAACAAGGGGGAGTATGCCCTCGCTGCAAATTCTTTTCGCAAGGCTGCTGAACAGGGAGATGCCATGGCCCAGTTTAACCTCGCCGTCATGTACGACGATGGCGAAGGCGTGGAGCAGGATAAAGCCATGGCGGTGAAGTGGTATCGCATGGCCGCAGAGCAAGGAAACGCCGAGGCCCAATTCAACCTTGCCGTCATGTACGACTACGGAAACGGTGTTGCGCAGGACAGGACAGAGGCCGTGCGGTGGTATCGCGAGGCCGCGGAGCAAGGCGATGCCGAAGCCCAAATCAACCTTGGGATTTCCTACGATTTGGGTGAAGGGATTGCGCAGGACAAAGCGCAGGCTGCGGCATGGTATTGCAGAGCTGCCAGGCAGGGCAACGCTGACGGACAGTACTACCTGGGGTTGGCCTACGCATTAGCAGAAGGAGTCAACCCCGACCCGGTCATGGCCTACATGTGGATACACTTGGCCAGCGCTCAGGGAGATCAAAGGGCCAGAGACACCCTGGAGAAAATTGAGTTATTCATGACCCCTGCCCAAATTGCCGAGGCCCAAGAGCTCGCCAGCGAGTGGGAACCGAACCAGCCATAGACCAAAGAACCTCACTGCTGCCCCCCTTGTCGCGCGGCCTGCCCTGTGCACATGGGCAAGGGCAAACCAGCGCTGACGCCTTCTCCATTCCGCCCGGTTTGGTGTGCTCTCATGCCTGAATATGACAAAGGACAGCACCACAGCCTGTGCCCCTGGGCACTCCAGGCACAGCTTCCGTCATTCAGAGAACCGAGCAAGCATCGTCATCTTGAATCTCTTCGAACGAGTATGTACTCTCAGGGTAACTCCTCTCACCGAAGACCAGGGGCTCACATGGAAACCTTCGCATTCGATACAACCGCCTACCTCAAACGATTGCATCTCTCCGAAAACATCTCGCCGACAACGAAAGGACTGCACACTCTTCAGCGGGCACATTTCCAGCATATTCCCTTCGAGAATTTTGACATCCAATTAGGCCGGGGCGTCAACCTTGAGCCGGCACACCTCTATGATAAACTCGTACGCCGCCCCCGAGGCGGTTACTGCTTTGAGGTCAACGGCTTGTTCCTCATGGCTCTGCATGCCTTCGGATTCGAAGCCCGTCCGCTTCTGGCGCGAGTTCACTTGTCAGGAGAACCCTCCGGGCGTGGTCATCAACTCGCCCTTGTCGATGTGGACGGTCGCAGGTGGCTGGCTGATGTGGGGTTTGGCAAGAACAACCCGCGCGGACCATTTCTGCTGGAACGAGATACGGTTCAGGAGATCGGAGGGAAATCAATCCGCCTGATCGACGGGGGCAAATTCGGGACCATGCTCCAGGCACCCGTCAATGGTCAGTGGCAAAATCTGTACAGCTTTGACATGGAGTATGTCTGCCAGGCCGACATCAACTATGGAAATCACTACACATCGACACATCCGAGTACATTCTTCACCTCCGCCCGTGTTGCCATGAAACCCTTCGATGGCGGTATGGCCCTCTTGTTCAATAACAGGCTCACTTTGGATCGAGACGGACAGGAAGAGCAGATCGAGCTTCCCGAAGGCCAGGGCTATCTGGACGCCTTGGAAACCTACTTCGGCATTGAGCTCGACGCGCCCTACGAAGCTCTGAAACCTGTTGGGGAGGGGCGGCAGGAAGGATAATCAATAAGCCCACCCGCACCGGGCAATGACAAAAGCATCAAGAGAACAATACCCAAGGCATAAGCCAACAGCCTACCCACGAAGAGCAGACAGAATCATCATCCCCTACCCGGCCTCGCGAAGGCAGCGCGGAACACCCTTACCAGATGACCACGAGTTCTATTTTTTGTCTCCAATCCAACGGAGCTCGTACAGATCAGACCTCCGACTCGTGACGTTGCGCACGCTGCCCTGAGTGCGCAGCTCCTTGAGCAGGTCAAGGTCGACATCGGTGATCAGGGTTGTCTCGATACCCGGCGTGACCTCTGAGGCAATGGCATCATGGGGGAAGGGAAAATCCGACGGCGTGAAGATGGCGGATTGGGAATATTGGATACCCATGGTCTCGACCTTGGGGATATTGCCGACACTGCCGGAGATGGCAACAAAGCATTCGTTTTCGATGGCCCGGGCCTGGGCGCAACGCCTGACCCGCAGATAACCATTCTTGGTATCGGTCCAAAACGGTACCAGCAGCATCTTCATGCCCTTCAGGGTCTGCAGTCGCGCCAACTCCGGGAACTCAACATCGTAACAGATGAGTATCCCGATTTTGCCGACGTCGGTGTCAAAAACCTTCAGGTCATGGCCGCCGGTAAAGCCCCAATGGGCATCTTCTTCCGGAGTGATATGCAGCTTGGTCTGGCTGTCCCAGGTTCCGTCGCGGCGGCACAGAAAGCTGACATTGTGCAGGGTGCCGTCTTCCTGAAGTTGGGGCACGCTACCGGTGACGATATTGATGTTGTAGCTCAGTGCCATTTCCGTCATGGCCTGGCGCATGCCTGCGGTGTGCTCCGCCAAATGGCGCATGGCATCGGACGGGCTCATCCCCTCGTACATGCGGATGAGAGGAGCGTTGAACAACTCCGGAAAGAGAATGATGTCCGACTTGTAGGCACTGACCGTGTCCACGAAGAATTCCACTTGCTGCATGAAGTCATCGAATGAGTCAAAGCGACGCATCTCCCACTGGACCACGCCGAGACGGGCAATGGATTTGGTCCGCCCCACCAGCCGCGTCCTCTTCTGATAGTAGATGTTGATCCACTCAAGAAGCACGGCGTTGCCGCGAGACATGTGATCACCGGGCCAGTAGTCGTCGAGCAGGTTGCGAACGTGGAAATCGTTGGACAGCTGGAAGGTGAGCACAGAATCGTAGATTTCGCGGTTCTTGACCTTCAGGATGTATTCCTGCGGCGTCATCTCGGTTGAGACCTTGTGATAGCCGGGGATGCGCCCGCCAAGCAGGATGCCCTTGAGATTGAGATTCTCGGCGATTTCCTTACGCGCATCATACAAGCGACGACCAAGCCGCATCCCCCGGTATTCCGGGTCCACGAAGACCTCAATGCCGTAGAGATAGTCGCCTTCCGGGTCGTGGGACTTGAAGGTTCCGTTGGCGATAATCTGATTATAGGTGTGCTGATCACCAAAAAGGCTGAAATCGATAATCATGGACAAGGCGATGCCCACAGGCTCTCCATTGTCCTCGATGCACACCTGCCCTTCGGGAAAGAGGCTGATCAGCAGAGCGATCTGCTCCCGCGTCCAGGGAGTGTCGAGCCCTTTGTAGACCCGCTTGTAGATACCACGCAGAGCTTCGTAGTCGTCCATGCGCAGATTGCGGGTTTGCAATTTGTGTTCAGTCTCTTCGATCATGATCGGCTCCGTCATTATCCGATTTGTATGTCCGCGAGAAAGAGCCTGGCACACGTCGTTAGCACTCTCACTCATTCTGCGGGAGGCTATATACGTACGCAGAGAAATGGCAAGGCTAAATCGCGCACGCCCTTAACCGCCCACAAACAAAGACGTTGAACCGTTCGCACTGTGATGATTACAGCATACAATCAGAGCTCTCACTTTGCCCATCCGCATCACCGGTCGCCGCTCTGTCCTTTTTCATTATTGTTTTCCACCGGTCATTACCAAACGACAAGCAAAGCAACGCCCACAAACTGCACTGTGAGGACAACAGCAAGCTTGTTAAGCGGAAAGAATGGAGGCAGGTTTTTATTTTACCCTTTTCTCTGGAATTTCCTGACGCGCCATAAAACCAAAAGGCATCGGTAGATAATACCGGAGCCTTTTGATTTAAAACTTATAATGGACCAGTTCGGTCCGATGGGGGAGAAGGAAGGGAAGCGCTGGGAAGGACTCTGCGTGGCGCTCTAGGCAAGACTTAGCTTGAGAGCGATATCGAACATAGAGTCATGAAATAGGTATGGTGTCCCCCTAATTCGCACCGGGAAGAACGATACGACGGATTCTGGGCATGAAAAACTGAAAACCGATATCATATCAGAAGTCAAGAAATAGGTATGGTGTCCCCCTAATTCTCCTTAATTCTCCTAATTCTCCTAATTCTAAAGCAATTTTTCGAGTTTATGTAGTGTTTCTGCTGCCTCTTTTAATAATTTTGTTTCATCAGGATCACCTTCATCTCTCATCGATGGGTCGTCGTAGTAATCCTCAACATAATAGTACAGGTTGTTAAGTGCTTCATATTCTTCGTGTTTCATCTTTCCTGAGCATCTTAAATATATTATAGTGTATACATTCGCAAAATCTTTTGCATTAATTCTGTGCCTAGTAAAGCACCTAATTATATCAATATATGTATATATATGCGAGCCTACCATTACATCCTTCCTCTAGTTATGAGATTCTTTACTTGATCCATATTTAGCTCCCAAACGCTTAAATGAAGAATGGGGTCAGGTCTTTTATTTTAGCGTTTTAGCCACAAAAACATCCATTCGCTTCGAAATCCACTCAATGCTCCACAAGCCAAAACGACCAAAAACATGCTTTCATTTCAGCACAATATACGCATTCCAGTATCAAATCGCAAAACAATTCCCCGACACGAGACGGCCAGGGGGCTATTCTTGAAGTGTGACAATGGGGTCAGGTCTTTTATTTTAGCGTTTTGAACTGATGAGACTATTCATCACAGGAAGGTACACAGCGTCGACACGCAACGAAAAAAACGGTCACAGCGTTAGCTGTAACCGTTTGAATTTCTTTGGCGTCCCCAAGGGGGTTTGAACCCCTGTTGCCGGCGTGAGAGGCCGGAGTCCTAGGCCACTAGACGATGGGGACGCCCTGACGCACGTAGTTCGCACCACGTCGCGGACCGTCTTTTTGCTGAATCGCGCCCTTATTGTCAACATCTTTTTATCATGAACCGCTTGATTTTCCCAGTCACTACCTGTCCCGTCAACAGCAGCACCGGGTGCGGCAGCGGTTCGTTCACGTCCCCATCACTTCAAGAGGGGCATTTTTCATCCTCATTCCCCATCCCGTAATCATCCCCATGCCACAAATCATCCAATGGTTTTCCAAACGCCCAAGAACTGCTAAAGTATATAACTAATAATCCCAAATTGCTGTGAGGATATATGCCCGCCATCCGCAAAATCGAAGTCATCCCAGGGGTTCACTGGGTGGAGATTCGCGAAGCCGATCTCTATATCCTCTGCGGTTGTCCGGCCGACAGTGTGAAGCATCTCATGAAACGGGGTCTGATCATCCCCGAAATCAAAGACGGAAAACAAACCGAAACCGGCCCCAACGTCATTCTGCTCTCGGACACCCTGATCCAGAATGGAGCCTTCTCCAATCTTGCGGAATTTCCCGTGTTGCAGATGCTCTACCGCCAGGGGATCATCCTGCCCGGACATCCTAACAATACAGGGCAAAAGCCCCTGCTCATGGGCTCTGAATCGCAGGTCCAATCGCAACTGCGCTATATCCACCGAGGCAATTACGGCCTGTTCAACGAACAGGAGCTGATCGCCACGGGCCTGAGCCCCGACCGGGTCAATGCCGAAATGCGCATCAAGCTACGCTTCGCTTTCGATGACATTAAAAAACCCGAGGAATTTCTGGACACCCTGTCCATCGGCGAGACCTGCGTTGAAGTCCGCAACGGGGTCGGCATCTGTCGCAAGGGACACAACCTGTACGAATTCTCCTACGGCGATGAAACCGTGGAAGTGGATCTCCACCTGCCCCAGGGCACACAGTATCCTTCACCCTACCCCCTGTGCTTCCAGGATGTCGGGCGCGGCTATTTCGACATCATCCATTCCGGTGACGGAGACGGCTGGGACGTCAACCGACCGGCCATGTCCAGCGTGATCATGTATCAGGGCGAGGTCTACCTGATCGACGCTGGCCCCAACATCCAGCACACCCTTTCCGCACTGGGCATCGGGGTCAACGAAATCCGGGGCATCTTCCACACCCATGCCCACGATGACCATTTCTGTGGCCTGACCACACTCATGCAGGCCGACCACCGCATCCTGCATTTCGCAACCCCACACGTGCGCGCTTCCGTGGCCAAGAAATGGGCGGCCCTGCTGGCCCGACCCGAGAGCGAGTTCGCCTCCTACTTCAAACTGCACGACCTGATCGAGGACCAGTGGAACGATGTCCTGGGGCTGGAAGTCAAACCGGTTTTCTCGCCACACCCCGTGGAAACCACCATCATGTTCTTCCGCGCCCGGTCCGAAAGCGGCTACCGCACCTACGCCCACCTGGCGGACATCTCCAGCCGCCGGGTGCTGGACAACTTCCTGACCGACGACGATAACGCCTCCGGCCTTTCCAGGTCGCTCTACGACAAGGTCTGGAAAGATTACCTGACCTGCGTAGACGTCAAGAAGCTCGATATCGGTGGGGGGCTCATCCACGGCGAAGCCCAAGACTTCAGCCAGGACAACTCGGGCAAAATCATCCTCTCGCATACAGCCCGCCCGCTGAATGATACGGAGCGTGAAATCGGCTCCGGGGCGTCCTTCGGCATGGTCGACAGGCTCATCGAGGGCGACCAGGATTTCCTGCGTGCCAGCGCCTACCGACAGCTGCGCCGCAATCTGCCCGTGGTCAAAGACCATGAATTGCGGATGCTCATGAACAGCGAAATGATCAGCCTGAACCCGGGATCCATCCTGCTGCGCCGGGGTCAGACACACACGGATGTCTACCTCATGGTCACAGGGGTGACAGAGCGCATCGACAGCGAAAAGGGCCTGTCCAACCAATGTTCCGCCGGATCACTGCTGGCCGAACTGTCCGGCCTGGCGGGCCAGCCCTGCGCCGCCACTTACCGGGCCTTGACCCATGTCCGCGCCCTGCGCCTGCCTGCTGTTTTGTTCAAACAGGTCATTGCGGACAACAAGCTCGAAGCCTACTTCGACAACCTGCGCACCTGGCGCGACTTCCTGCGCCAGACCTGGCTGTTTGGCGGGGCCACCTCCTCGACAGTGCAGGATAAAATCGCAGGCAGCATGCTCTCCCTCAAATTCAAACCGGGGCAGGCCCTGGGGCACGGCACTGCCCCCGCCATCTACATCATCCACAAGGGGCAGGCCGAAGTCCGCTACGAGGATCGAGTGGTGGAGACCATCGGCCCCGGCGAATTCATCGGCGAGGGGTTCGTGCTGTTCAAAACCCCCTGCATCACAACAGGTATCGCCGTGACCGAACTAGACGTACTGCACATTCACGCCGGCATCCTGCGCGATGTTCCTGTGGTGCGCTGGAAACTGTTCGAGACCTTCCGCCGACGCATGCGATCCATCGTGGAAGCCACGGAAACCGGGCAAAGCATCTTTACCTGGCGCGAGGAATACAGCACGGGCGTGCCCAAGCAGAATGACGACCACAGGGAGCTGCTTGAAAAAGCCGAAGAGGTCCATAAATGCATCACCGAAAACAAGGGGCAGGGGGCCATCGGCGAGGCTCTGGATGAACTGATTCACTACACCACGGAGCACTTCAGCCGTGAGCTTGGCTGGTACAAGGACGAGGATTTCCCGGAACTGGAACACCACGCTCTGCTGCACGGCCAACTGTTGAATGAAATCCGCACCAAGGCCATGCGCATCAAGGCGGGTATCCCCAACCCGGATGTGGAATTCGTGACCTTCTTCAAGAACTGGCTCATCGACCACATCATGACCGAAGACCGCAAATTCGGCAGGCTAATGGAATTCAAGCAGGGCTAGAGCCAGAGGAACAACTCACTCCAAAAGCGGCTGTAGAGCCCCCGACCGCTTATGGCGTCGAGGGGACTTGTTCTTTCCGTTGTACCAAACGAATAGTTTCAGACAGATCACGCCCCGCATTGCTTCATGGCTTTTCAAACTTGCCAGTCGGCCTTCAAGAACAGATCAGTTCACCTTTTCGCAACGCCTGTTCAACGGACAAACGGCGTTGTGGCAATGCTTGCAAAAATGCAGCACCAGCCCCACCAGACATCCCCCGGCAAAGAGAATGTATCCCCAGAACAGCAGCGGACTCGACAAAAGGATGACCGGGGTCAGGAATGTGCCAACAAACGCAGCGTAAAGGATGATTTTCTCTCCCAAGCCCAAGGGGCCGGACCTGTCTGTAGCGATGATCTTTCTCGCCAGTGACGCAGGCAGGAAAAGACAGTCTCCGGCCTGGAGAAGGTGTGGACATCGCGCACAAATGGTATAGCGCATAAGCAGCGTGAAACTGCCTAATGCGTAGACCAGATACCCTAGGGCAAGGATCGGACTCAATACCCACATCCCATAGGCACCAATAATCACCGCAAGATTAAACGTCCCCTGCGCAAAGAGTTTCTCTTTCAAGCTGAAGCCGCCAACCTTGGCACATTGACCGTGTTCACTTCTCATTGCCCTGACCTCCCCCTGTCATCAGACCCTTTGCAGACGGCTGCTCATCCCCACACTCGTAGGGATTACGTAGCCGGACGGAACATTTGAATTGCTCAAAAATACGCAACAAACCGTAGCGGGTGCGGTCCAGAAAAACAAAATCCGGATTCGGCGTGAAAGACCTGCGGTACTTGAGCAGGGTACGTGACCATTCCCGGCCTTCTGCGATATAACCCGGAACCGCTCCGAAATCGAACCGTTCGGACTCATACAGCCTGCCCAGCCAGCCTCCAAAGCCATAGGCACATTGAAAGATGGCCTCCTCCGTGTCCTCGTCGAGTTCTTCCTGGATGAATTTCATCCTTCGCAACAGACTGAAGTATTTGTCCCGTTGCCCCGTGGACACGATCCTGATCAGCTGCCGGTAGTTTTCCACGAACTCCACAGAGAATGTCTTGACGCATCCGAAATCCACAAGACCGACGCTCAAGTCCGGCCCAACGATGTAGTTGCCAGGATTCGGATCGGCATGAATGCAGCGCAACTCGTAAAAGCTCTTAATGAAAATATCGTTAAGCCGCTCAGCAACCACCTCCCGTTCATGAACATCCGGGTTCGTCTCCAACCACTGGTTCAGGGGGAGTCCATCAAGCTTCGTGGCACTCAGAATGGTCCCGGAGCAACCGGGCAACCAGGGTTCGGGGACCAAGACTCCAGTCAGATCCAAGCGCTCCTGAAAAAACGTCATGTTTCGTGCCTCGGCTTCGTAGTCGATCTCCTCCATGAGCCGGGCCTCGATCTCGTTCAGCACCGGCCCTATCAGCACAAAATCAGGCAATGGCCGCAGGAGCCTTTTGATCAGCTGCATGTCGTCTTCAATGGTCCGATTGATCCCCGGATACTGCAGCTTCACGGCCAGCGCCCTATCGTTGGATCCTTGCGCAGCGTGGACCTGACCAAGGCTGGCAGCGGCAAAAGCCTCTGTTTCGAAGGCTTCAAACACCTGCCCCGGAGCCTTGCCCAAGGCATTGGTCGCTGCCTTGCTGGCCAGAGCCCGGTTCATGGGCGGCACCTGATTGTATGATTTCTGCAATTCCCGGCATACGGCCTCGGGAAACAACTCCAATTCCATGCTCAACATCTGGGCGACCTTGAGGGCCGTTCCCTTGAGCAGGCTGAGACACGCAAACACGGCTTGTGCACTGGATTCATCAAGCCTTTGACGTGCAGCCTGCTTGGCGTGCTTCGATAGAAATGGCTTCTTTGCCATGTAGCCAAGGACCTGACCGCCAACCCTCACGGCGGTTTTCCCACCAATGACGCTGCGCCTGAGCTTACCCTTGGGTATCTGGTCTTTCATTGAACTCTTCCTTTAAGACCTTGGTGATGTTCTCCAAAGCGTCAATCCCATATTTGCAAGTCTCAAGATGAGCGAGAACATGGTTTCTGAATAGGAACGTGCAAATGTCGTAGACCTTGCTCACAACTCCAGCCTTGATCATGGCGCAGGCCAGCCCCATGGTCTTATCAATGAGCGAACTTGTGGCCGCAAATTGTTCCGAATCATCCCGGAGCCAATAGGCGACGATCCCCAAAAAATAATCCCAGAAAAACCGAGCCAGCAAATCCCCGAACATCTGTTCCTCAAGCTCTCCGTTGCCTTGAGCCGCTTCAAAAGCCTGATTCACGATCCCGAAAAAACACTCCCGAACCGGCCGAAGCGCCTTGGGATTTGGTGGCATGGAAAAGAAGATGTCTTTGAATGTTGCCTGAAGAAATTCCCGGTCAGCCAGACAGCCATCCAGAAACACCTCGAAGAAGGCCTGCAAGCGCTCCTGAAGCGTGTACTCCGCCAGACCGTCGATGCCTTCATAATCCGACACCGCAGCAGTGAACCGGTCCTCGTAGTAGGCATACAGGATGGCTTCCTTCGTGGGAAAGTAGTTGTAGATTGTGGCATCCCCACACCCCGCTCCGCGGGCGATACCGCGCATGGTCGCCGCCTTAAGCCCCTTCTCAATGACAAGCTCCACAGCAGACTGGATAATCGCCTGTCGATTTTCGATCTTTTTTTCCTGACTGATCTTCATGTTCCGCTCCTTGCTGCACGCACTCACCTTCAATAAAAGAGTATATCTACTCATTAAAGGCGATTTATTTGTTTTTAATGTATACCAGTTTCACATTAGGTCAAGCCATTTTTATCCCACTCAGATTCACCCCAACCATCCACCGCCAATCCAGTTCCAGAGCAGCTCGTTCCTCAGACACGCAACGACATACGCACGGCCCAAAACAAACGCCCTCGGTCATCTTTCGATGACCAAGGGCGTTTCTCCACGGTAGATTCAAATAATCATGCAAAAAATTCCGGCCTCGCTCCTTTACCAACAAATCCAGGAGAGCTGCATAGTGACCAGATTTTCACCTCTTTGCTCAGCGGCATATTAGCAGCACTGCCCAGCACTTTTGACTCGGCACGCTTTTGCCTCAGGCTTACGATTTTTGTGGCAGCCGGATGGTGAACGTCGTCCCTTGATCGAGGGTGGACTCCACATTGAACTCGCCACCATGATTCTGGGTGATGATAAAATAGGACACTGAAAGCCCAAGCCCGGTGCCCTTGCCCGGAGGCTTCGTCGTAAAAAACGGCTCGAAGACCCGCTTGCGAATGTCCTCATCCATCCCGGGCCCATTGTCTTCGATTTCGACAACCGTAGACTCGTTTTCGTTGCGGGTCCAAACGATGATGCGGGGCGGCCCAGTGGGACTATCACGGTCAATCATGGCATGGGCTGCGTTACGCAGCAGATTCAACAGAACCTGCTCGATCTCCGTAGCGGTGCAGGGGATGGGTATTCAGCAACATTAATCAACAGAGGGGAACTCCCGGAAACCGGAGAATATCTATGAACCTGTGGCGGTTAGATGACTCACAGTTCTACGAGGTGGCTGCATGCCCGAGCCCAAGGCCCGAGTAAACAACTTCGTAAGCTCATTGAGCTGGCTGGTCTGCCTCTGCAGACCAGCCACAAGCAGATCGCTATCTGCACGGAGCTTTCGAATTTCGAGCTTAAGTTGCGCATTTTCCTTACATAACATGCTCATGGAGGACACAACGAATCGCTGCTGCTGTTCCTGATCCAAACCACTACTGATCTTCTCATACTTTTCCTGCACCGCTAGGCGGTCATCATACAGCGAGAGATATTCGGGACAATAGCGTTCGGCAATTTCGGTGATATGAGGCCAGAGGGTGGTCAGCATTTCCTCGACATCGATTTTACCCTGATTGGCGTCTGCATCCATCTGGGCCATATTCCGCAGAACATCATTAACGTTCTCGTGATAATACCGTCCCGTATCACACGATTGCCAACCCACATTGAGATGCTGGCGCAGGGAAATGTATTCAGGAGCAAGACTGGAATTCAGGCTCTGCTCGCGCCCGCTGAATTCACCCGCGTCCACACCGAACAGGGACATAAAATCAGCCACGACATCGCCATCCTTCAGATGATCACGGTCATAAAGACGAACGATAATGTTTTCCTGCTCATACTGCCCGGCAAAGAGATTCAGAATGCGACCGTGATAAAGATGATGGTCCCGCCTACCAAGCAACAAATCAATATATCTATTCAGAGAGATGGTACAATTCCCCATCTTGATTATCTGATTGTACCAGGAGAGAATATAGTCATCAATTCTACGTAGATATGATATTATTTTAACATTATATCCCTCGAGCAACGACCCCAACTCTGCAAGAAGAGGCTCAACACTATAATTATGACAGAAACTGCAGAAATGCTCATTGCTCAGCACGATATCCTGACAATCCGAGGAGTCAATTTCTGCTCGCAGGGCACTCCAAATGGCTTCGGGCTTGAATGTCTCGTTAAGCCAAACCGGTATCTTGTGCCCATGCTTTTGGAAAATCGAAGAGACCAGGTGAACATGCCCATTCTGCTCCAGACATCCTGTCTCGGGATACAATACGCCCTGCTCAGCCAGGGCATCGCGGTTGTGCCACAGAAAATGCTGCAGCGCAGTGGTTCCGGTCTTGAAATATCCGATATGTAAATACACGGTTTTCATACCACCCATCCTTTCATTGTCCCAGCCAGACAGACGAAGCCCAGCAAATCTGCCGGTCATTGTATGCCCATCCCAGGGTCAGAGAATATGGAGGAGGATGCCAGTCTCGGCGGCGTTGGCGAAAATTAATGAAACTCAAAAAGCGATGACAAGGCCAATCCCTTGTTCTGGCTACCCTGCAATTAATGCAGAACGTTGCCCCCTCACCGCAGTATAGCAAAATCAATGCCGTTCACCTTACATCAAGACCGCCTTGCACGGTTTCCTTCTGCTTCGGCCCTCCATAAACCGCCACTTCGGGAGCAGTAAAAATCACACCAGCGATTCTTGCACTGCATCGCCTTGTGTGAAAGGCATAAAAAAAAGCAGCGTGTCGGATTCATGACACCTCTAAAGATCATACAAAATACAAAAACCATATGCAGTCTCAGGCCTGTTCGGTTTTAATCGCCCAACAATGGAAAAGCCCCGACATCTAAACACGGGGCATCTTCTCCTGGAACCGGAATGATCTGACCACGACACAGAGCAGAAAATCACACCTCCTCCTTCCTGACACAAACAAAAACCCCCGACCGCCTTGCGACGATCGGGGGATTATTCTCTGTGGTGGGCCGTGTTGGGCTCGAACCAACGACTCTCTGCTTAAAAGGCAGATACTCTGCCAACTGAGTTAACGGCCCACGCGGGGAAGCAGTTGATATCTAGGGTGCCTCCGTCTGTCAAGGGAAATATACCCTTGACCGAAGAACATCTGCAACCAGAACCTGTTTTTTCTGCCCAAGCAGGCGATATCACACCAGTCAGGGCCGGGCTCCCTTTCTCAGAACTCATTCAAAAAAATCAATTCCGACCTCACATACTCTTCAAAAACATCGAGATCGAGGAGCAGATGTGAAGGACCCCTGTAGCTATTCTGATTTCAAAACCTCAAGTCCGCCCATGTAGGGCCGCAGAACCTCGGGAATGACGATACTGCCATCGGCCTGCTGATAGTTCTCCAGCACGGCAACCAGAGTCCGGCCCACGGCCAGCCCGGAGCCGTTCAGGGTATGCACCAGCTCGGCCTTTTTGGCGCCCTTGCGCTTGAAACGAATACCACCTCGCCTGGCCTGGAAATCCATGCAGTTGGAGCAGGACGAAATCTCACGGAACTTGTCCTGACCGGGCAGCCAGACTTCCAGATCGTAGGTCTTGGTGGCAGAGAAACCCAGATCGCCGGTGCACAGGGTCACGACCCGGTAATGCAGGCCCAGCTTCTTCAGAATATTCTCGGCGTGTTCACGCATCTCTTCCAGCGCGGCAAAAGAATCCTCGGGCTTTTCGAAGCGCACCATCTCCACCTTCTGGAACTGATGCATACGAATCAGGCCCTTGGTGTCCTTGCCATAGGAGCCGGCCTCGGAGCGGAAGCACGGAGTCCAGGCCGTGTACTTCAGCGGCAGCTCATCCTCGGCAATGGTCTCCTCACGGTGCAGGTTGGTCACCGGCACCTCGGCGGTGGGGATCAGGTAATAATCTGTGCCCTCGAGCTTGAACAGGTCTTCGGCAAACTTGGGCAACTGGCCCGTGGCGGTCATGGTCTCGGTATTGACGATGACCGGGGGCATGATCTCCTTGTAGCCGTGCTCAAGGGTCTGCACATCCAGCATGAAGGATGCCAGGGCGCGCTCCAGACGAGCGGCCCAGCCGCGATAGACCACAAACCGGCTCCCTGCCAATTTGGCTCCGCGTTCGAAGTCCAGCCCGTCCAGATTGGCGCCCAGTTCGTAATGCTCCTTGGGCGTGAAATCGAATTCGGGCTTCGCGCCCCAGCGGAAGACCTCGGGATTATCAGCGTCGTCATTGCCATCCACCACACTCTCGTGCGGAATATTGGGCACGGACTCCAACCAGTCGCGGACCTCGGCGTCCACCTGACGCAGCTCCTCATCCAGAGACTTGATACGGTCGCCCACCTCGCCCATGCGGGACACCAGATCGGCCGCGTCCTCGCCGGCTTTCTTGCGCTTGCCGATGTCCTTGGACACGGTATTACGCTCGGCCTTCAGGACCTCGGCTTCGGCAATGAGCGCACGGCGGCGTTCGTCCAGACCGGTAAAGGCATCCACGTCCACCTTGGCGCGGCGGCGGGCCACGGATTCACGGACCACATCCAGATTCTTTCTGATAAACTTGAGATCGAGCATCTATCCTCCAACCGCCGGAGACTCCGGCCGGGTTCTTGCTGAAAAACTCCGGGAATTCATCGCCCCGGCGCAACCGAAACTTATAGAGGTTCCGCCACCGCCTTGCAAGTCGTGCGGCGGTATGAGGTTTGCAACAATTTCGACTGCGACTTATGACGGCTCAAAGCCGTATTCACCCAACAAGGATGTTGAGCATGGATCTTTCGGGTTTCAAGTATATTGTTGTGGGCGCAGGCCTGTTCGGAACCACCGTGGCAGAGCGTATTGCCAGCGACATGGGGCTTCCCGTCGCCATCGTGGATCGCCGGGATCATATCGGGGGCAACTGCCATTCCGTCACGGATGCGGACACGGGCATCGAGTGTCATGTTTACGGCACCCATATCTTTCATACCAAGCGCCGCCGGGTCTGGGACTGGATCACGCAGTTTACGCAGTTCAACAGCTACCGACACAAGGTGCTGACCCGCTATGACGGACGCGTCTTCCCCATGCCCATCAACCTGACCACCATCAACAGCTTCTATGGCATTGATCTGGCTCCATCCGAGGTCGAGGCCTTCGTCCTTGCCGAAGCAGCCCGCGACCGGGTGGAGGAACCCGCCAACCTCGAGGAAAAGGCCATCTCGCTGGTGGGACGCCCGCTCTACGAGGCCTTCATCCGCGGCTACACCCTGAAGCAGTGGGAGACCGACCCGAAGAATCTACCCGCCGAGGTCATCACCCGCCTGCCCTTCAGACACAGCCGCGAGGTGGACTACTTCACCGACCCCTGGCAGGGCATCCCCCTGGGCGGTTACGCTGAGATGTTCAAGGCCATTCACGCCCACGAGAACATCCATGTCTTCCTGAACACGGACTACTTCGCCGTGCGCGACATGATTCCGGCAGACGCCACAGTCATTTATACGGGCCCGGTCGATCGTTACTTCGAGAACCGCTTTGGCGAGTTGGCCTGGCGTACTATCGACTTCGAGCGCGAGGTGCACCCGGTATCCGACTATCAGGGCACCTCGGTCATGAACTACGCCGATCCGGATACACCATGGACGCGTATCCACGAATACCGGCACCTGCACCCGGAGCGTGACTACAAGGCCGGGGGCACCGTGACCTTCAAGGAATTTTCACGCCACGCCGCAGGGCAGGACGACCCGTACTACCCGGTCAACACCCCTGCCGACATCGAACGCCTGGAGCAATACCGACAGCTCTCCGAAACAGAGACAAACGTCCTGTTCGGCGGACGACTGGGTGGCTACAAATACCTGGACATGGACACCACCATCCTGGCGGCCTTGGAGATGTTTGATGAAAAAATCAAGCGCTGACCATGGAAGGCTGTGCTCGAGACAGCCTCCAACCGCCTTATCAGCAAGTTAGAACGCCGCCGCAAGGTGGCGTTTTTCATTGGCGAACAACATTTATTGCCGCCATGAAAGTTTCGTTTGACCTCTTGATAGGAATCAGTTCTATTAATAGCAATTCTATAAAACTATAGCCTAAAGCTATCAGGAGGACACTCTGATGCCTGCCAAGAAAAAAGAAGAAGCCGTGGGTTGCGCCCGCCCAACCGGCGGCCCGGTCGGCGAAGCACCCAGCGAGGAAGCAGCCGCCGCTGCGGCACCTGCCGCCACGTCGCCGTCCATGACCATGAAACTGGGGCACAAGGCCCCGGACTTTGCAGCCCCGGCCTATCACAAGGGCAAGTTCACCAGCGTCAAACTGTCCGACTATCTGGGCAAGTGGGTGGTGTTGTGCTTCTATCCGGGTGACTTCACCTTTGTTTGAGCCACTGAAATCTCGGCGGTCGCCGAGAAGTATCCCGAATTCCAGAAGCTGGGCGTGGAAGTCCTCTCCGTCAGCGTGGACTCGGTCTTTGTGCACAAGATGTGGGACGACCACGAGTTGTCCAAGATGGTCAAGGGTGGCGTGCCCTTCCCCATGGTCTCCGACGGTGGTGGCAAGGTCGGCTCCGTTTACGGCTGCTACGCCCCTGAAGCGGGCGTGGAGAACCGTGGCCGCTATCTGATCGACCCCGATGGTGTGGTCCAGGGCTACGAAGTCCTGACCCCGCCGGTGGGCCGCAACGTGAGCGAGACCTTCCGCCAGATTCAAGCCTTCCAGCTGGTGCGCAAGGGCAAAGGCAAACACGCGACGCCTTCGGGCTGGTTCCCGGGCAAGGACACCCTGAAACCCGGGCCGGACCTTGTGGGTAATGTCTGGAAGGTCTGGAAGACCAAGCAGGCTTTTGAATAGATCGCAAACCTCAACCCAAGAGGAATCGACACGAAGAGAACGGGCGCTCCCCTGGGGGAGCGCCCGTTTTATTATCCATTCTCATCTGCGAGGATTTGCCCTCCGCAATGGAACGCAGCCAGCAGGAGAATTCGGGCCGCTTGACTACGGTTTGATGATGGAACCCAGCACCTCCAGAAACTTACGCATCCATTCAGGATGAGCAGGCCAGGCCGGACCGGTCACGAGATTGCCGTCCACCACCGCATTGCTGAAGGTTTCGTTGTGATCGATCCAGCAGCCACCTGCGCGCTCGATATCAGGGCGCACGGCGGGATAGGCAGTGCAACTTCTGCCATCCACGATTCCGGCGGCCACCAACACCTGCTGGCCATGGCACACGGCAGCAATGGGCTTGTCCGCCTCGTCAAAGGCCTTGACGATCTCGATCACCCTTGCGTTCAGACGGATATATTCCGGGGCACGACCACCGGGGACCACAAGAGCATCGTAGTTCGCCGGGTCAACGGCGCCGAAGTCCGCATTGAGAGTAAAATTATGACCGGGTTTTTCAGTGTAGGTCTGGTGGCCTTCGAAATCATGGATAGCGGTGGCCACCTGATCCCCGGCCTTTTTGTCCGGACACACGGCATGCACCTCATGACCGACCATGGTCAGCATCTGGAATGGAACCATGACCTCGTAGTCTTCCACAAAATCGCCAACCAGCATCAGAATCTTTTTGACTGCCATTTCTGTATTCTCCCTGTTGCGAGGTTATCGTAACTCTTTTTCATCTTGGTACCCTATATACCAAAGGTGACAGAATCATTGCACGTCTTTTCCTGCACCTTTGCATAAAAAAATCCTCCGGCAGCAGGGCTACCGGAGGAGGATGTCTTTTGCGCAAGACGAATCGCAGATCATTCAATTTGCATGAATCGAACGATTGGAGATGCGAACCTACTGATCGGCGATGACCGCGAGCTTACGCCGCAGGTCCGAGAGCACCGTGGCATAGGATCGGGTACGAATCTCGCGTACCGCATCCCCCGAATATTTCTTGTTCAGCTTGTAGTAGTTGCCGTCGATGCCATAGGGCTTGTCGCGATCGTTCCACTGGGCACCGGTGTTGCGCTCGTGCAGGATGCGCAGATGCCCCTGATAGACGGGGGTGCGCCCCTTGGAAACAAGCATCAGATCGTGCTCGGCATCGTCGAATTGCGAGGGCGAGAACTGCAGGTCGAACCCGCCCAGTTCATGCAGCTCGGCCGTGCGGAACATGTGCAGGCAGCCCGTGACCGAGGTACAGGGCCGCATGTAGGAGAACTGCCCGTAATCCAGCACATCCAGACACTGACAGCAGAATCCCACACTGATGTTGTCTTCCTCGCGCGGGGCACCAAGAAATTCGTCGGCATGCTGAACGATGTGCGGACGGGTGCTGTCCACCACGCGGCAGCCCCAGACCGCGGCCTCGGGGTAGGCCCGCTGGGCCGCGCCCATGGAGCCCAGCCAATCCGTGGGCAGGTAGATATCATCGTCCATGTAGATCACATTGTCGCCCTGGCGCACGTCGGGCAGATGCATCAGCCAGTTGCGGGCCGCAGGTGCACCCACATTGACCAGGGTCGACAGAGCCTCGAAACGGTCGGCTCCGAAACGCTCGGCCCAGACCCGTACCACATCGGGGGTGGAATCCGTACTGCCGTTGTCCAGTACCTTGATGCGCGCGTCGCTCAGGTCGGACTCGGCCAGGGATGCCAAAGTATTGTTCAGGCTCTCGCCCTTGTTCCAGGAATAGAGCAACAGGAAGGTCTGCCCATCGGGTGCCGGCCCAGGAGCATCAGCCCCGGTCAACACGTCGTGCAGATGCAGCACAAGGTTGGTCTGCCAGGGTTTGGTCAGCACGGAATCCCGCCACAGGGCAATGGCCCCGGCACGATCGCCGCTGCGCAGCAGACACTCACCCACGCGCAGGTCCAAACCGGGCCATTCCATGGCCCCGGTCAGTTGGCGATAGCCTTCAAAGGCCTCGGCATAGCGACCAAGGTGGAACAGGGCATCGGCCCTGGCCCGTTGGGCATACACGGAGCACAAGCCAGCCGGAAGCGTGCTTGCCATGTCCAGCAGCCACTCCCATTGATTGTGTTCACTGGCGCATTCCGAGGCCTGCCACCACCAGTGCAGATTGCCGGGCTCGGCCCGCAGTTCAGGCTCCACGGCATCGCGCATGGCGTCCCCGCCTTGGGCCAACAGTTCGCCGCGCCTGTCGCGCCAGCTCACCGGACCTCGGAAGGTGTTACCCATGCTGATAATGGCCTCGCGCTTTGCAGGCGACAGGATGCCCCCCAGAGTCTGATCCAGATTGATCAGTTGATGGGCCAGGGTCGGATCTCCAGGATCGGTGTCCCAGGCCTGATGCAGTTGGTCGAAGCCGATAGCCAACAACTGCTCGCGCCCTCTGGATTCCGGGGCAGCGCCCCGCTCCACGAACTGGTTCCCCGCATGGATGCTGAAGAACTTCCCCGAGGTGCAGGTGGTCAGGTACATGCCCAGATCCGAGGGCAGCATGGGCCAGCGGGGTGGTTGATGCGTCGGCACAATGATTCTCCTCAACCCTGCTTGACGCAGTACCACATGGTTTTGCCGCCCTGCGCCATCTGCTCAGGCTTGTCGGCCAAAAATTCATTCACGGCCACGGTCACACCCTCGGCGTAGGTTCCATTGTAATCATCCACGAAGATCATTCCACCCTCGGGAATCCGGTCGTAAAAAAATTCCAAACCAAACTTGGTGCCCGAATACTGGTCGCTGTCCAGAATGACCATGGAGAATTGCTTACTTGCAGGAAAAGCGGGAGGCAGCACATCCTCAAAAAAACCTTTTATTAGACGCACCCGTTGGTTTTTCCCCCAAATTTCGAGCAGATATTGCAACTGCGCGTAGGACGTCTCCTTGAACATGCCTTCGACGTAGTGCGTCTTGCCTCCCATTCTCGGGATGGAATCTTCCTGACGCGGAGCAGGCAGCCCTTCAAAGGAATCCACGGCAAAGATCTTGCGCGAAGAATCCAAAATATCTAATATATCTGCCAGTATAAACGTCCCCCCCCCTGAAAGACACCCAGTTCGGCAACATCTCCATCAAGATGCTCGGTACGCAGGAGTCCTTCAAGAACGGCCTGACGCTTTTCCTTTTCCCACAGGGAGTTGGGCTTGGTCTCAAACGCCCCCAACGTTCTGGATAAGGTATAAAAATTCTGCAGGAACAAGCCATGGTCCTTTTCCGCACACTCACCGAGGGTATGCAGAACCTGTTTCAATTCAGTAATCATGATGCTCTCGCTGCTCCTACCTGAAGTCCTTCAAGCGGGCCAACAAGACTCAGACTGTCCATTTTGGCCAATTTCCCCAGATTCTCAAAATGCTTGAAGCAGAGTTTCAAATCATTGCCGATGGCGTTGCCCATCTTCTTCATCGTCAGGGAAGAGGCATTCTGCCCCACCCCGGAGGATTGATGATGAATGCAACTCACGTGTCCGGTGTACATGATTTTGAAACCCTTGAGACAAAGCATCAGGTCATGCTCGATGTCATCCACCTGGGAAGGACTGAACTGGATATCGAACTGAGGAACCTGCTTCAAGGCATCCACCCGGAACATATGCTGACATCCCATGACGCTTCGGGCTTCACGCACGATGTTGTAGAGACCAGTGTCATATTCTCCGATAGGTGATTCAAGACTCATCTTGAGCATAGTCTCGGTCGCCACATCCACATGCCTGAAAAGATATTGGAGTTTAACCGGACTCCCCGGCGCTACAATCTTGGCGCCAACCACACCTATCCCACTGTCGGACTCCATCACTGTCAAAAAATGATCCAGCCAATCCTCCTGGATTGTCACATCGTCATCCAGGAAGGCCACGTAGTCGGATTCCCAGGTATCACCGTGATTGATGAGCCAGTTGCGGGCCGCAGGCGCACCGATATTGATAGGGGTCTCGATGATCTCGAAATCGTTGTTCGGGAACTTTTCCCGGGCAGCCTTGGCGACCTCCAGGCTTCTGTCAGTACATCCGTTGATCAGCACCTTGATCTTGGCGTTGCCCAGGCGGGTTTTGCTCAGGCTATCCAAGGTCTGCTCAAAGATGGTGGCCTTGTTCCATGTGTAGAGATAAATGCAAACCTTACGCTTCTCGATCAGTTCATGATCAGGGACAAAGGGATTTCTGAGTTCCTTCACCCGCAGACGTACAGGCGTCTGCAACGGATCAAGGGCCAGCGAGCGTTCATAAAACGCAATACCTCGGCCGAGCTGCCCGGCGCGGATGAACAACTCGGCCGCGAGATTGAGTTCGGTCTCGTTCAACGACCCCGTACTCAACTCACCCCAGAGCTTCATGGCGATGTCATCCCGCCCGATTTGCGCGTAGTGCTGAAACAGCGCCGACTTCCACTCGGCCAATACTTCCTCTGGTGGCCGAAAGGCCGTCAGGTATCGTTTGGGATCCAAAGCATCACGCCGGCAATATTCAAGCAGCATTGAGGCCACGCCCAAGCTGGACGGGTTGTTCTTGAGCATCATGGCCAACTCACGCCGCGACTGCTCGCGCTCATCAAAATCGGCGTCAGCCTCGCTAAAGCTCTGCCATTCGGCTTGAGAGATATCGGTTCGCTCCACCATGGCTTTGAGCTGTGGCACCTTGCCCTCGGGAAAAAACAACACCCCGATTTCCAGGGCTTTGCGTTCAAAAGGCCTGCGCTGCAGAAACTTGCCCAGGATATATTTTGCCCAATACGCGGCATCCTGATCAAAGGCCTTTTCGTTCATCAACAAACGATTGATATAGCAAGAAATTACTATCGGTTCTAAGGCAAAGCTGCAGATGTAATTCTGGAGTCGTTGATAGACCTCGGCATTGGTCTGGCGTTCAAGCTGGCCAGCCAAGCCTCCGGTCATCACCTTCATATAATCAAGAAACATAAGCCCTCCTGGCCAATCGTTTCCAGCGTCCTGCTGGCGCATCGTCTCGCAACACTCGCTTTGGGGTACCCATCACACCAACGAGGGGCTGTCGAGCCAGGCATCATAGCGTCTGGCTTCCTCGCGCAGCATGGCAATCACTTCCTGCTGGTCGTACTTGTACAGAATTTTGATTCGGTTGCCATGACTGTTGCCGCCCAGCGCCCTGTCGGCAGCGGCCTGCTTGCCCATGCCCCGCAAATGACGGAATTCGATAAACCCGTTGTAGATCACCTCGTAGCCCTTCATCCGCAGACGCAGATGATGCTCAATGTCCACATACTGGCACGGCGAAAACCGGATATCGAAAAGACCGATGTCCTCAAGCAACGCATCCCGCCGATAGATGTGCAAACAACCGATGACGTGATCCACACGGTCCACGAAGTCGAACTGTCCATAATCGACGACCTCATCGTTGTTGGTCAGCTCGATCTCAGTGGGGCCAAAGCTCGTAAATCTTCGGACTCCGCCGTGGATCACCTTGGGCACACCAGGATTCAGCGCTTTGCCACCAATGGCTGCGGCTTTGGGAAAGACGCGGGAGGTTTTGATCATGTCTTTCAGCCAGGAAGGTGGAATCTCCAGCAGGTCGTCATCACCGATGGCGATGAACTCGGCCGCCGAATGATCGTGCTTCTCCAGCAGCCAGTTATGCCCCGCCGGACGCCCGATATTGGTGGGAAAACGCTCAATGGAGACTTCGACGCCCTCGGGGAATATATCACGGGCCTTTTGCAGGATATCCCAACTTCCGTCCTGTGAGTTGTTATCTGCAATGTACACCGCGTAATTGGAATAATCAGTGGCTGCCAACTGGCGCAGTGCGTTTTCAAGACAATCTGCCCGGTTGTAGGACAAGAGCAACAGATGGACCCGAGGCTCGGGGCTCAAATCCACATTCCGCATTTCTTCCAGCAGCTCCAGCGCCTTGTGCTTGAGTTTGACTTCCTGAGTCTCCGGCAGTTTTGACAGATACTCTAGAGCTCGCTCATTCTCCCCCGAGCGAATCAAAGCCGTGCTGACCGCGCTGGCAATGCCCTGTCTGATGTCATTGCCAAACCGCTTGATCAAGGCGTCATGAACCCCCATGGAGACCATGGTCACGACTTCCATCAGTTCCGCCTCCGAAGGAGAGTCCTCTGTGCGGGCCTGCCCGACAGGAACTGCGGGGTCTCCCTGCAAATCGCGGCATTTCGCCTCGTATTTCTCAGCTTTTTCAATCTCGCCCTTGGCCCTGTAATGGTGAGCCAAATTGGCAAATGACTGCGCTCTTGATTCTGCCACTGGTTCCTCCAATCCCCCTGTAAGAGAAGGGGGCTGACACCTGCCGTCAAACAATCGACGGCCAATCCACATCCTATGGACTGGATCATTCTTTTCCGATAGTTTCAACCAACCGGATTAACCGGATAATCCCGTAAGCCAAGGCATCGTCATGAAAAGCGCCCTGCACCCAACGGGACTCGTCGTCCTAGTCCCATGCCATAACTGTGCCGAATTCATCAGCGAATGCCTTGATTCCATCCTGAAACAGGATTTCGGTAACTGGCGACTGCTGGTGGCCGATGACGCCTCCACGGACAACACCTGCGGCATTGCTGAACGGTATGCCGACCCCAGGATTACAGTACGCCGCGGAATGCCGCGCGCCCATCTGATGGGCAACTTGCTGGCGGGCCTGCGCGAACTTGCCCCCGCCCCGGCGGAGGTCGTGGCCGTGGTGGACGGTGACGACCACTTGCTACCAGATGCATTTTCTCATGTCATGGAAGCTCACGCCAAGGGCTATGACCTCGTCTACACCGACATGCGCATCGACGGGTCCAAAGACTCTCTGGGCGCACAGATGATGGACGGGGTGCCACCACGCAAGCAGCTGTGGTGCATCTCGCACCTGCGAACCTTCAAGGGCTATCTGCTGGGCAGCCTGACGGACGACATGTTCCGGGACGAGGATGGTCATTTTTTCCGGGCAGCGGGGGATCTGTCCCTGTATCTGCCCATGGCCGAGGCCGCCGGTCCGGACAAAACCCTGTTCCTGCCCGAGAAGCTCTATCGCTACCGGGTTCACGAGCACTGCAACTTCAAGCACCGCCGGACCGAACAGCTGGACAACAACGCGCTGATCCGATCGCGACCACCTCTGGCCCCACAGACCACCCACTTCGACTTCAACGAGACCATCAAGAACCCGGACAAACTGGAATTGCGCGCCTTGGGCGAGGAGGTCCGCTCCCGCTATCCGCATCCCTACACAGTACGCCTGGATCACGTTGTGGATCCGCAGCAAGCCGAATCATGGCGAGCCTACCACAACCTCTGGATTGCCGAGGGTGTGTATCTGAACTGCATTGTGGAGGGAACGTGAACAAACAGGGCAGTCGCCCCGAAGTACTGGCCATCATCCCTGCCCGAGGCGGCTCCAAGGGCCTGCCCCGCAAAAACATCCTGCCGCTGGGGGGGATGCCCCTTGTGGCCTGGAGCATTCGTGCGGCCCTGGAGGCCAAGCGGATAACACGTGTGGTTGTTTCCACGGATGATGAAGAGATTGCTGCAGTCGCCCGCAACTGGGGTGCCGAGGTTCCCTTTCTGCGGCCTGCAGAGTTGGCAGGTGACCGCAGCAATGTCATTGAGGGCATCAAGCATGTACTGGCTGAGTTGCAACACAGGGAAGGCTATTCGCCCGACGCCTACTGCGCGCTCTATCCCACGCATCCTTTCCGTCTCCCGGGCCTGATCGACCAATTGACTGCCCTGCTTGTCGACACCCGAAGCAAAGTCGTAACGGCCCGGCAACTCGACACAGCACCCTGCACATGGTCCGTCCCCACAGGCACAGGATATCGATTCATAACTCCGGACCAATCCCAATCACTCCGGCCAGCCTACCGGCCCTATGGGCTGTACGAAGGAAAAACCGTCAAAAAGCCAACGCAACATTTCTGTCTGCATGTCGTGGACGACCCCGTACAACTCATTGACATCGACACGGAGCAAGACCTGCGACTGGCCAATGCCGTGGTCGAGGCCGGGCTGTTCCCCAACGGAGCCCGGCAATGAGAATCATCATCCCGGCAATCATCGACCCCGAGGAATACCTCTCCGGCCTTCCGGACCTGTTCCATCAATTGACGGTGCAGGCCGCCCGAACTGCGATCAAAGCAACATCGTTATCCGAATCCACGTTGATCAGCGTTGTCTACTCCGAACTTCCGGCACAGATCATCAGTGAGTTCAAGGCTACGGGAGTCGAGTTCGTGAAGGCGGGTGAATACGATTCTGTACCTGCACTTTTCCATTTCCTGCCACACGGGTCACAACTCGCTTTGGACCTCATTGGTGCCCACCCATCAGCAACAGCACCCGCGGCAATCCTCAACCCGCGGAATCCAACTCTGACCTGTCAGGACTTGACCTCGGCCCTTGATCAGTTCAGTCGCACCGAAGCCATGTACCTGCTGAGTGCCCGCCCTCCAGAAGACCACCCATGCCAGGGCAAAACCCTTTACGCCCTGCATGCTCCATTTCGCCCGCTCCATGACGGCGCCACCCTTGGCGGCGATTCCACAGGGCGGCAAGTCGTCCATATCAAGAGCAGACTTCCGGCACAGACCCTGCTGGTCCTGATGTGGAGGGGCGGAAAAATCATTCTTTCGCAGGACACGACAGGCCCAGACTCCCGGGCCTGTTTCACTCTCCCCTCCGATTTCGCTCTCCCCGACTCCACACGCTGGGGCTTGATCACTCCCACAGATGCTCCCGGACCTGCACGATTCCTGCTACCATACGTTCCCATAGGAGCAACTTGGGATTGGGACCGAAGCTCGACGCGAGTCACGGACCTGAGGGGCCAAGACATCACCGGCAGGCAAGACTTTCCGCCCCTTGCCCAGCCCGACGGTAGCCTAAGTCTGTTCAGGGCTCCCCTTCCTCAAAGCCCGGATCAGGACCTCGCCCATGACCTTTGGAGACTCCCGGCAGAACATGCCCTGCTCATCAAGGACGGACTCTCTCTTCTGCGATGGCAACTCCTGGCCAGAAACGAACAACAAGCTCCAGACCCCAAAACCACAGGACGGGCGCCCTCTCCCTAAGTCACGGATGACACCCCACTGGCGTGGTTCTTGCTTTAATTATTTCCTCTTTTATTCACTCAACCAAGGTGTTGCCGAAGATGTCCCACCCAAACAGCCTCTGCAAAGATGTCGTCCGCGCCAATGTGCATGGCCTGTCAGCCAAATGGTATCCCCCCCTCCTGGCCGGGGCAGAGACCCTTTCACAGATTCTTTTCGACACCGCCACACACCGGGGTGTGGGAGCCATTCTCGACAAGCTGACACCCGACGAATACGCCGTTTTCATTTCCCAATTCATCGCCAAAGGCATCGAGACCCACGGCAGCCAATGGCGCTATGCAGACATTTGCACAGCCCTCTTTGCCTTAAGCAACAGCCTCAAAGTGGATAACTACCTTGAAATCGGCGTGCGACGCGGTAGAAGTATGTCCATGGTAGCAGGCTGTTGCCCGCAAGCAAGCATTGTGGGGTTCGACCTCTGGATGGATAACTATGCTGGTCTGGAAAATCCCGGGCCTGAATTCGTCCGCCAAGAAATGAGCAATCTTGGATTCCAGGGCTCTCTGGACTTCGTCTCCGGCAACTCCCATGACACCGTCCCCGCCTACTTCGAACAGAACCCCGATGCGACGTTCGATCTGATCACCGTTGATGGCGACCACAGCCCCGAAGGGGCCATGGCAGACCTGCTCACTGTCATCCCAAGGTTACGCATCGGAGGAGCGATCGTCTTTGACGACATCGTTCATCCCCAGCATACTTATCTGATGGACATCTGGAACCGAGCCGTGGCTTCGCGCCCATTTTTCTCTTCATTCAAATTCACCGACCTTGGATATGGTGTCGCCTTTGCGATCAGAAGGAGCTGAGATGAGCGATCAGTCTATTCTCATCACCGGCGTCAACGGATTCATTGGCAGCCACATTGCGCGCCTGCTCAAAAAACGCTGGCGCGTGGTGGGAATTGACACGAATTCCATCGATCTCCATGGGACAACCGACAGATATTGCCAACTCATGCTGCCCGATACAGATATCGAAGGCATTCTGCGCAGAGAACAACCCTCAGCCTGCCTCCATTTCGCTGGCTCGGCCTCGGTGGGACACTCTCTGGAATACCCCTCCCATGATTTTCAGGCAGGCCCAGTTACCCTCTTCCATTTGCTCGACGCCATACGCAAGACCACCCCGGACTGTTCCGTCTTCTTCCCCTCGAGCGCTGCAGTATACGGAAACCCCAAAGCTCTACCCATTTCCGAAGACAGCCCGACCGCGCCCATCTCTCCATATGGCTATCACAAGCTTATGTCCGAACAAGTACTTCAAGAATTCAGTTCCATATACGGCCTGAACTGCGTGACCCTACGCATCTTTTCCTGCTACGGCCCGGGCTTGAAAAAGCAGCTGCTGTGGGACGTCTGCAGCAAGATTCGCCAGAGACACCTGCATCTGTTCGGGACCGGGGACGAAACCAGGGACTTCATCCATGTCGATGATGTAGCGCGCTCCGTGGAGCACTTGCTGAATCAGCAAATCAACAACGGCCTCTTCAATCTGGCAAGCGGAAAACAGACTTCCGTCAAACGCATCGCACAACTGCTCTGTGAAGCTTGGCCCCAGTCTGACATCGCCCCTGTTTTCAATGGAAATTCGCGCCCCGGTGACCCCTTGTACTGGCAGGCCGACGTCTCACGACTGGCGCAATCTGGATTCGAACCTCGCACTCCCCTGGAACAGGGTATCGCCGAGTACGCCGCTTGGTATCAAAGGCAGGACCATGACGCCGAATAGCTCTCCAAGAATTGGTATCCCCGTCATCGCGGACACATGGCTGGGGGGGGTCAACTATGTCATCCATCTCTTTCTGGCTGGATGTTCCCTTCCCGAGGACCTGCGTCCCCGACTTATCCTGGTGATTCCCGAAAAATTCCTCAGGGAACAAGCCATCACCGAACATCGACGCATCCTGCCGTTGGCGGACACCATTATTGCGCGCACAGCCGACCGGCAGCTTGCCGAACAGCTTCTCGGGCCGTCGGTCATCACCTGCAGCACCGAAGCAGAACTTTACCAGCACATCGACTTCCTGTTCCCGGTACACAGCAATGTCCTCGAGGGCTGGCCCGCAGCCTCCTGGATTCCTGACTTCCAACACCGGCGCTTACCTCAATTCTGCCCCAAGGCAGAGCTGGAAAAACGGGATATTGTGGACCGCATGGTTGCGGAACGAGCCCGGTATATTGTCTTCAGCAGCGAGGCGGCCCAAAATGACTTCCGCTGTTTTTTCCCGGATTCGCAAGCTTCGGGCGCCATCCTGCATTTCACCACCATCGCCGAAGAGAGCTGGTTCCAGGGCAACCCGGACGATGTCCGCAAGCACTTCGGCCTCCCGGAACACTTTCTGATCTGCTGCAACCAGTTCTGGATGCACAAGGACCACAAGACGCTCTTCAGTGCCATTTCCGTGCTCAAGCGAATGGGCAAGCCCATCCACCTGGTCTGCACGGGCCCCACACAGGATTACCGCAACAAAGGATACTTCAACGAGCTTCTGGGTCTGCTCAAGGCCCTCGGGATCGAAGAGCTTGTGCATATCCTCGGCCGTATCGACAGAAATGACCAGATCCAGCTGCTACGCGGCAGCCTGGGAGTGATTCAACCATCGCTGTTTGAAGGCTGGAGCACGGTGGTGGAGGACAGTCGCGTTCTGGGCAAGACCATTTTTCTTTCAGATATCGATGTGCATCAGGAACAAGCGCCCGAGCACGGCATCTATTTCAAGGCTGGCGACCCCGCCGACCTGACCCAGAAGCTCCTGACAAATTCGCAGGCCCTTATCCCCACCCACGGGACGGAGCAGGAGGAACAGGCAAGACGTGATGCAGACCAACGCATTCGCCTGTTCGGCCTGCAGTTGCTCCGCATCGCCAAGGAAGGCGTCAGACTGTTTTCCGCAGCCCCGAAAACCATTTCCGCTCCGAAACATACACGGTCCAGTGGCAACGCGCTGACGATCACGACCAGCATCGCCCCAAAGGGTATCCCCAAACAGCGTCGCGCCGTCCTGAGTTGGCTCGAGTTGGGTTTGAAGTCGAATCCCTCAACCCACCCGAAGAAATTCCTCTGGTCCAACCCCATTTCCCGGAGGTCCGGTTCATCCCCGTGGCCCGAAGCGCCAAAGAAACGCTGGGTAAGCCACTGGTCTACCTTGATGATCTCTTTGCCCATTTTTCATCTTCAGGCCGCCAGATCTGTGGCACCGTCAACTCGGACATCATCCTGCGCGGTGCCCCCGACCTTGTGCAACGGATTGAATCGGAAGCTGAAGGATCATTCGTGTTCGGCTCTCGTCTTGATGTGCCCGACGAGCATGCCACGCATGGCGACATGTACAGCCAGGGCTTCGACTTCTTTTTCTTCGATCGAAAGCTGCTGCCCCTGTACAAAAAAACGGAATTCTGCATCGGTGCTCCCTGGTGGGACTATTGGATCGCCCTCATCCCCATTCTCGGAGGATTTCCAGCCAAACAGGTTCGCACTCCCATGGCCTACCATCCCATGCATGAACTGGCATGGTCGTGGGACTGGTATGTTCGCCTGACACGGGAGGCCGTGCGAGGCCTCGGTATTCCAGGTCTTTCACCAGAGATGATCCCCCTTCAAGGCTGGAACGATGAAACCCTTCAGCTGTGCAGGGACATCGCCAACTCCGTATTGCACCAGATTCAGACTCGTTCCATTCCCATTGACCTCGCTACTCCTCCCGGAGCCAATCCGCAGGCTACTGCCTCCCACTGGCCCCGAATTACCATCGTTACACCGTCCTTCAATCAAGGGCAGTACATCGAGAAAACAATCCGTTCGATCCTGGATCAAGGCTATCCCAACCTGGAATACATCATCATGGATGGCGGCAGTACGGACCAGACAGTCGAAGTCATTCGCAAGTACGACGCACACATCGACCACTGGGTCAGTGCCCCTGACGACGGTCAATCCGATGCCATCAACAAGGGCCTGAACCTCGCCACCGGTGAAATTTTCAATTGGATCAACTCGGACGACTGGCTGGAGCCCGGGGCCCTGTTCCGCGTGGCGCAAACCTGGCGGGAAAACCGCGGTGCCGCGGGCTGGGTCGGGGCCTGCCAGAGAGTAGATCCCGAAGGTTACCAGCTCAACGTCGTCTATCCCAACAGCCTAGGGCGTTCCAACCTTGGCCAGAATTGGAATGGCCGTCAGATTTATCAGCCTGCGTGTTTCATCGACACCGCCCTGGCCAAGCGCTTTGGCGTGGATGTCGGGTTGCACTACTGCATGGACCAGGACCTGTATTTCCAGATGCTAGAGCATGCGCCTTTTGTTTCCGGTCAAGGTATCTGGGCCAGTGCCCTCATCCATCCGGACGCCAAGACCACAGCCGACCGCGACAAACTGCACCGCGAAGTCATCAAGCTGCAGCACAAGCGCGGATTTAACGAAGGGGCCGAGGTCCGCGAAAGCTTCTGTTTCCAGGGAGGCCCTCCCGGATTCGTCATTCCGGACGACATTAAGAACCGCCTCAAGGGCCAACTGGACCCCGGGCTTATGGAAGACATGCACGTCAAAGGATTGCGCATCGCCGTGATCAGCAACTTCCTGCCGCGCCACGACGTCTCCGCTGCAAACCACCGCCTCCTGAGTATCCTGCACCTGCTGCAACAGGGTGGCGCAGAAATCGAATACTACTATTTCTTCGCCACTGAGCAGGATAAGCGCTATGCGCGGGACCTCGGGCTTCCTTGCCACAAGCTCCCCGCTTCCGGCGAGGCTGCGGCCCGGATCATCGGAGGCACCCGCCCCGATGTCCTCTGGCAGAGCAATCTCTGGACAACACAGTTCCTGGGACTTCAGCTCCAAACCCTGCTTGAGGTACGCAAAACCGCCCCTCAAACAAGCATCATTGTGGACACCATGGATTTTCATAGCCGCAAGTTCATGCGCCGCCATCTGCTCTCCAAGCAGGCGGAAGACCTGCAAACGGCTCGTGAATTTCTGGCCCTGGAGCGAAAGACCTATCCCCTGGCAGATAGAATTCTGACCGTTTCAGAGCAGGAACGGGAAGCCATTCTGACTGAAATCCCCGACTCGGCCCCTGTCTCGGTGGTGCCCAATATCCATTCTCCTGTCATAAATATCACGCCGATGCATGACCGAAGAAACATTGTTTTCCTGGGCAACTACAGCGTGAACCATAACGCCGATGCGGCGCGCCATTTCGTCAGCAAGATCCTGCCCCACATCGTAAGACGCAGAAGCGACATCCGCCTGCATCTGGTCGGGCAGGATGCCCAGACAGCTTTGCAGGACCTGCGTGCCCCTGCCGTGAAACTCGTCGGCTATGTCCCCGATCTGGCCGCGACCATGTCGCGCTACAGAGCCTTTGTCTGTCCCATGACCTATGGCTCGGGCCTCAAGGGGAAAATCGGAATGGCCGCTTCTCTGGGCATTCCCATCATCACGACATCCATCGGGGCGGAAGGCTTTGGGTTCACTGACGGGGTAGAATGCTTCATCACCGACGACCACGAAGAATTCGCCCTGAAGACCCTGCAGGTCTATGATGATCGCATTACCTGGTACAACTTCAGCCTTCAGGGTGTGCTTGCCGTGGCCGAAAGGTTCAGTCCCCGGGCTATTTCATCAACCCTTAAGACCCTTTTCGAAAACCGGTAGCCGAACATGCTGTGCACGCAAAACGATCAATGTCCGGTGATGCAAAACCCTGAGGCACCCCTGTTTCTGGTGATGGGCGTCCCCCGTTCCGGCACCACGGCCCTGGCCGATGCCCTGAACAGGCATCCGGCTATTTTCTGCGGCATCGAGCGCTTCGACTGGCCCCTGGAAAAGGCAGTCTATCCTTTTTGCATTGATGATTTTTTCGATCCCCAGGTCCCGGATGCAAAATTCCATGAGCGTAATCTAGCCATTGTCCAACCCAAAACCGAGCTTGTGGCCCTGGGCAACAAAAAACCCAGATACTACATCTCGTTGCCTTCCCTGTTGCAACGACAACCCGCCAGGCTGATCTGGACCTATCGCAATCCGGCACACACGGCCTTTTCGTGGAATGCCCGAGCGCTCAACACAGAGGACGCGGGCTGGCATCGTGGCATGACCGGGCTCTATGCCCTCGTGGAATTCACCCAGATGCTCCTAACCTTCCGCAACCTGCCCGAAGGGACAGAGGCCTTGATGGTCGATTACAATGGTTTGTTCCTGGGCAAAGGCATCAGGACCACGCTCAGCTCCCTGTTTGATTTTCTGCAAGCCGGGTCTGATGAAAAGGCCTTGTCGGAGTTCGAGCAACGCCAGGAACGCTTTGCCGATTATCTCACCAACAAACAGCGCGAACTCTACGACTTTGAGCAGTCCTTTTATGATCGCCACGGCTTAGGAGAACTCGACTCCATCATGACCGAGCTGAAAACAGCAACGCCCCAGCAGCTTCGCCCGCAGATCGATTCCTTTCTGCTGCGGCTGGCTCAATCGAAATTCCTTAATGATTTCTTTCTGAATATCAGCCGGTATCCCGACTCCCCGGCAGCCGAATTCCTGCCAAACTATCTCTCCGGACTCTTCGCCAATGCCGACAATGCGACAGTCTTCACCGTTCTGGGGCAATCCCTAAACAAACAGCACCGGCAGTTGGTCAACGCCATCCACGAACATTCACGAATCCAGTGTGCGAACGGAGACGTTGCCAAGGCAGTACTCAGACACGCCCACCAGGCCGTCACCCGGCACCCCGACAATCCCTCGCTTCACAAATCTCTGGGAGATCAACTGACCCGCATGCACCGGTTTCAAGAGGCTGCCGAGGCCTTTAAACGGGCCTCAAAACTGGCCCCTTATGACATGGCGGCACGCACCGGGATGGTTCAGGCTCTGACCCTGCTCCAGGCCAATACAAAACATCGGCAGGACCACCATGAGCCCAGATAAGGCCGGGACACCTGATCAGAGTACGACAATACTCTCCCAAATGATCCATGCCACAGGCTGGAGAGACCGGCAATCCAGTTATGTCCAGGCACTGGACTCCCTGATCTGCATGTCAGCGATTCGGAAGCCGGCCATCTCCGTGGTCATCATCTCCTGGCAACCGGACGAGCGAGCTCTACAAACCCTTCTTTCCCTTGAAGCCCAACGCCGGACCTTGAGCGATACGGGGCAACAAATCGAAGTCATCCTCGTGGACAATGGCTCCAGCAATGGCTTTGCTCCTGAGCTGTACCCCCATGCAGACACCGTGCTGCGGCTCAAAACCAATACCGGCGCCTATTTCGCCCGCAATATTGGCTCCATTTTCGCTCATGCTCCCATCCTGCTCTTTCTGGAAGACGACGGCCTCCCCGAACCCGATCTCGTTGCAGCCCATTTACAGGACCACGCCAGATTCGACATTCTCATGGCCCGTGGCGTCTACCGCCCCCGCACTGATTCACCGTTGAATCGCTTTGCCGGGCACTATTATCTGGGAGACAACCCTTTCCCCCGGTACTGCGACCTTGAAGGCAACGTCAGCATCCTGACAGCTGCCTTTCGCGAAGTTGGAGGATGGGATGAAGCCATTTTCTTCGGACACGGGGGGGTCGAACTCTCCTGCCGCCTGCTGGACCGTTACGGCCAACCCGAGCGCATGATCTATACCCCTGGCCCGGTTCTGCACCACGATTACAGTTCCAGTGAACAGCATCTGACCATGAAGCGGGAACGTCAGGCCAAGTCCAGGGCGTACGTTGAATCCAAACACCCGGAACTCGACAGGATTCTGGACACTTGGAACCGGGAGTACAAACAGCTTCAGATCCCGCTTCGCACCCCTGCCACATCGCCTGCGGGAGTCTCCCGATGAATCCGATTCTGTCCAATACCATCACCACGTTTCCATGCCACGGTCTGCACATGGTCATGGTCAGCGATTTCATGCCCCGCCATGATGCCAGTTCATCCAATTTCCGCATCTTCAATCTGCTGAAAATGCTTGAGGCCAACGGCTGCAAAGTCACCTATCTGTATTGTGCGAGTGACCCCCGCGACAACGAATACGCAGCCATGTTCGGCCCGAACTTCGATTTCAGGTTCGTTCCCCTGAACCCGGCCCGGATTCTGCGGCATATCCAGAGGCTCAAACCCCAGGCCGTGTGGCTCACCAACCTCTGGAACATTCATTACGTCAATGCCATGACCCTGCTTTGCGCCTCCTTGCGCGAGGAACTGGACACCCCCTGTCTGATCCTCGACACCATGGACTTTCATGCCAAGAAACACTTACGCAAATTCCAGATGTCCCAAGACCAGAACGATCTGCAAACCGCAGAGCAATTCCTGGGACTGGAGCAGATTCTGTATTCCTTGGGTGATCATGTCATCACGGTCTCCGAAGAGGAAAAGAACGATATCGAACAAAACATCCCCGGCAGCGCTCCTGTGACAGTCATCCCCAATGTGCATCCTGTCAGAGCAACCGAGGCCTCTCCTACTGACCGATCCGGGCTGGCCTTTCTGGGTAACTACGCCGTCCAGCACAACGTGGATGCCGTGGAACACTTCGTCCACGCCATCTTCCCGGCCATTTTGGAAAAGAAACCCGAAGTACAATTGCACCTGCTGGGTCACAATGCACGAGAAGGCCTTGGACATCTGGAAGGACAAAACGTCATCCCCGTGGGCTTCGTGCCCGATGTGGATGAGGCCCTGTCCCGATTCCGCGTTTTCATCTGCCCCATGCCTTATGGAGCAGGCATGAAAGGGAAAGTCGGCAGTGCCGCGGCATGTGGACTGCCCATCGTAACCACCAGCATCGGAGCCGAGGGATTTCCCTTTCAGGACGGCACCCACTGCTTCATTGCTGATGCACCTGCTGAATTTGCCCTCAAGACACTGCTCCTGCTGCAAAATGACGACCTTTGGTCCCGGCTTGCCAGCAACGCCAAATCATCTTTGGCCAAGCACTTTGGAATCAACGCCGTGTCCATACGACTCGGACAATTGATCTCCACTGTTTGCAACTGACCCGCGCATCCCAAAAAGAAGACTCAGACAGGACTCTTGATCGGAACATATATTGCATCTTCGACAAGGTGGATATCGATCCCCAAGCGATCAGCGCCTGGCGGAACCCGATCTCCATGCAAAGCCGGTGGCACTGCAACCGCTGGTGACGACCTGCAATAGAACGAGGATTGAGATGCTTTGTCCTGTCATTCTCTGCGGCGGAAAAGGCTCGCGGCTTTGGCCCATGTCCCGGGAACTGTATCCAAAACAGTTCATGGAGTTTCTTCCGGGCGCGACCCTTTTCGAGGCCACACTCGATCGGATGACGGCCCTTGACCCGGGGTGTCAGCCAATTGTCATCTGCAACGAAGCCCACCGTTTCCTTGCCGCCGAGCAGTTGCGCAGCAAGAACATCACTGGGCGCATCGTGCTGGAGCCCACAGGGCGCAACACAGCTCCTGCGGCAGCCCTCGCGGCGCTGATGACACAAGAAGATGACCCGATCCTCGTTGTAATGCCCGCCGATCATCGCATTCCCGACACGCAAGCCTTTGCACAAGCCATCGCCCAGGCAGCAAGCGCTGCCCGTCAAGGCGATCTTGTCTGTCTAGGCATTGCAGCCCGCAGCCCCGAAACCGGGTATGGCTATCTCCTCAAGGGAGAATCTCAGGGGAATGACGTCTTCAACGTCAAGGCCTTCGTGGAAAAACCAGACAGCAATACCGCCCGGGACTACGTGGAAAGTGGACAGTACCTGTGGAACAGCGGAATCTTCCTGTTCACTGCTTCGCGCTATCTCAAGGCTCTTGAGACCCACTGTCCGGACATTCTCAAGGCCTGCAGGGACGCAATGGAATCCTCCGCTCCGGATATGGATTTCATCCGGCCCGAACGTGAAGCCTTCATGAATTGCCCATCCAACTCCATCGACTATGCCGTCCTGGAGAAAGAAAAGAATTTAAAAGTCGTGGAACTGGACACCGCCTGGAGCGATCTCGGCGCCTGGGAAGCCGTCCATGAGAATGGCGAGCAGGATGCCAACGGCAACGTGACCGTGGGCGATGTGGTGGCGCAGGACAGCAATGGCTGCTATCTTCATTCCACAGGCCGTCTGGTGGCCACCGTGGGCCTGGAAAAGGCCGTGGTGGTAGAAACACCTGACGCGGTCCTCGTGACCACGATGAACGCGGCTCAAAACGTCAAGGGCATGATCGATGAACTTGTCAGGCGCCATCGCCCTGAGGCACTCGGTCATACGACGGATTATCGCCCCTGGGGGAATTTTACCAACATCATTAAGGGCGACCAATTCAAGGTCAAACGCATCGTGGTCAAACCCGGAGCGTCCCTGTCACGGCAAATGCACTACCACCGTGCCGAGCACTGGGTGGTGGTCAGAGGAAGCGCACAGGTCACCAACGGTGATACTGAGCTGTTGTTGGCCGAAAGCCAATCCACGTACATCCCCCTGGGGACGGTGCACCGCCTGACCAATCCGGGCAAGATCGATCTTGAACTCATCGAGATTCAAACCGGTCCGTATCTGGAGGAAGACGACATCGTCCGTTTCGAAGATATCTACGGCAGACTCGACACCTGAGAGCAAAGGAAGGCTCCATGAAAAAAGCATTGATCACGGGAGTGACGGGCCAGGACGGCGCGTACCTCGCTGAATTTCTCCTGAACAAGGGCTACGAGGTCCATGGCATCATTCGCCGCGCCTCGTCATTCAATACCGGCCGCATCGACCACCTGTATCAGGATCCACATGTCGACAATCGACGGTTCATCCTGCATCACGGAGACCTGACCGACTCGACCAACGTCATCAGGATCATGCAGGCGGTCCAGCCCGATGAAGTCTACAACCTTGGTGCCCAGAGCCATGTCAAAGTCTCCTTTGAGACCCCCGAATACACTGCGGACACCGTGGGGTTGGGCTCGCTCAGAATCCTGGAGGCCATCCGCATTCTGGGCCTGGAAAAAAAGACCAAGTTCTACCAGGCTTCCACCTCGGAGCTTTATGGTCTCGTCCAGGAAACGCCACAGACGGAGCGGACTCCGTTCTATCCTCGCTCTCCATATGCTGTGGCCAAACTCTATGCCTACTGGATCACGATCAACTACCGCGAAGCTTATGGCATCTATGGTTGCAACGGCATCCTGTTCAACCACGAATCCCCGGTACGCGGCGAAACCTTTGTCAGCCGCAAGATCACCCGCGCCCTGACCCGAATCATGCTCGGCTTACAACCCAAGCTGTTCCTGGGGAATATGGATGCCAAGCGCGATTGGGGTCATGCCAAAGACTACGTGGAGATGCAGTGGCTGATGCTGCAGCAGGACACACCCAAGGACTATGTCATTGCAACTGGCCGCCAGTATTCAGTCCGCCACCTGGTGGAAACCGCATCCGCGGCCATGGGCTTGTCCATCGCCTGGCAGGGTAAAGGCGAGGCTGAAGTCGGTGTCATCGACAGGATCGACCAGGAACGATTCCAGAATCTGGTCAGAGCCACCATCCAGGCCCAGGCACCCGAGCCCGGAACACCAATCATTGAAGTGGATCCACGCTACTATCGCCCCACAGAGGTTGAAACCCTGCTGGGTGACCCGGGCAAAGCCCGTCGGGAACTTGGCTGGGAACCTCGTATCAGCTTCGAGGAAATGGTTCGTGAGATGGTTGTTTCCGATCTGATGCTCGCAGCCAAGGACAGGCTTTGCCTGGACAACGGCTTTGGCACGTTCGAGCACCACGAATAACAGACTCCTGATCAGGCACTGGATATACAATGAAAAAAGTTCTTGTCTACACGATTCACAAAGCTGCATCCATGTTTATCCACAAGATAAACGACGAAATCGCAAGATTCCTCGGTGTAATACCGTGTTCAATCAATGGTGATGATTTCAAGACTGAAATCAGGGAGAAAAGCTGGAAGACCATCATCGAAACACGAAACGAATGCGCAGTCTTCGGGCCCATTCGCATCGGTGAGGCACTCCCGAATATTCCCGACATCCCCGAAGATCACTCCATCATCTTCCATGCCAGAGACCCAAGGGACGTCCTGACTTCTCTCTTCTTTTCAGCAGCATACAGCCACCCCATCAAGAAAAATGTCTTCGAGCCCAGTGAACAAACGAGACTGCAGTGGATCAACGAGGGGATCGACAGCTTTGTCCTTGGCTACACAAAAGCCTGGACCAAAAGATATGAGACCATCATCGAGCTCCATCAAAATCTCAAACACTGCAATCTGGTCAAATACGAAGACATGGTCCTGAACTACGACCGCTGGCTTATGCAATACCTCATGAGCTTCAAGCACCTCGCTCCCGGCGAAGACATCCGCCCTCTTTTCACGCACTGCCTGGTGGCCTTCAAGGATGAGTTCAAGATTGTGCCCGAGGACGTGCACCGGCATAAGCGCAAAATGGTTCCCGGAGACTACAAGGAAAAACTGGCTCCGGAAACCATCGCCACATTGAACACTGTATTTGCCCCCGCTCTCGAATACTTTCAGTATTCGCAGTAGAGTAGACAGACATTTTCAGCTTCTTACAGGAAAGACGGACAGACAATGAGCTCGACCACACACAGCCCAACGCCGCTGGAAGCAAAATTCCCCGATGTCAGCTTCGGAAACAACGTCCAGATTCTTGGCCTCGCCAATACCAGAATCGGCTCCGGGAGTGTCATCGCTGACAACTGCTGGCTGAACGTCTGTGACAGAGACGACCAAACCCGCATGGTCATAGGCCAAAACGTCCTGATCGGCCGTCAGTCGTTCATTTCCTCCGGGGGGCAACTTGAAATCGGCGACCATTGCCTGTTTGGTCCTCAGGTTTTTGTCTCCGACGCAGATCATGTGGTGGACAATATCACCCGTCCCTACAGCGAGCAGGGCTTCACTGCCGGACGGGTTGTGGTCGAAGAGAATTGCTGGCTGGGCATCCACGCCGTGGTCACCGGTAGCATCGTCATCGGCCGAGGAAGCGTTATAGCAGCCAACGCTGTCATTAATCGTGATGTCCCCCCATTTTCAATTGTCGTCGGCATCCCCGCCAGGATCATCAAGATGTTCAATCCCGAATCCAACACCTGGGAAGCGGCGGTGACCGAGCAGCAGCAGCAGGCCATCATGGAGGCCCGCACAAGAACGCCCCTGCCTTCTCGGGAAGAATATCGGTACATTCTCTCTCACACTTCAAAGCAATCGAAACTCCCCCCCTTACTCGCGGGGCGGGGGGAATGCATCTAGAAATGGAAACTCATATCTGCTTTGAAACCCCCATCCAGTATCGAGCCGTTGAAACGGTTCGAGGCATTGAAGAGTAGGTCGTTCATGAAAAAAATCGATGAAAAAAACGTCGAATGGATCATCACAGGATTCCGACATGCCGACCGTCTCGGTCGTGTTTTCCGGTATCAGGGCGATATCTATCGGGCCATCTTCCCTGAAGCCGAACAGTATGTCCTGCAACACTTTGAGAGCGGTTTGATCCCCAAACTCATCAAAAACAATCTGCTGATCGACACGCGGATCACCGATCTTCACATGGAGTCCTCCCCCCTCATCCTCAGGCATGAAACCATCCCATTTGTCACCAGACCGGCAACGTGGTCATTCACGGCATTAAAACGGGCGGCCCAGCTATATCTGGACCTCAACCGTTTCCTGCTGGACTATGGCTTGGGCACCATTGATGGGCATCAAGAAAACATCCAGTTCATCCATAACCACAAGCCTGTCTGGATTGACCTGGGCTCCATCCTGCCACTGACCAGTATCAACAATGGGGAGTCCTCCCTGAAGCAGTTCGTGATCTGCTTCCTGAATGTGCTCATGGTGCAGATGGAAAAACCCAATCTCCACAATGCTCTGCGCCACATCCTTTTCAAAGTCGGTTCTATACGCAACTACGAGCTCAAAGAAATCCTTGGGCGCGAGTATGACTTCCCTTATTTTTCACGGTCAAAGTGCCTGGATATCTTCCAAAATATCATCAATGAAATCACCGTCGACCAACAAGAGACCAAGTGGGCAAAATACCACAAAGATGCCGATTTCCTGAATTTGGAGTTTGAACAATCTCCTGACACCCGATCACACCTCATCCACGAAATCATCAAGGACTTAAAACCTAAAAAGGCCATTGATATCGCATGCAACGCGGGCCGCTTCTCTCTCATGATGGCCCACGAAGGGGTCCAGACATACGGCTTTGACATTGATGAGACAGCCATCATGCGTTTCGAGAACCACGTGGAGCAGCTTTCGCCCCGCTATCACATTTCCATAGGCGTTGAAGGCCTATTCGGGACGTTAACTGCCAATCGTTACGACTTCAGGCAGGCAATCAATCCCGACATCCAAGGGGACATGGCATGTGCCTTTGCTCTGACTCATCACCTTGCCGTAACCCGAAAGCTGCCCTTCCCGACCATTGTCGAAAAAATTTCTTCCCTCACAACGCACAGACTGCTTGTGGAATTCATGCCCAACGGGGTGGGTAAAAGACAGCCCGAGGGATATACACTCCACAACTTCATCCAGTCATTCCAAGGGTACTTCCGCAATGTGACCATCCTCTATTACCCCGTGCCAGAAGCCTGGTCCTTCCGGGTTCTACTCCTATTCGAAAATCGACTGCCCGAGGGTGATCTCAGCCCCCTTGATATCGCCACATCCTATTTTGCCCTGGATCGGCTCGATTCCGGATTCACCTACACGAAGAAGTACGACAAATGGGGCGACATGGTGCTGCGCATCGTCTGCCCCGGCTGTGAAGAGCAACTGCGCTTTGACAAGGCCAAGAATCTCATTTGTCCCGACTGCGCAACCCCGTTGAAGGGAGACATCTGGAAATCCAATTGAAAGGTATGCTCCCTCGGGCCGCAGTCTTTGTAGGCTAGGACAACCACTTGAGCTCCTACCCTTTGGCGGAGTATAGAAGAGCCCGTGACGATGACCGATTCAACCAATTCCCAAATTGGAAAGCACCGGCAGGGTCTCCGCTCCCCTCTTGGAAATCGAAAACCGGTCAACTTGCCCCGCGTTGCCCTTGGAAAGAAATCCACCACTCCGGGCGGAAGAATCTTCCCGCCGGACGTTTCTGATAAGAACAAAAAATCATCGGCCCGGAGACAACATCGCACCACCTCCATTCGAACAATCTGGCTGGCAACAGAAAGGAGTCATGCCCGGACTATGCTCCCCACCCGCATCGCCAGTTCTGAGTCATACCTCCACGACCGTTTCGCCCAGGCCAAGGGGACTCGGTATTCTGCTGGCAGCTTGGTGCACTTGTTGCATTACCTCCTCCACGGTTCTCCTCAACGAATTAACTCCCAGACACGGGAGGCAGAACATGTGTGATTGGAAAGACACGATCATCAGTGAAGACTCGACCATCAAGACCGCCATGCAGGTCATCGACAGCAACAACTATCTCATTGCTCTTGTCGTTGATTCTCAGAACCGGCTTCTGGGCACCGTCACTGACGGCGATATCCGACGGGGCCTGTTGCGCAACGTGGACCTTGATAAATCGGTAATGAACATCGCCAACACCACGCCAATTACCGCCTCAACCTCCGACAACATGGATGCCATTCGCAGGCAAATGAAAGAGAACTATGTCAGACAGTTACCTATCCTTGACAAGGACGGAAAAATCGTACGCCTGGAGCTTCTCAGAAAATTACTGCAGGTGGAAAGCATCAGTGCCCCCGTGGTTATCATGGCTGGTGGTCTGGGCACTCGCCTGCGCCCACTGACCAACTCCTGCCCCAAGCCGTTGCTGCCGGTGGGTGGAAAGCCTGTTCTGGAAATCACACTGGAAAACCTGCTGCAACAGCATTTCAAGAATTTCTTCTTCTCGGTCAACTACAAGGCTCAGATGATCGAACGTCATTTTGGTGACGGAAGCCGGTGGGGCGCTGACATCTCCTACCTACGGGAGTCAAAACGCCTTGGCACTGGCGGAGCCCTCAGCCTGCTCCCCCCCATGGATGAACCCATCATCGTCATGAACGGAGATCTGCTGACCCAGATTAACTTCAAGCACCTGCTGGATTTCCATAGAGAGAACAATGCCACAGCCACCATTGGTGTCTGCGAGAGCGCCATCCAGATTCCGTATGGAGTCGTGGATGTTGATAATTACGAACTACGCAGCATCAGGGAAAAACCTCTGGAAAAATTCTTCGTCAATGCGGGAATCTATGTTCTCTCGCCGGAGGCCGTGCGCATGATTCCCAAGGACACCTACTACGATATGACCACTCTGTTCGAGACCCTGCTCAAGCAGGGTCGCGGTGCCACAGTCTTCCCGATCCGGGAATTCTGGCTCGATATCGGACAGATGGATGACTATGAAAAAGCAAATGGCGAATATGCGGAATTGGCCGACTGCCAGGGCAGCAACGACCCCTTCGCCTACGCAGGGACACAATAACTCCCCCCCGACACAACAACGGAGACACTCCCATGGCAGATGCCTTTGAGCAGAAGGCCACATACGACAAGCGAACCGCGGTCTATCACAAGGGCAACCATGACAATCCCAAGCATATTTTCAAAATGCTTGGAGAAATGATTGCGCAACGCCAAGCCGAAGACTCCTCTTTTGCGCTGATTGACATCGGTGGAGCCAATGGAGAATTTGTCCATTATCTGCTAACCCGCTTCAATGGTCTGGAAGCCTTTTGCCTGGATTATTCCGAAGACCTGTTGAACATCGGACGCAGCAAGGTGCCCCAGGCGCATTTCGTCTGCGGTGATGCCAGGCAACTCTCAATGTTTGAGGATGGCCGTTTCAACTACGCCACCATGCTCGGCGTCATCTCCATCTTTGACGACTTCACCGAGCCTCTGGACGAATTGATCAGAGTCACCGCCAAAGGCGGCGCGGCTTATATCTTCAGCTCGTTCAACGACTATCCCATTGATACCCTTTTACGATGGCGCTACAGCGGAGACAACGGGGAATACAACCTGGGCTGGAACCACTTCTCGAAAGCCTCCATCTCTGCACATCTGGATGCCGACCCAAGAGTATCATCTCACACCTACGTGGACTTTGAACTCCCATTCGACCTGCCCTATCGTGCGGATGATCCCATCCGGAGCTGGACCGAGACCACTGCCGAGGGCAATCGAATTTTGAAGAATGGACTCAAAAACCTGGAACTCCAGATATTATGCATCAATACCTGATCGCCGGAGGGTATTGGCCGCCGTGCATCGACGGGATAATGGTTGAGGAGCAAAAACGGTGAATATTCGAATCATACCGAGACTGGACATCAAGGGTGCCAACCTTGTCAAAGGCGTCCAGCTTGAGGGTCTGCGAGTACTCGGTAAGCCTGAAGACTTCGCCCGCCATTATTATGAAAACGGTGCGGACGAGTTGCTTTTCCAGGACATCGTGGCCAGCCTATACCAGCGCAACAGTCTGCTGCACATCGTGGAACGCACCGCCCGTGAAATCAGTATCCCACTGACTGTGGGGGGCGGTTTGCGCAGCCTGAACGACATCCAGAGCGCACTGCGCTCCGGGGCGGACAAAGTGGCGCTGAACACCGCCGCCATTAAACGTCCCGAGCTGATTCGCGAGGCATCATTGCGTTTCGGGTCGTCTTCCATCGTCGTCTCCATCGAAGCGATCCTTCGCCCCAACGGAAACTGGGAATGCTTTACCGACAATGGTCGGACTCCCACAGGCGTTGATGCCTGCCAATGGGCAGAGCAGGCCGCGGAACTCGGCGCAGGAGAAATCATCCTAACGTCCGTAAACAATGAAGGGACCGGCAAAGGATTCGATCTCGCGCTAACCAGAAAGATTTCCGAAAACGTCTCTATCCCAGTTATTGCCTGCGGAGGTGCCGGGAGCCCTCAGCACATCTGGCAAGTCATCGAGGAAGGATTGGCCGACGCCGTCAGCGTCGCCTCCATCCTGCACTACCCTATCGCCAAGGCACTCCAGCAGGATCTGGAATCGTTCACCGAGGGCAATGTCGATTTCCTGCGGAATCTGACCCTGCCTCGGCATATGGCCTACACGTCGCTGCCCGAGCTCAAGCACTTCTTGTCCGAACACGGCTATGAAGGACGTGACGTTCTGGCCCCCGCATCACAGGAGACAGACTGTGTCTGCAAAGCGAGTTAGCATCATCGACTACGGGATGGGCAACCTGTACAGCGTGAAATGCGCCTGCGACAAGGTCGGCCTGGACAGCCGCATCACGGACTCCCCACAGGAAGTGGAGCGAAGTTGTGCCGTGATTCTGCCCGGCGTCGGCGCCTACGGTCAGGCCATGGAAGCCCTCAGACAGCGCGGACTGATCACTACTCTGCGAAAAACAGTGGAGCAGGGCAAACCATTTATGGGAATCTGCCTTGGGATGCAGCTGATGATGAGCGTCAGCCATGAATTCGGCACCCACGAGGGGCTCGGGATCTTTGCAGGATCCGTCAACAAACTGCAAACGTCGGCTCAAGGTGAAAGGACACTGAAAGTCCCACACATCGGCTGGAACCAGGTCTCGCCGCCTCGGGGATCATCGACTGACAATCCCTGGAAAAACACGCCGCTGAAACAGGTTCCCCTTGGCTCTAAGATGTATTTCGTTCATTCTTACTATGTCGCTCCCGAGGATCAGAGTATTGCCCTGACCTCTACGGAATACGCAGGGACGACTTTTTGCTCCGGCCTCGGCAAGGACAATATCTGGGGATTCCAGTTTCACCCCGAACGCAGTGGCCCGGAAGGGATGAGCGTGTACCGGGCCTTTGCCTGCCGAGCCATTCACTAAAGAAGGAGACACCATGTCGAAACAGGAAGTTACGACAGTCGGAAATCTGGGCTTTTCAAAAAATGGTCTGCCGTTAGAGGTTAAATACTGCACCAAGTGCGTGGAATCCAACCAGCGGTTCATCGGTTCCGCCCCACATAGCGACCAGAAAAGCTCCCAAAAGGACCACATCATCTTCGATGATGAAGGGGTCTGCTCGGCGTGTCGTTACTTCGAGTATAAGAGAACCATCAACTGGCAAGAGCGCGAAGAAGAGCTTCTGGAGCTTCTGGCCAGGCATCGCCGCACAGACGGCTCCTACGACGTGCTGGTCCCCGGCAGCGGGGGCAAGGACAGCCGCTACACTGCGCATATCCTGAAGCACAAATACAACATGAATCCGCTGACCGTGACCTGGGCACCCCATATTTACACCGACATCGGCTGGCGCAATCTCATCTCCTGGATTCACAGCGGCCTGGATAACATCCTCTATACCCCCAACGGCCAAGTGCATTCTACCCTCACCCGCCTCGCCTTCGAGAATCTACTGCATCCCTTCCAGCCCTTTGTGCTGGGCCAATACAATGTGGCCCCCCGGGTGGCCATGGAAAAGGATATCAAGCTCATTTTCTATGGTGATTTCTACCCCGAGAAAGGCATCGGCTCGGATGTGGATTTCACCCAGAAGAGCTTCGATACACGGCTCTTCACCCGCACCGAAAAGCAGGACCTGTATCTGAGCGGCGTGCATATCAACGATTTGCCTCGCCATGGCATTACCACCAGGGACCTGCATCCCTATCTGCCGCTTGAGGTCAACAGGTTGTCCGAGTCAGGAATCGAGATGCATTTCCTGCCGTACTATCTGAATTACGATCCTCAACGGGCCTACTACTATTCCACCGAACACACGGGGTTCGAAGTCAATCCCGATGGCCGGACTGAAGGAACCTATACAAAGTACTGCAGTCTCGATGACAAGGTCGACGGCTTCCATTTCTTCACATGGTTCATCAAGACGGGCCGCGGCCGAGCCACCGAGGATGCCGCACTGGAGATTCGAAACGGGCACCTCACTCGCGAAGAAGGAGTCGCCCTCGTTCAACGCTACGATGGCGAATTCCCGCAGAAATACTTCCAGGATTTCCTGAAGTACGTCAGCCTCGATGAATCCCGGTTCTGGGAAATCATCGACTCCTTCCGTCCGGAGCACATCTGGAAGCGGGAAGGAAACGAGTGGAAGCTCAGGCAACAGGTATCCTAATAATCACCACGATTTTCTCCAACAGAGACATCCATGACCAAGACTATCTGCGTTGTCACAGGAGGTCGGGGGGATTACTGGCTACAAAGGCCACTTCTCTCTGAAATTGAGTCCGACATCATTACCGGGCCGCACCATACAGGTTTCGGCTCTTGTCGCTTGCCCAACAGCGACCTGGGTAATGATATCAACTCTGATCGGTGGTGCTTTCCTGAAACGACGTGGAGCAAGCCATGAACGGTCCCCTCGGCATCATGTTCCACCACTTTCACGGGCAAGGACACCTTCCCGGACAAGGTTCCATCAGCCAGCATGACTTCAAGCAGATACTTGAGTATCTAAAACTGACCTATGATCTACTTCCAGCCAAAGAGTACCTCAACCGGGCTCAAGACGACTCCCTCGGGTCCTCTCATGCCTGTCTGACCTTCGACGATTCTCTTCGCTGCCAGTACGATCTGGCCATGCCGGTCCTCAGCGATCTGGGGTTAACGGCATTCTGGTTTGTGTACACCTCGCCAATGGCTGGACACGTTGAGCGTCTTGAGGTCTATCGCCATTTCCGCAACAGTTGCTACGAGGACATCGAAGACTTCTACAGCACTTTTTTCCGTGCCGCAGAGACCACTTTCGGGACAAAGGTCATCGCCCCCCTAGCGGCTTTTTCCCCACAGGATTATCTCTCGGACTATCCCTTCTATTCAACCAGCGACCGGATCTTTCGCTACCTCCGCGATCAGGTCCTCAGTGCCTGGGAATATGACAGGCTCATGGATGATCTCATCGCAGCATCAGGGCAGGATCTGTCCGCCATCTCAGAAGCCTTGTGGATGAAGGTTGAGCATCTCCAGAAGCTTCATCAACAGGGGCATGTCATCGGTCTGCACTCACATTCCCACCCGATGAACATGGAGCGCCTGACAGAAGACGAGCAACATCAAGAGTATGCCACCAACCACCGCATACTGACTGAGATTTTAGGGGAACCGCCCACGACCATGTCCCATCCCTGCAACCGCTACACAGGCCACACCCTGAGCATCCTGACGAAGTTGGGAATAACGCTGGGATTCCGAGCAGACACGGCCCCTTCCGGGGGATCACACCTAGAACACCCCCGGGAAGACCATTCCAATATCGCCAGGAGCCTCGCTCAATGAACATCACCGTCTTCACATCAAATCAGCCCCGGCATATGGCCCTTATCGAGTCCCTGGCTGAAATTGCCGACACGGTCTACGCCATTCAGGAATGCAACACGCTTTTCCCTGGCAGAGTTAAAGGCTTCTTCAAACGCAGCCAAACCATGCAACAGTATTTCACCCGTGTTCTTGAGGCCGAACACAAAATCTTCGGAACACACCGCTTCGGGCCTGCCAATGTGCACCAAATGCCCATGAGTGCCGGAGATTTGAACATGATCAACATGGAGGCTTTGAGCCCGGCTCTTGCTGCCGATCAATTCATCATCTTCGGCTCCAGCTGGATCAAGGCCCCTCTCATCGACAAACTCATTGCAAAACAAGCCCTGAACATCCATATGGGAATATCCCCATACTATCGGGGCAGCTCGTGCAATTTCTGGGCTCCCTTCGATGGTCACCCGGAATATGTAGGAGCAACCATCCACTACATTTCCAAGGGTCTGGACTCGGGCGATATGCTTTACCACGCTCTGCCACCAGCCGAAGACACCGATCCTTTCGAGCTGGGAATGCTCGCGGTCAGAAGTGCTCACAACAGCCTTGTCCAGCACCTCAAGGCAGGTACCATGAACACCATTAAACCCGTCATGCAGAATCGTCGCCGGGAAATCCGCTATACCCGAAATGCGGATTTCACCGATGAGGTGGCTCGGAAATATCTGGATGAGCTGCCCTCACCCCGGGAAATCGGACAATCCCTGCGTGACAGACAACTGAACAACTTTGTCAGGCCATTCATTGGATAATCCTGGCGCAATGCACGATTCTAGCGGCTCCGGCAGCAGGAGAGGCAGGCACAAATGAAAAACGAATACCAGGAAGTTACCATCGGGAATATCCCGGTCGGAGATCGGCATCCCGTCATTTTCATGGCCGAAATCGGCACGTTCTTCAACCAGGATATCGACCTAGCCTTGGATTACTTGCACCGGATCAAGGACAGTGGCGCCGACATCCTGAAAACGGAAATCCTGCATACTCCAGAAATCTGCCTGAAAAACACCGGGCTCGTTTGCACCTACAATCACAACAGCGGCAAAACACAAGAGGATTATCGAGCTCTTGTAGAGCGCAAGGTGGTCCCTCTCAAGGACTATGCTCGCTTGTTTTCCTCCTGCCATCAACTCGGACTTCCCATAGTCTGCAGCGTGTACGACAAGGATGGCATCGATTTCGTCATGGCTCAGAAGGGGCACGGGCTCAAAATATCACGGGACAACATCTCCAATCTCGGGTTGATCGCCTATGCTGCCGGCACTGATCTCCCCATTTTGTTTGACGCTGGGGATGTTCACCTGCACGAGTTGGCCCTGGCGGTCCAAACTGCTCGAGACGCAGGCCAGGGCGGGGTCATCATCAACCACCATCCCGCAGCCAACCCAGCCCCCCCCGAGGCACACGATCTGCACTCCCTCGCCACCTACAAGCGCATCTTCAAAGCACCCGTTGGTCTGGCCTGCCACTATCAGGGGAATGAGATCATGTTTGCCGCCGTTGGGGCGGGGGTCAATATCATTGAGAAAGGTGTTGATGAGGACCCCGACCGCCCGGAACAGGATCTCGTATCCGCAACCCGGCTGGCCGAACTAGCAACAACCGTCCGCCAAGTAAAAAACTGTGCGGCCGCGATGGGGCAGGATCTACCAGAGGTCTCTTCACCCCGGGATGAAAGCTGCTGGAAATGCCTGATTGCCTGGACGAATATCCAGGAAGGCGACACGCTGGGAATTCATAATGTCGGATTTGCCATCCCTCCAGTAGGCATGCCCGCTTCGCAGTGGCCTCAAGTCGAGGGAACAAAGGCACTCCGCGACATCCCACAATACTCGATCCTCAACCCCGAAGACTTCCGCTAAACACGAGGTATTGTCATGCTTCCCCCACAATCGGACCAAAATCTCCCACCCAAGGCCGCCGAGATGGCCTGGCCGGGGGGTGATGCGCCCGAGGAGTTGGAGTTCACGGCCACAGTGAATGAGCAAAAGGCAAAAGGCATCCAGCAAGTCTTGGCTGCGCTGGGTGTGGAAGCTGGCGGTGATGCAGAGCTTCATGCCCTCAGGCAAACAGATTCCCTTGCGGGCCGTTATCGAGTTCTCACGAAAAACCAGGACCTGTTCTTGCGCATCAGCACCCGGCCTGGACAGCCCGAGACGGAGAAGGAACTTCTTTCATATCTTGCCAAAGGCGGAGCCCACGTCAATCCCATCCTTGCTACGGGATGGATTGACTGGCGTGCAGAGCGTTTCCGGGCAGACATTCGGCCATTCCTCGCGGGCCGGCATTTCACGGGAACCAGCGCCGAGATCCGGAGTATTGCGGACTCACTGGGAAAAACACATCGCCTCTTGAAGAGCTACCCTGGCAGTGCACAAATCAAGGCCATCGCCACAGCCCGTTATTCCCATTTCGAAATCATGAAAAATCGCATCGCGACCGATCTTGCCTCTGAGCGCACGGAGATCTTCAAGGAGCACGAATTCTGGGCTATTGAGCATATCGATATCCTCAAAGAAATGATCCAGGGCTTCCGCCCCCGGTTTGAGGCACTTGAGAACGCGCAATGCGTGCATGGTGAGATACACCCGGCAAACGTCATCCATCACAACGACAGGGCCGTCTTCGTCGATTTTGAAGAAGCGCCCCACACTTTTGCCCCCCCCGGTTACGACTTGGCGTTCTTTGTCCAACGCTTCCTGATGCGAGACCAGCCTGCCCCTCGTCTCCTGGATGAACGTCTCAGAATCTCCGAACAGTCATATGGAGCAACATTCCCGCCTCTTGCTGAGATGATGACTCAAATCTGTAGACTATCCATGATCCATATCATCCATGCCAGGGCGTATGAGAATCTCATGACTCCCTTTTCGGAATATGAGAAATTCATCGCTCTTGAACGTCAGGCCAGAGCACTTGGGGCGAACTCATGAGCCGTCGACTTCTTATCACCGCCCGGGATCCCGGCGCAGTTGGGCATATCGAAGCCATCGTCCTCAGACTTCGCAAGGAATCCGACCTCGAAATCTATCTTGCAACCAGCGGCCCCGCACATACAAGACTCCGGCAGTCACTTGGTGATCACCCGGAATTCATCCTGCCGAATGGCAGCAGTCACATTGATCCAAACACATCTCCGGAGGCACTTCTTGATGCCACAGCTCGTCTTTTGGAACGCATCAGACCCAATGCTGTACTGACTTCGATTTCCTCGTATGGCGCAGGTATCGACGAGGCCGTTGCCGCTCTGTTCAACGGTCCCAGCTTCACCTTTCAGGATTTCTGGGGCGACGCCAATCCGCGGCTGGGGCATTTTGCAGACACCTACTTCGTGCTTGACGACTTCGCAGCAAAGCTGACCCAAAAACGTTGGGGAATCGAGGATTGTGTCGTAACGGGCCCCGTGAAATACTCCCTCTATGAACAGCTTGATCCTTCGGTCATGCGTCAAGCCGCCCGCGAGAAAATCGGTGTCGATCACAACGCATCCCTTGTAGGATGGTTCGGCCAATCCCCCTCCATACCGGGCCATAGACAACTCCTTCATACACTCGTCAATGTTCTGACCGAGCAGAACCCTTCTCCAACACTACTCTTACGCCAGCACCCTAAGTTCCAACAAGATAAGCAGCAAACCATCGACTATGCCGGCCAGGCGGGCCTGACAGTTTTTGATACCACCAGTTCCCTTGAAACCGAGCTATGGTTGTCCGCCTGCGATCTCGTCGTCACCCCTTTCTCGTTATGCGGGCTCGACCACAGCCACCTGTCCAGGCACAGCACTCGCCCGTTGGGCAGCCTGATTTACCTCATGACCGAACCCAGCACACTGAAATTCATGCAGAAAGTTACCGGGTTGGATGCGCTGCCACCGGCAAAGCAGGGCATCGGGCACTGGCTTCTTGATAAAGCTCAATTGCCAGGCCTGTTGTCTGACTCATTGTCGGAAAAGACCGCACGCAACTATTACGAACAAACGAAACAGCTGGTCAGCCCTAATCTTGAGATTATTGCCACCCGAATCTGTTCCTCATTGTCCAGCTGAATTTTCCCAAGGATAGTGTGCGAAGGGTACACATTTTGCTTAACCCCTTGCGTACAAGGGTAATGGCCTTTTGAGCCAATTCATGAGTTATCGACAAGGATAGTCAGGTCATGTTCCAAAACAGGAAGATACTCGCCGTCATCCCGGCCAGAGGCGGCTCTAAAGGGGTCCCCCGCAAGAATATTCGACCAGTGGCGGACAAGCCTCTGCTGGCCTGGACCGCCGAGGAAGCGCGCAAATCACGCTTTATCGACCGATTAATTCTCTCTTCCGACGACCTCCAGATCATAGATGCCGGGAAATCGATGGGACTTGATGCACCTTTTGTCAGACCGCGCAGATTGGGTTTGGACCATATTACCAGTGAACAAGTCGTGCATGACATTCTGCAACGGATGTCCGGATACGATTACGTGCTGGTCCTTCAACCCACGACCCCTCTGCGATCGGTAGAGGACATCGACGGCTGCATCCGCCTGTGTATCGAACGTTCCAGCAAGACCTGTGTTACCGTGACCCAATGCGAGCATACGCCTTACTGGATGTACAATCTTGACGAAAGCGACACCATCTCTCCCCTGATTCAATCAGAGTATTTAACTAAACGGCGGCAGGAAATTCCCCCTGTGTATATGCCAAACGGGGCTGTCTTCATGGCTGAAACATCCCATTTCCTGAAAACACAAAGCTTTCACACCAAGCAGACGCTGGCCTACGTGATGCCTCGCAGCCGCTCCCTTGACATCGACACCGAAGATGACCTGATCATGGCAGATCTGCTACTGCGGCGACGAGCCGAATACAGACCAGAAGCTACTCCGAAGGCGGTAACCACATGATACCTTTCCACAGGCAAGCGGAGCTTTTTGCGAGCTTCGTCAACCGGAGCCTGCCCTCCATCCTTGCCCAGCATCCTCAGGGAGAAAAAATCGGCGTGGTCATTACCCGCTGGAGTTGCAATACCGTTCCCTGGTTCAATCTCGCCCTGGCCCTGATGCTACGCGCCGCCGGGACCGATGTCGTTCTGATCTATGACGACATGACAGAAAACATTATCCCGGGCGATCACCATCACGAAAGCGCCCTGCTCAACGCCATCCTCACCCAACTGTCATTCATGCCTCTGGTCCACCTGTCCGAGATGTCCAATGTTGAGGCAAGCCAGAGCGACCTGGATTTTTTGCAGGACAACGCCAAACTCAATGCCTTCTACATCAACCGCACAACGGTCCCCACGGCAAAAGTTCTGGAGACTCAGGCTCGTATTTTCCAAGATTTTCTCGAGGTCATGCCCAAAATCAAAGGTGTCTTCAATACCGTTCCCATGCAGGCAGTAGTCATTCCCGGTGGCCTGGCAGGTCACTCCGGCCTCTTTATCAGGGCAGGCAAATCCTGTGGAGTCCGCACCAGCACCTACGATTCAGGGCCAAACGAATTCCTCATGGGCGCAAATGATGTTGCCGGATATCTCAGGGATATTCCGAGTTTGGTCAAAGCTGTTGACGATTTCCCACGATTTGAAAAGGCCTTGAAACTGTCCGAGCAGGAATTCAGCAACAGACTCGCCCGCAAGGATGACCGCCAGTTCCAACCCGTAACATTCGATGAGGATTCGACGGACAGACAATTCGATGCCCTCATACCGCTTAACGTGGAATGCGACACCGCCTCGCTTTTGCCCCGCTCGGACTTTTCCGGACTCTGGGATTGGCTAAACAATACCATCGAATTCATTCTCAAAGAAGGCGGCAAGGTCGCCGTACGTGAGCACCCGAGCATCTACAACCACAGCGGCCTTCTGAGTGAAAAACTCGTTGAGCAATTCTCCGGAAATCCGCGTTTCCATTTCTTCAGGCGAACCGATCCGGTCAATACCTACCGTCTGGTGGCCGACTCAAAATTCGTGCTGCCATACGCCTCTACAGTGGGCGTCGAAACAGCAATGATGGGCAAGACCACACTGGTCGAAAGCCCCGTCTACTACTCGGAGTTGGCCTTTGTTACCAAAGCCCGGTCTGCTGATGACTATTTCCGGCTGATCAGAGAATTCCGACAATCCGCACCTCCCACCAACGCGGACCAGCAACGAGAGGCCAAGATTTGCTTCTACTACCTGTACTACTGCAATTATCTAAGAACTAAATTCACCCCTATACCCGAGAATTTCGAGGAGTGGATCAACTCCTCCATCGACGCGCTTGCCTCGCAGGATGAGCTGCAGATGATCATCAAGGCATATCGGGAAGGGATTCCCCTGGCCAAGCTGAACTCCAAACGACAATTCAATCTGGACTAACCATGAGATCCGATATGCCATCAAAATCCACGGGCGGAGCACCAAAGCCGGCAGACGGGCTACTCCCTCATTTTTTTCTGACCGGTCCACGACATAGCGGCACTACATTGGTCTCGTCGATCCTGTGTGAGGATCCAAAGCTGTTCACCATCGTGGACAGCCTCGTTCATCCGCTGTTTCTCCGCCTCAATGAAAAAATGCGCAGGCTCAAGGACAATCGGTTTGCAGAAATCCACACCGTTTCCTCCTTCACCGAGCCCGTCAGCCTGGATCAGGCCAAATGGTACCTTTCCATCCTCACCGATGCTTATTTTTCGGTGGGTACCAATGAAACCCTCATCAAAAATATGAGCCGCTATTCCATTTATGGAAATATGCTCGATTTTGAAGCCATTCTTCAGGCTGCCCGTCAAGGTACGAATTGGAAGGAATTTTTTGGCATCATTCTGAACCAGTTGATTCCAGAGGAAAAAAACAGAAACAAGCTTGAAATGGTTGGGGAAAAAATGCCAGCCAACATCAAACACCTCAATCTGCTCAGCCGCGAGTATCCAGACAGAAAATTCATCGTTCTCGTCCGTCATCCCCTGGATAATGTCGCCTCGATCTATGCCAGACTCCTGCACGCTCAAAAAACCCTTCCCAAAGAGCGCGAAAACAACCGAATTTCTGCCGTCCTGATTGAGAGCCTTGAAACCTATCTTGAATATGCCAACAAGCTTCTTGATCCGTTGCTCAAATCTGACCAATTCCTGATTCTTCGATTCGAGGATTTTCTGGATGCCCCGGACCAGTACATCCAATGCATCCATCACTTCCTCGGGCTTTCCTCTCCGCAAAGGTTCAAGGGCCAATTCAATCCCTTTCTAATGGAGGAATTCGTCGGGCACAGCATTGATAAGGACAGGAGCACCAGCAAACGGAAATTCTTCACAGAGGCGGAGACACAAATTGTCGTCCCCAACATCAAACACATTGCCAGATTCTATTCGAGAATATCAACTCGGCCAGCAATGAAGACGGCATAAGGAAGGGGGATCAGAAATGTGGGATGCTGGTTGGGAAAAATTATTCCAATCTCGAGACTGGGGCAAATACCCGGACATTGAGGTCGTAAGATTCGTCGCCAGAAACTATTTCTCGGCTGACTGCAGATCTGCAGTCAATATTCTCGAGATAGGGTGTGGGACAGGCGCCAACCTCTGGTTTATCGCCCGCGAGGGATTCACAACCCATGGCCGAGACGGAAGCTCATCGGCCATCAACAAGTTACGCCATCGCCTGGAGGGGCAAAGCCTTGATGCCAAACTGACTGTGGGCGATGTGAACTCACTGCCCTATCCTGATGCCTCAATGGACGCCGTTATCGACTGTGAATGCCTTTATGCGAATAGCATGGAGGACTCCAAGGCCATTGTCGCTGAAATCACTCGCGTTCTGAAACCTAGCGGAAAGCTATTTTCCATGACTTTCGGCACCGATACGCACGGCAACGGCATGGGAGAATCCATCCCGGGCGAACCCAACACCTACTCCAGCCTCAGCGCAGGAGCCATTCGCAATGACTGCGGCGTTGTGCGCTTTTCTTCCAGGGGAGACCTTGATAGCCTTTATGGTTCCCAGCTCACCATACAAAGCGTCGATTATGTCATACGCAGCGTCAATGGTGGGCCGGAAGTCATCCAGGAATGGGTTGTCGTCGCCCAGAAACCCTTTGGAGCCTGATCCATGTCCCACTCCGCCCAACGGAAAATTCTTGCCATTATCCCCGCGAGGAAGGGTTCCAAAGGACTGCCTGGAAAAAACATCATAAATTTCGAGGGTAAACCCCTCATTGCCTGGGCCATAGAGTCGGCTCTGGAGTCCGGCGTAGTGGATAAAATCATCTGCTCCACCGACGGAAACGACATCCGTGACATCGCTCTCCAGCACGGGGCCGAGGTGCCATTCCTGCGCCCTGACAATCTGGCCACCTGCGAGGCCAACGTTCTCGGCGCCGTCCAGTACACCTTGGCGGAGCTAGACAAATCGGGATACAGGCCGGATATCACCGTTCTTCTCCAGCCCACATCGCCATTGAGAACGGGCACCCACGTTCGAGAAGCCCTGAACCTACTGCACGATGAAGAATGCGACTCCGTGATTTCGCTCTGTGAATCTTCCGACCCCCCATACTGGATGAGAACCATCGAAAACGACCGGGTGAAACCATTCATCGACCATGAAGGACAATACTACCAGCGCCAGAAACTACCGAAAACATACACGGTCAACGGTGCCATTTATGCCTCGTTTACATCTGTCATCACGCAGGGCGCCCTGATTGGCGAAAACACGCGCCCCTACCTGATGACACAGGAAGACTCCATTGATATTGACACGGAGTTGGATTTGCGTCTTGCCCGGTGCATTGCCCAAGCAAAGAAGGGTAAATAGAGCCATGTCGCACAACGAACATCTACCCACCACAGAAGCGCCAAACCCATTGAACACGCCACTCTTTACGGAGCGTGTTGAATTTCTCAAATCTTCTCAATGGTGGAACAAGGAACAACTTGATCAGTTCCAGTTGAAACAGCTTCAGCACCAGCTGTGGTTCGTTAGCAGTCATGTCCCTCACTACCGGGAGCTATTCCGATCGCTGGGCTTCTCCTGGCAGGACGCGGATAGCCTTTCCGTCCTCAAGCAACTGCCGTTGCTCACCAAACAGGAAATGCAGGAGAACCCCAAGCGCTTCATCCCTGACTACATGAAGGCGGACCGCCTCTATCATCGATCCACTGGCGGCAGCACCGGCATGCCTTTGACCATTTTCATGGACCTTGACCACCTGTCACGGGACAAGGCCAATACACAGTACTACATGAGCACAATGGATCTGGATATTTTCCACTTCAGATCCATCCGCCTCTATGGCGACCGTGTGCCAGAAGAGCAATTGAGCAAGGGACACTTTTGGCATCAGGCCAATGATCGAATGCTTACCATGTCCTGCTATCACTTCTCCAAGGAGACAAGCCCGCTTTTTGTCGATAAGATCAATGCCTACAGCCCAGATTACATTCACACCCGCCCATCGGCAATCCTGCCTCTTGCATCCTACATCCTTGAGCTTGGCCTGACTGTTTCCGCCAAGCTGGTCAGCATTTTTGCCGACGGTGAGTACCTGACCCTAGGCCAGCGCAAAGTGATCGAATCGGCATTCAAGACCAGACTCTATAACGTCTATGGTCATACAGAGGGATGCGTCTTTGGCCATGCCTGCAAGGACTCGGACAACCTCCACTTCCCTCCACAAGTTGGCATTCTCGAGCTGATTGACGATGAGGGACACACGGTTTCGCGAGAAGGCGGACGCGGAGAGATGGTCACCACGGGCTTCAACAACAAAATGTTCCCCATGGTCAGGTACCGCACAGGTGATATCGGTGTGCTCACGAACAAGCAATGCACCTGCGGGCGCCACTACCCCATGTTGAAAGCCGTGGAGGGACGTTTTCAGGATTATGTCGTGGACAAACACGAGCGTCTTGTCCCTTTGGCTCCAGCAGTTTTCAACTATAACGACTTCGATTGGCGGGGCATCGCCGAATTTCAAGTCCACCAGACCAGGGCGGGACATCTGGTGTTCAAGGTTCACCGGGATCAAGACTGTGCCGAAAGCGTCGAAGCCATGACTCAACGCCTCAAAACCGACCTTTTTCCTATTTTTGGAAAAACTTTCGAGATGGACGTCACCTATGTGGACGGCATCTCCCGCTCAGCCATTGGCAAACTTCGTTATCTGGAGCAGAATTTGGATATCCAAAAATTTTCTCGCACTTTCAGCGGAGTATAAATGGCCAGCAAAGTATGCGTCTTTACCGGTTCAAGGTCAGACTTCGACCGCCTGTACTGGATTTGTCTGGAAATCCAGAAGACAGAAGGCCTTGAGCTACAGCTCATTGCGGGAAACATGCACCTCTCGCCCGAATATGGCCTGACCATCAATGCCATTCGTGAGACTGGCCTCCATGTTGATGCCGAAGTGGACATGCTTGTGTCCTCCGCCACATCGGTGGGGACGGCCAAAACTGTCGGGTTGGGAACCCTGTCCCTCGCAGAGACATTCAACCGGCTTCAGCCGGATATCATTCTTGTACTGGGCGACCGTTTCGAGCTGCTTTCCGTGGCTTCGGCCTGTACCTGCATGACGATTCCCATGGCTCATATCGGCGGTGGTCAGACAACCGAAGGCGCCATGGATGAACAAATCCGACACATGGTCACCAAAGCCTCGCATCTGCATTTTGTCGCCAACGAAATGTTTGGGCAACGCCTGAAAAACATGGGAGAAGAGGTTTGGAGAGTCTTCATCACGGGCAGCCCATCCATTGACAGCCTCATGCGCACACCAAAGATAACGACAGAGGATCTGAGCAAAGAACTGGGGTTGGATCTTGCGCGTCCCACGGCGCTCGTAGCCTATCATCCCGCCACGCTCGACCCACTCAATCTAGAGGCGCATACGAACCAATTTATCGAAGCCCTCAGCCAATTCGAGGGGCAACTCGTCCTGACCTATCCCAACGGCGACCCGGGGAGCGAATACATCATCAAATCTTTCCAGAAACTGGACGCAGCCCATGGAGACAGAAGTGTTCTCATCCCCACACTGGGCATAACCCGCTTCGTCAGTGCCCTGCTCCATGTAGACTTCATGATCGGCAATTCCTCAAGCGCCCTGATTGAGGCGCCAACGTTCAATCTGCCCGCAGTCAATGTCGGAGACCGACAAAAAGGCAGACTGGCCTCTTCCAATGTCATTTCTTGCGCACAGGACAGCGCCTCAATCCTCCGGGCCATGCAAGAAGCCATGGCTCTCGGAAAATCACCCTGCGGCAAACCCTATGGAGACGGCAAAGCATCCCCGTCAATTGTCTCCGCGCTGAAATCGACACTTGAGAAACGAACAAGACAACAGTTATTGACCAAAAAGTTCTCAATTCCCGGAGAAGATAAATAATGTTCGATTCAGATAAAGTTTTTGTCATAGCTGAAGCCGGCGTCAACCATGATGGAGACCTCTCCAAAGCTCTTCAGCTTGTTGATGTCGCAGCAGATTCCGGGGCCGACGCCGTTAAATTCCAGACCTTCCTGCCTGGAGAATGCACTGGCAGGCACGCCTTCAAGACTGACTACATGAAGGCAGGCTGCCCTGAAGACGAATCCCGATACGAACTTTCCTGCCGCCTTGCCCTGCCCTTTGAGTCCTTCGTCACCCTGAAACAACGGTGCGAGGAGAAAGGCCTGCTCTTTCTCTCCACTCCAGACGGCAACAAAAGTCTTAATTTCCTGGTCGACAAACTCCACGTTCCAGCCATAAAAATCGCTTCCACGGAAGTCACGAATATCCCCTTCCTGCAGAGCATCGCGTCCCAAAAACTACCTATCATTTTCTCCACGGGGCTAAGCACCCTTGGCGAGGTGGAAGCCGGGCTCAGTGCCATGAGAGGAATGACCAAGGCCCCCATCGTGGTGCTTCACTGCACCACCGAGTACCCGGCCCCATTCGACGAAATAAATCTGCGAGCCATGCAGACCATGGCCAGAGCCTTCCAAGTCCCCGTCGGATTTTCGGATCATTCCATTGGCAGCGCTGCAGCCATTGCCGCCGTTGCCCTGGGAGCCAAGGTCATTGAGAAACATTTTACACTGAGTCGCGCAGGTGGCGGTCCGGATCATCAGGCTTCGATGGAGCCAGATGAGCTCAAAACCTACATCTCTTCCATCCGCTGCACCGAGCTCCTTCTTGGGAACGGCATCAAACAGCCTACAGCAGCCGAGGAACGCAACAGGCAAAGTGTCAGACGCAGTGTCGTGGCGGCCCATACAATCCCAAAAGGCCATTCCCTGACCAGAGAAATGCTGACCTGCAAGCGACCAGGCACAGGTATTTCCCCAGCCCACATCGATACACTTGTTGGATTCACTCTCAATCGCGAGCTGCAACCCGACGAAGTTCTCACTTGGGAGGATATTCGCAAGTGAGTGAAGCGGGAGTCCTGGTACCCACACAGCATAAACAATGGATGAAGGCCCTTCAGGATTGCAGGGCGGGGTTGTGCGGGCATATCTACTACTATCCCGACTATGTCGCTCTGTATGCCAAGGCAAAGACCAGTGGTCATGCCTTTGTGTATCGAGAAGGCACAGATGTCTTCTTCATGCCCTATCTGCTGCAACCCATTCCTGCAGGCTATCATGATTCGCCGGCCTATTGCCTCGAAACTGCCTATGGATATGGGGGACTACTCGCCAGTGTTGATGAACCGGCCTTCCACATGCGAGCATGGGAAGCTCTCCGCAAGGTAGCCAAAGCCCAAGGGATCGTTGCTGGCTTCATCAGATACGATCCGGCATTCGACAACGCATCCTACCCGGTACCAACGTTTGTCTCAAAGGTCTTCGAGCGACAGGTTGTCCTACTCCAAGTTCCCAACAACGAAACAGAGTTGATCCAAGGATACCGATCATCAACACGGAACAAGGTACGCAAGGCAATGCGTTCAAGACTTGTAGTACAGCAAGTGGACACCGAGCTTGGCAGGCAGGTCCTGCAGCAACTCTACAGCGCTTCCATGGCCCATCTCAAGGCGGATAGCTTCTATCGATTCGACGGCGAATATTTTCAATCCCTGTTTACCAGCCTCAAGAAACACCATCGAATCTTTCTCGCCAGGCATGACGACAATATCGTCGGAGCCATGCTGACGATCAATTCAGAGGGCTTCTCTTCAATCCACCTCTCTGCGACTAATGCTGAGGGGAAAAAACTGGGAGCAGCAAACCTTCTGCGCCATGAATTTTTCGTTTCATGCCTCAAAAATGGTGTAAAAACAGTCAATTGTGGTGGAGGCTTAACGAACAGCACCAAGGATCCATTGCTGAAATTCAAGGCCGGTTTTTCAAGAGCCACAGGAGAATTTCACACGGGGCGGATTATCTTTGATCCGGCAAGCTATCAATCCATCAGCCAGGAATGGTTCGTCCAAAACCCTTCCCTGGCCTTAAGCCATGGTCAACGGCATCTGCATTTTCTCTATCAATAGCTGAACCCTTACCTCAAATAAATACCAACCTAGTCAGCCAGCAGCCCCGGACCACTGGGCAGACACAGCAGCCGTGCTTCCAGATTCTGGGCGCAGTCCAGGTTCATACGCGGGCAGTCCTGATACATGGGCAGCGTCGGGAGCAGATTCCATACTGGTCGGAGCATGTAACCAGCATCGGCACAGCTACCGATAATTTTATTCCGAAGCGCCCGGACCGAGCTCAGGGTGTCCCCTGATGCCCTGTTCAGAAGTACGGCATTCAGCCAGTAGTTCGACTCTGAAAACTCCGGCTCCACATAGCATTCAAGGCCCTCGATTTCTCCGAAAGCCCGACAATATCGTTCAGCCAATCGTCGCTTGTTGTTCACGAACTGTTCCAGCGATTCCATCTGCCCGCAGCCAAGGGCTGCATTGATGTTTGGCATACGATAATTGAATCCCACTTGGTCGTGTTCGTATTTCCAGGCATGGGGCAACTTGGCCGTGGTAGTCAGATGCCTGGCCCGTCGGGCCAACTCAGCATCCTCGGTCAGGATGGCTCCCCCGCCGCCCGTGGTGATAATCTTGTTGCCATTGAAACTCAGCGTCCCCAACAGACCCAGACGGCCTGTATGGCGCCCCTTGTAGAACGTCCCCAAGGATTCGGCAGCATCCTCGACAATGGGGATTCCATAGCTCCCGCAGACCTCAAGCAGGAGGTCCATGTCGACGGAATGCCCGAACACGTGCACCGGGACAACCGCCGCGATGCGCCGCTGCGTCTCGCTGTTGAAGGGCTGTCCGTCACGCATCTCCACAACGGCTTCCAGGTGCTTGCCCAGCCGGAGCGGATCAAGGCCCAGGGTCAACCGATCCGAATCTGCAAAATGTGGAACCGAGCCACAATAGGAAACGGCGTTGGCTGTGGCCACGAAGGTCAGTGCAGGAAGAATCACCTCATCACCCGGTCCGACGCCCGCCAGCACCAATGCCGCATGCAAAGCAGCGGTGCCATTCACGACGGCCACGGCATGGGGCGCTCCCGTATACTCCTCGATCAGACGTTCAAAACGATCGACATACTGACCGACGGAAGACACGAAGGTGGAATCCAGACAATCCTGCAGATAGGCCTTCTCCTTGCCGGGGAAAAACGGCGCGTGCAGAGGCACCTGCGTCTGTGCATCGCCAAGAACGGACTTCAAGACACGAACAAAATCGCGCGCGATCTCAGCCTCAGACATTATAAATATCCGCCTTGTACAGGCCAAGATTTTCCGGTGCCGCAATCCAACGGGCCGTCAGGTCCAGCCCATGCCTGAATCCCTCAAGACCGACATAACGAGGTTGCCACCCTGTCAAACGACGCATTTTCTCATTGTTGGAAAGCAACCGTTCAACCTCGCTTTTTTCCGGTCGAATACGCTGCTCATCCCTGACAATCTCGAGGTCCTTTTCCAAGACTTCACCAATCAGCCGAGCGGTGTCTCCTATGGAGTGCTCAAAACCAGTGCCCAAATTCACGACCTCGCCAAGACAGGCCGGGGACTGTGCAGCGGCAACGAACCCTTCGACAGTGTCCTCGACAAACGTGAAATCCCGAGTGGGAGATAAGGCCCCCAAACTGATCCTGCGCATGCCTGAGAGCACCTGTGAAATGACTGTGGGAATCACGGCCCGAGCCGATTGGCGCGGCCCGAATGTATTGAACGGACGGACCACTGCGACCGGGGTTTCAAATGACCGGAAGAAGGACAAAGCCATCTGATCCGCACCAATCTTGGTTGCCGAATACGGCGACTGCCCCTGCAGGGGGTGCTCTTCATCAATGGGAACCGACTGCGCCGTTCCGTACACTTCGCTTGTGGATGTATGAATCATCAACCCAACACCGAGATCACGCACGGCCTGAAGGACGTTCAGGGTCCCCGTAATATTGGTATCCACATAGGTGTCGGGAGAATGGTATGAATAGGGGATAGCAATGAGCGCGGCCAAATGGAACACCGCATCACACCCCTTGCAGGCCTCACGCACTCCGTTGGGGTCACGGATATCGCCGGAGAATATCTCCATCGAATCCTTGATATCCTTGGGTAAACGATCAAGCCACCCGTATGAATTCATGGAGTTGTAGTGAACAAAGGCACGCACTTGGCACCCCATGCGAGCAAGATGCTCAGCAAGGTGTGAACCGATGAATCCACCTGCCCCGGTAACCAAAACCTTCCATCCTTCAATCTTCATCTTTGCTCGCCGTTCCGCTTGAAAAAGACTATCACCACTGTGGACTGGACACCCTCAAACTCCAACCGATCCCTGTTCGGAAAGGACGATGGGAGACCAAATCAAGCATTATCAATAATAGCGGAAGGCTACTGTATGCCTCCAAATTAATCAAAGCATTTTGCCACCGGTCACGGTTGCATCCGTCACGGAACCACCACGATATGAACATGTCTGAAACAGTGGACACGCATGATCTGCCGTTCCCCTAAACCGCACATCGACCCCAATAAAAAAAGCCGCGAGTCTCCCCGCGGCCTTCACAACTATCTATCGAAATCACGCGTTAGCGCATGATGGTCTGCTTGCGGTCCGGACCCACCGAAGCGATGGACACGGGCACGCCCAGCACCTCTTCGATGCGGGCCACGTAATTCTTCACGGCCTCGGGCATGGCGTCCCAGGTCTCGATGCCGCTGATATCTTCGCTCCAACCGGGCAAAGTCTCGTACACAGGCTCCACAAAGGCCAGACCATTCTCCTCCAGGGGAGGATAGTCAATGGCGCCGTCGCGGTACCTGTAGGAGGTACACAGCTTCAACTCGGCCAGGCCGCCCAGCACGTCCAGCTTGGTCAGGGCAATACCAGTGGGGCCATTCAGACGCACGGATTCGCGCAGGATGACCAGGTCCAGCCAACCACAGCGGCGCGTACGGCCGGTGGTGGCACCGAATTCGGCACCCACGCTCTGCATGTGGCGTCCGGCCTCATCCTCCAGCTCGGTGGGGAAAGGACCAGCACCCACGCGAGTGGTGTAGGCCTTGACCACGGCCACGATGCTGTCCAGCGTATTGGGCGCGCAGCCGCTACCGCTGGCCGCATTGCCGGATACGGTATTGGAAGAGGTCACAAAGGGATAAGTCCCGTGGTCGATGTCCAGGTGCGTTCCCTGAGCGCCTTCGAACAACACACTCTTGCCGGAAGCCATGGTCTCGCCGGTGATGCCCGCCACGTCGCCCAGATAGGCCTGCAAGCGCTCGGCTGCGGGGCGAATCTCGTCGAACACGGCCTGCACGGTCAGCGGCTCGGCGCCATACAGCTTTTCGAAAAGAGTGTTCTTCTCGACCAGGGCGCGTTCGATCTTGGCTTTCAGCAGATCGAGATCTGCCAGGTCACCGGCTCGAACACCCACGCGGGCCATCTTGTCCTCATAACAGGGACCGATGCCACGCCCGGTGGTGCCAATCTTGTCGGCCTTGGATTTGAAGGCTTCGCGAGCCGAATCCAGAAGTCTGTGATAGGGCATGATGACGTGTGTCTTCTTGCTCACCACCAGGCGTCCGGGGCTGACATTGATGCCTTTGGCGGCTAATTTATCGATCTCTTCAAGAAAAACAACAGGGTCGAGAACTACACCGTTTCCGATGCAACACTGCTTGTTACCGTGCAGAATTCCTGAAGGAATCAGATGCAGAATAACCTGCTCGCCATCCACCACCAATGTATGACCGGCATTGTTGCCACCTTGGAAACGGACGATGATATCCGCCTGTTCCGTCAGTATATCAACAATCTTGCCCTTTCCCTCGTCGCCCCATTGGGCACCCATGACGACGGTATTTGACATTTCGCTCTCCTTCTGTAAGGAACATCGTTCCAAATTGAGCCCGCCGCTCAAACGCGCGGCAAAAGGCATCCTTATCTAAAAAACGGTTCCGGCAAAGTCAATAATCTTTTACCGAGCTCTTTGGCCCGGGTCTTGCTTTGCCCCACACATGACAATGGAAACTATTCTGAAAAAATACGCAAAACCCTGGGAGCTGGTCGTTCTGACCGTCTCCCTGCTGGTGCTGGTCGAACTGGTCTTCGTCATGCAATTGCAGGCAGGCCACTTTGCCGGTGACCCCGTGCTGCGCGTTGCCGCTCCCGAGAATGAGTGGCTTGCTGGCGAACTGACCCCCCACGGCATCGGCTTCGAAAAAGAGCTGCTTGATAAATTCTGTAACCAGAACAATCTGCGCTGGACCTGGATTCGAACCAAAAACTGGGCCGAGGCCTGGGAACAGGTTCGCAAGGGCCGCGCCGATATCGTCATCGGCCTGGGCACCGAGCCTCCGACATCCCTGGAAGTCAAGGTCACCGCAGGCCCGTCCTATGCCCGCACCCGCCCGGTGCTGGTGCATAACAACAAGCGCCTGGGCGTCAGCAAGGACTGCGACATCTTTGATCGCCCCGTGCTGGTCACGGCCGATACCGGCATGACCGACAGCCTGCGCCAGAAAGCCGATGAACTGGACTGCACCTCACGCACCGTCTCCAGCGCCGACATGAGCATGACCCCGCTGCTGGACACCCTGAGCCGCAATCAGGCGCGCTTTGCCCTGGTGGACGAACGTCGCTTCGCCCTCTGGCAGCCCTTCTATCGCAAGATCAAGGCCGCCAAGACCCTGGACAGGGAACTGGACTACCGCTGGTACTGGAGCGAACGCTCCTCCATCCTTGCCGGGTCCCTGCAGCACTTCTGGACGGAGATTCAGGCCAATGGCCAGTTGGCAAACCTCTATGACAAATATTTCGGTTTCCTGCCTGAAGAGACCGATTATTTCGAACTCTATCACCTGATCAAGACCGTGGAAGAAAAGCTGCCCCGCTACCGCAAGGCCATCCTGAAGGCCGCGGAACGCACAGGGGTGGACCCGCTGCTGCTGGTGGCGGTCATCTATCAGGAGTCCCGCTTCGAGTCCGCTGCCCGGTCCAAGACCGGTGTGCGCGGGCTGATGCAGATCACCACAGCCACGGCCAGGACCCTGGGCGTGAACCGCATGGACCCCTTCGAGAGCATCAGCGGCGGCAGCCGTTATCTCCAACGCCTGTACAACGGGCTGGACGACATGGGGCTGGATACGGACACTCGCTGGCTGTTCGCCCTGGCAAGCTACAACCGTGGCCCCGGGCACCTGCGCGACGCCACCGACCTTGCCAAACGCCTGGGTGGCACTGGCAAGTCATGGCGCGAGTTGAAAACGGTGTTCCCCAAGCTGTGCTACGAGCGTTATTACAAGGACTCCAGATACGGCTACACCAAGGGCTATGAAGTGGTGCACTACGTGGAGCGCATCCGCTACTACCATTATATCCTACACGGACTCGTCATCCTCTCGCGACCGGAAGCGCAGGAGCTTACCGCGCTTGTCAGCGCCTCCAGCGGCTCCGTTCTCTGATTCCGGTTCCGGCCGTTTCTCGAACGGTGATTTCGATCCTATAATCGGCATCTGGTCCGGCAGGTCTTCGGGGCTGCTGGACTGTTTCCAATGGTAGTTGAAGAGCTGATTCTTCCAACGGATGGACTGTATGAGGCCAAAGGTGACCACGGCCTCTTCCCAACGCTTGGTGGGCTCGAAATTCTGCACGATGGCGGCGTACTTTTCCCACATGGACGTCAGGGACGCCTCGTCGAACGCCATCAATTGGCGGGCCAGTTTTTCTAGCGCCTTCTCCACAGTATCCTCTCAGAAATATGGTGTTGTTGCGTCTTGGGTCCGGGGCCAAGTTTGGCACATGGGGCTTGATTGCCCCCCGGACAGCGGTATGGTATCAGCACTTTCCCGGCACGTAAATCGACGAGGAGACCCGCCATGAGCGACTTAAAGAAAATGTACAAGACCCTGCTGCATGATCCCTTTCCCGGAGAACTTTCCCTGCGCATCGGTGATCAGGAGCTGACTTTCAAGAAACGCACCTGGACCATCGACGGCGAAGAAAAGGGCATCAGATACGGCGAAAACCCGGACCAGCCAGCCGCTTTATTCGAACTCACAGGCGGCGGCCTGACCCTTGAAGGGGTTGAGTTCCGCGGCCCGGGCCAGGGTCTGGTCTCCTCGCTGACCGAAGAAAACATGCTCCAGGCCGGCAAGCACCCCGGCAAGATCAATCTGACCGATGTGGACAATGGGCTGAACATGCTCCAGTACCTGACGGCCAAACCCGCCGCCATCATCCTGAAGCACAACAATCCCAGTGGCGCCGCCTGGACCGACGAAGGCGTAGCCGTGGCCCTGGAACGGGCCTGGAAAGCCGACCGCATCGCGGCCTTTGGTGGCACCGTGGTGGTCAACCGCCCCATCGACGACGCCACAGCCGAGATCATCAACTCCTCCTATTTTGAAGTGGTGGCAGCCCCGGCCTTTGAAGGCAGCAGCCTGGAGACCCTGAAGAAACGCAAGAACCTGCGTATTCTCCAGATTCCCGGACTGGCCGAGTTGGACACCCTGGTGGGCCAGCCCTTCCTGGATATCAAGTCCTTGTCCGACGGCGGCATGGTGCTTCAGCTTTCGTTCCGCAACCGCATCCTGTCCGTGGACGACTTCATCCCGGCAGCGGCCCAGAAAGACGGCTCCGATTTCGTAGCGCGCCAGCCCACGGCTCAGGAAGCCGAGGATCTGCTGTTTGCGTGGGCCATCGAGGCGGGCGTGACGTCCAACTCCGTCATCTTCGTGCGGGACGGAGCTACCGTGGCCATCGGCACCGGCGAGCAGGACCGCGTGGGTTGCGCCGAACTGACCATCCACAAATGCTACACCAAATATTCCGATATTCTGTGCTTCGACGAACTGGGCATTTCCATCTATGAATTGCAGTTGAAGGCCAAGGCCGACGACGAGGCCGCAGCCAAGCTGGCAGACATCCAGAAACGCACCGAAGAGGCGCGTGGCGGCCTGCCGGGTACCGTACTGGTCTCCGACGGCTTCTTCCCCTTCCGCGACGGGGTGGACGTGGTCGTGGCTCAGGGTGTGACCGCCATTGCCCAGCCCGGCGGCTCCATCCGCGACTGGGAGGTCATCACCGCTGTCAACGAGGCTCAGCCTCAGGTGGCCATGGTCTTCACGGGCCAGCGTTCATTCAAGCACTAGCCAACCACCGGCGGGGCCGGACAGACACTATTCCAGCCCTTCCGGCCGCCCGTCGGCAGGAAGGGCTTTCTCTCGACTTTGCAGGCTGCTACACTGGCGGCCAGAACGCCGGGCTCCAGATTCCCGGCAAAGGGCAGGCAACTCATCCATGAGTACCCTCGTGCGTTATCCGGGTCCGGGCTGCATTGTGGAATTCCTCCACGGCAACAAGCCCAATGTAGCCTGGGTCCTTGAAGAACAGTCCGGGCGCTTGCGCGTCCTGACCATCAACCGGCGGGAAATGAAACTCCCGGCCGGACGCATCCTGCCGTGGCCCGGGCCGGCACACCCGGCAGAGGCTTCGCGCGAGGAGATCGCGCATATCCTCGAGGACCACGAGTCCCGGCGCGAGGAACTGGCCTCACAAGTGGACCCCGAGGAAATCTGGGAACTGGCTCAGGGCGATGTGGACCGCGCCTCCATCACCTGGTTCACGGGCCTGACCTGGAACGAGCCCGATGCCGACCACATCGCAGCCATGGGCCGCCGCATGCTGGAGCAGAAGACCCACTTCAAATTCCACCCCCCCGAATTCGAAGTCTATCCCGCTCAAAAGGTGGAGAGCCGCCGCGTGGAGGAAGAGACCCGGCGTCAGCGCGAACACATTGTCACCGCCGCCCAGCAGTTTTTCCACGCCCTGTGGGAAGCCCGCAGTAAGGGCCGCAGTGCCCCCGAACCGCCCGAAGGCATGGCGGAGACTCTGCATGCCATCCTCATTGCTGCCATGGCCGACACCTCCGGTTCCCCGGAACTGACCATCTGGAACACTGTACGCAAGGGCCTGCCCGACCTGCCACAGTTGCCCATGTTCCTGGGCCAGACCTGGGGCGTGATTCCCGAACATTTCAATATGCAGCTGTTGCAGGAAGGCTACGATTGGGGCGATGACTGGGCCCGTGAATTCGACGCCGAGATGGATGAATTGGAAAAAGGGCTGGCCGCACTAGCTCAGGAGCCAGAAGAGACTCCCTTTATCAGCATCGACTCGGCCTCCACCCACGATATCGACGACGCCTTTCACGTGCAATCCGGCCCGGACAACGGCTACCGCCTGCAAGTGGCCCTGGCCTGCCCGGCCCTGGGCTGGGAGTTCGGCTCCCCTCTGGACCGCGCCGTGCGCGAACGCGCAAGCTCCGTGTACCTGCCCGAGGGTGCCAGCCACATGATGCCCGAACGCTACGGCATCGGCCTGTTCAGTCTCTATCAGCAGCAGCCCAAGCCCGCGCTGGTGCTGGACTGCAACCTGGATGAGAACGGCAACATGCTTTCCATGGAGCCACGCTGCACCTGGGTGCGCATCGAACAGAATTCTACCTATCAGGCCATGGAAGAGGCCCTGGACACACCGGACTGTGACCCTTGCCTGACCCTTGCGGCCGAATTGGGGGCCAAGCTCAGACAGCGTCGCATCGACAATGGCGCCGTGGTCGTGGACAGGCCTGACCCCACTATCACCCTGGAAGGCGAGGGGGCAGAGACCCGCGTCTTGATCGAGGACTCTCCCCGCTACGACAGGGCTCAGGCCACGGTCAGCGAATTCATGATCCTGGCCAACTCCAGCATCGGCCAGTGGGCTGCGGACAGGGGCATCCCCATGCTCTTCCGCACTCAGGACATCACCCTGCCCGGTGATGCCGCCGGAGTCTGGGACACGCCCGAGGATGCCCATCGCATCGTGCGCATGATGGCTCCCACGACCCAGGAGTTGACCCCGCGCCTGCACGCCACCATCGGAGCCAAGGCCTATGCCCCGCTGACCTCGCCCATCCGGCGCTATGCGGACCTGATGAACCTGACCCAGGTGCTGCACGCCCTGGAGCACGACGATACCCCCCGCTGGGACCGCGAGGAACTGCTGCTCATGCTGCCGCACATCACTGCCCGCACCGAGGCCGCAGGACGCATCCAGCGTTTCCGACCCCGCTACTGGAAGCTGGTGCACTTCAAACAGCGCAAGAAGGAGATGTTCTCCACCACCGTGGTGGAAGACGGACAGCTGGTGATTCTGGCCATGCCCAAGGAGCAGATGTACGTGCGCTGCCCGCGCAACCTGCTGGGCGACAAGATCTACCCAGGCCAGCGCTTTGCCGTGCGCCTGAACAAGGTCAACCCACTGACCAACGAAATCCGGGTCGTGGAAGCACTGGAAGAATAAGCGGGCAAACGCTAGAGCACCCGCAGCCCAAAGTTGCGCAGCAATCCCGTGGCTGTTAGATCAGGTACCAGCAGCAACGGCGCCGGCAAAGGCTATTCAAAAACAAGCGAAGCACACCTAATTCATTAGATTTTATACGCTTAATATACTAATCACCGCTCCCGCATTGCGAAAAGCAAACTCGTCACAAGGCTGTTCAAAAACGGTTGGATGCGAGGCGCGAGGAGGAATCAAAGCCGACGTGTATCAAGAGCATCCACAAGGATTTGATTTCTACGATGAAACAAAGCAGACGGCTGATTTTCAACAGCCTGAGAGAGAAGGAGATGTCACATGGCTTCACTAGCTTGGCTCGCAATGGCCTACCTTCTGGGTGCGGTGCCCTTCGGATTGGTGGTCGGCAAGATTTTTTGCGGCATTGACCCGCGCACCGCCGGCAGCAAAAACACCGGTGCCACCAACGTGGCCCGGCTGTGCGGCTTCAAATACGGCGTACTGGCCCTGGTTCTGGATCTGGCCAAGGGCTTCATTCCCACAGCCATTGCCCTGACCTTTTCCGACTCCTCGCTGTTCCTGTCCCTGACCGGACTGGCGGCCATTCTGGGCCACTGTTACTCGGTGTTCCTGTACGGCAAGGGCGGCAAGGCCGTGGCCACCACCGTGGGTGTCTTCCTGGCCCTGGCCCCGATTTCCGCCATCATTGCGGCGGCATTGTGCATCGCAGTCATTGCCAAGTCGGGCTATGTCTCCCTGGGGTCCCTGACCCTGGTCACCGCCCTGCCCATCCTGATGCTCGTGACCGGCAATATCACCTACTGCCTGATGGCGCTGGTGGTCATGGCCCTTGTCTTCTGGCGGCACCGCGAGAACATCGAGCGACTGGCCAGGGGCGAGGAAAAATCATTCCTCAAAAATAAATATACCGACGGCTGATCACACTCAGGGCAGCCCCAAAGCACGCGATGGCGACGTTGCTGCGAAAAAAGCCAAACCCTCATGTACCATTCTGTACACTTCGGGCTTGGCTTTTTCTTGCGTCTGGCCCTCGCACACTTTGGAACTGCCCGAGGAAAACCATCTCATTTGTCATCACTTCAAATAAAAAGACACCTCACCTCATGGCTGTTCAAATGACGTCAGATGTTAGGCGCAAAAACCCGGCAAGCTCGACGGCCTCAGACCGTCGGCGAGTCTTCGAGACTTACGGGATGAGAGAGCAGCGCTGTATCTGAACATACGTGAGAGTTTGCCGGGTTTGAAGCATACCTAGGGCATAAGGTCTTGTAAGCTCGCAGCTCGCTAACAATTCACTTAACGCAGCAGATGGCGTGATTTCAACAGCCGCCTCCGGCTACCCCACATCAACTCCGGGGAAGGCTCGAACACAAATGGCATCAGCCAACTCACGCAGGGATTTGCGATTCAATGCGCAGATCGACACCGCTTCGGGGTACTGGTTGCGCAACAGCTCGCGCTGCCCGGCGTCCAGTCTGTCCCATTTGTTGAGCACCAGCAGACGCGGAATCTCATGCAGTTTCATGTCCAGGAGGATGTCGTCCACGGCCTTGATGTGAGTCTCCAACTCGGGATGCCCGGCATCGGCCACCTGAATCAGCAGGTCCGCTACTTCCAGCTCCTCCAGAGTTGCGCGAAAGGCTTCCTTCAACTCATCTGGCAATTGGCGGATGAACCCCACGGTGTCTGTGAGGATCAACTCGCGTTCCAGAGGGAAGCGCAGGCGGCGGGTGGTGGGGTCCAGGGTGGCAAAGAGCTTGTTCTCGGCCAGGACCTTGGATTCGGTCAGGGTATTGAGCAGTGTGGACTTGCCCGCGTTGGTATAGCCCACCAGCGCAGCCACGGGCAGACCTGCCTTGGCCCGACGCAGGCGCGTGGCCTTGCGACGCTTGCGCAAGTCGCCCAGCTCTTTCTTGATGCGAGTGATGCGCTCACGCACACGGCGGCGGTCGGTCTCCAGCTTGGTCTCACCCGGTCCGCGGCCACCAATGCCACCCATCAGGCGCGACAAGGCACGTCCGGTGCCCGCCAGGCGCGGCAGTGTGTATTGCAGCTGGGCCATCTCCACTTGCAGCTTGCCTGAGCGCGTGGTGGCGTGCTGGGCAAAGATGTCCAGAATCAGCTGGGTCCGGTCCAGAATCTTGCGCTCGGTGATATTGGCCAGGTTGCGCATCTGCGAGGGAGTCAGCTCCTGGTCGAACAGAATCACACCCGCGTTTTCCTGGAGGGCACGCACCTCCAGCTCCGCCAGCTTGCCTTTGCCCATGATGGTCTTGGGGTTGGTCTTGCGCACGCGCTGGATCACGGTGCCACCGTTTTCCAACCCAGCGGTCTTGGCCAATTCAGCCAATTCCTCCACGGAGATTTCCTGCAACTCCCGGGAAGTCGTATCCACGCTGACCAGAATCGCCCGTTCGGTCTCGCCCATGGCCGCGCCATCGGCCGCCAGAGTGGTGCCCACACGGGCCAGCTCCTCTTCCAGAGCCTCGACCTGAGCCGCAAAGTCCACGTCCACCCGATGCCAGGGCACCGGACCTGTAATATCGTATAATCCCCCATCCGGATTCGGGGGCAGCAGATGCGCGTAATAGACGTTCCCGGGCTGACCAAAACCGTCCACGGTCAGAGCCATGATCCCGTCCAGGCGCAAAAAGACCATGTCCATCAGGTCTTCCTGGGACAGGGCTTCGTCGGACAAGTGGGTGTGCAGCAGCCTGAGGCCGCGCAAACGACCTGCAAAGCGACGCGTACGAGTCAACTCGGGAATATAGATACCGCGCGCGTCACCCACCATGACCATGTCGGGCTTGCCCTTGCGATCGATGAGCAGGCCGATCTGACGGCCCATGCCAGCCGAAAGCATACCCAACTCGCGCGCCTGCTCGCTCGCCATGCCGCCATGGGTCGGGTACTGGCGGTTGTAGAGCCGCGAGAGCTGTTTCATCTGGCTGGGTTTCAGGCCCTGGGTGTTGCCCTGTACTTTGTTTGCTATGGGGTGCTCCTTTAGCTGGGGCGTTGAAAATTCCTCGTTGGGTTCGTTGCTACGACAAAATCAACCTCTCACATATGAATTCTATATGCATCGAGCTTGATTTTGTCTTGCTACTGGCCCTCGGATTTTTTGATCGCATTCCGATGCGCCAGGCTCTCAAAAAGGCAAGAACACCGATCACCTCTAGCTTTAAGCACCCTATTACGTGAGGCAATACCGGAGGCAACTCAAAAGTTATATTTCGATCAAGTGAGTCTGAACCGGAAGCCGTTCAAAAACCACGCGGGCCAGGCACCAGAAGTTTTCAAACTCGATGCATAGTCGACCTATGTGAGAGATTGAAAACTTCGCAGCAACACAGCCCGCGGGGGAATTTCAACGGATTCCTACGCGTTTTTACTGCCCAAGTAGCTGGTAATCATCGCGTCATATTCCGAGGTCTTGGCAAACGTCTCGCAGGCCATGTCCTTGCGCAGGGGCAGGGAGACCTTCATGTCGTTGGCCTTCAGATCGTCGATGATGCGGTCGTAGTGCTCGACGCCGGGTGCCACAAGGATGGAGTGGAAGTTCTTGGCTGCGGCGCGCAGCATGGTGGGGCCGCCGATATCGATCTGCTCCACGGCGGCCTTCAGGTCCAGGCCCTGGGAGGCGGCACGAGCGAAATCGTAGAGATTGACGCAGATCAGATCGAAAGGCGCCAAGCCCAATTCGGACAGGGTGTCCATGTGCTCGGGGTTGTCCTTGTCGGCCAGAACGCCGGCATGGATATGGGGATGGAGGGTCTTGACCCTGCCATTCATGATTTCAGGAAAACCGGTCACGTCGCTGACAGAAGCCACGGGCAAGCCCGCATCAAGCAGCATTTTCCGGGTTCCGCCGGTGGAAAAGAGTTCAACCCCGTTTTCTGTCAGAAAACGGGCGAAGTCCTCCAACCCGGTCTTGTCGGTCACGCTCAGGATGGCGCGCCGAATGGGCAGAAGATCCATGCATTCACCTCGCTGTGTTTTCCGAGGTGATGCCAAATATGTGCGTGACTGGCAAGGAGCGAGCGCACTGCTCCACCTCATCCTGGTACTTGGCACCCCAGCCCCAGCAGCTCTTGTTGAGGCTGGGGAACCAAGCAGGGGAGGGGAGATTATCGTCACTCAGTCTGATCCGGGGCATAAGGGAGGGAACCCAACACCACCCCGGAAGGACCGTTATGACCTGATGTGCTCCAGAAGTTCCTTCGCGGACTCATTGTCCGGGTCGGTCTCCAGGATGCGCTCCAGATGCCCTCGTGCTTCATCGGGCTTGCCGACACAGCTCAGGCACCCCGCCAGCGAATAGCGGACATCATGCTTCAGGGGATCGATGGCGAGGTAATTCTCCATATGGGGAATCACTTCCTCGATGCGACCCAGCACATGACCCAGCTGAACCAGCATGAAAATGCTGATCATGTTTTCGGGGTTCTGATCCAGGGCCTGGGAAAAATGATCAAAGGCCTCGTTCTGACGATTGGTTTCCATCTCCACGAGGGCCATACCGGCCAGAGCCTTATCGCTCTGCTCGATTTCTGCGGCCTTCTTGTACAGCTCGTAAGCCCTTTCAAGCTCACCCTGCTGAACGGCGATGGTGGCCAACCCCAGATAGGGATCGGGATGGATGCCGTTGGACTGCACTGCCTTGTCGTAATACTCGACGGCTTTGTCCAAATCACCCATGAAGAGATAACACTCTCCAAGTTCCTTGTTGATTTCGTAATCAAGATGGCTACTCATGACATTCCCCTCCACTTTGGGAATCATCGGGTAATCGGTCCTCGGTGCACATCCTATTGCATCAACCGAGCCGACTACTCATCCTGACGCGACAGCGCCATACGCCAAGCTTTAGCAAACCCCGTGCCACAATGATCAGCCGCCGCCCCGCAATATAAGGAACGCGCGTTTACACTAGAGTGGGCGGGAACTTATCGCCGCCTCACGCCACAGGCAGACATCGTCAATCTTATATCGGCCGGAAAATCATGCCCAGCAACTCACGCATAGTCCCCTGACACCGTCCTCGTCTTTACACACCCTCATCCACCCCTCCCCCCTCCTCGGCTACTCCAAATAAATCTCGTTAAATCAGCTAGATGCAGCGTTTGGCACAAGGGTTGCTCAGATGCTTGCGATCCGAACGACGATTTGCACCAGGAAAAGCTTGCCCAGGAAGGGCGCGTCGTCCGGGAACCTAGGAGGGACGGGCATGAAAAGCCTTTTTGGAACTCATATTCAGTTAACGGGCAAAGTCCTGGACATGCGGCTCATGCGTCAAAATGTCGTCATGAGCAATCTGGCCAACATCACTACGCCCAACTACAAGGCGCAACGGCTGACCTTCGAAGAAGATCTGCAGTCCGCCTTGAACCTGGATGCGCGCGGCAAGATGAGCCGCACCGCAGGCGCTCACGTTCCCTCTGTATTTTCCAGTGACTCCTTCGGAGCGGACTTGGAAAAGGGCTTCAAGCATCGCGTCATTCACGGACAGGACAACGTCGATCTCGACAAGGAAATGTCCGTCATGGCCAAGAACACCTTGATGTACAACGCCCTGACCACTGTCCTCAAAAAGAACTTCGAAGGACTCACGACCCTTATTTCGGAGGCGAGTAAGTAATGGACTTCCTGACAGCACTCGACATCGGTTCATCGGCCCTGTCCGCAGAACGGACAAATCTGAATATCATTTCCATGAACCTGGCCAACGCCAAGACCACCCGCACCGCCGAAGGCGGACCGTATCAACGGCGCGGCGTGATCAAGGCCACCACCGACGTGGACGCCCGATTCTCCAGGGTCATGCAGGATCATCTGACTCGCGAACTGAAGGGCGTGCGCATTCTGGGCATCTCCCGCGATTCCGAGCGCATGAAGCAGGTCTTCGAACCCGGTCATCCCGATGCCAACAAGGACGGCTACGTGACCTACCCGGACATCAACGTGGTGGAGGAGATGACCAACATGCTCACCACCACCCGCTCCTACGAGGCCAGCGTGGCCTCCATCTCATCCGTCAAGGGAATGTGGAACAAGGCCCTGGAACTGGGAAGATAAGTACGAGCTTAAGGGAGAATAATCATGGCTATCAATAATATCGCAATGAATGCTTACCGCAGCGCCATCGAGTCCGGAAAGGTCCACCAGCGTGGTGCCGATTCCCTGACCAAGATCGGGAAGCAAGGCACCTCCGGGCACATGCGTGTCGGCAGCGGCAACAGCTTCGAGAAGACCGTCTCCGAGTCTCTGAAGAAGGTCAACGACCTGCAGACCGAAAAGACCAGCATGATCGAAGCCTTCGCCTCGGGCGAGAAGCAGAACGTGCATGAGCTGATGATCTCGCTGCAAAAGGCTGGGCTGGCCATGAAGATGACAAGCGCCGTGCGCAACAAGGTCATGGACGCCTACAGAGAACTCTCGAAGATGTCGTTCTAGCCCAGAGAACGTAGTCCCAACTTCAAGTACAACGACCAGCACCCGGAGCAGAATCCATGTCGCCCGAACTGACAAGCATCACCGAAAAGGCCAAAAACTTCTGGGTCAAGACCAACGTCTCCCAGCGTATCCTGATCGGTGGACTGACCACCACGGTCATCGTCACCTTCTTCCTGCTCATTTTCTGGCTCAACCAGCCGGACTATCAGGTGTTGTACTCACGCCTCTACCCCGAAGACGCATCCACCGTCGTCAACCTGCTGCAGGCTGAAAAGATTCCCTACAAGCTGGAAGACAACGGCTCCGTCATCATGGTTCCGGCAGACAAGGTCTATGACCTGCGCCTGAAGATCGCCGGTGAAGGCAACCTGCATGGCCAGGGCCTGGGCTTTGAGATCTTCGACGATGTTCAGGTCGGCCAGACCGACTTTGTGCAGCGCATCAACTACCAGCGAGCCCTGCAGGGTGAGCTGGCCAGAACCATCTCCGAATTTCCCCAGGTCGACCGGGCGCGGGTGCATCTGGTGCTGCCCCACAAGACCCTGTTTGTGGAAGAGCAGTCCAAGCCTTCGGCTTCGGTCGTACTGAAGCTCAAGAGCGGCGAGAAGATGGAGCCCAAGGAAGTCGATGGCATCGTCAACCTGATCGCTCTGGCCGTCGAGGGCATGGATCCCAACATGATCACCGTGGCCGACACCACGGGCGTGATGCTCTTCACCCCCAGAGGCCTCGAATCCTCCCAGGGCATGAGCAGCACCCAGTTGGGGCAGAAGGTCTCCATCGAGAACAATCTGGAGCAGCGCATCGAGCAGATGCTGATGCCGCTCTACGGCCCAGGTCGAGTCATCGCCAAGGTCAACGCAGAGCTGGACTTCAGCCGCAAGACCTCCCGTTACGAGGAATACGATCCCGAATCTGCAGTGGTCCGCAGCGAACAGCGCAGCGAGGAAACCCAGCAGGGCGACGCCAACATCCAGTCCGGCTCCCCGGAGCCGAACTTCCGGGGCGAGGGCGGTGGCCCGGCCACGTCCAACCAGCAGGGTTCGCGCGAATCCCGTACCACCAACTATGAAATCAACAAGGTCGAACGCGAAGTCATCTCGCCCATGGGTGAGTTGAAGCGCCTGACCGTTGCAGTTATCGTGGATGGCATCTACACTGAACAGCCCATCGGGGATGCGGCTGAGGGCGAAGCCACCCAGACCGAATTTGCCTTTACTCCGCGTAGCGCCGAGGAACTGAACCGCGTCAAGCAGTTGGTTGCCAACGCTGTGGGCGTGGATGATATGCGCGGCGACACCATTCAGGTCTCCAGCATCTCCTTCGGCGGCCCGGAAATGGAAATCAGACCCGATGTTCTGGAACTGGTCCTCGAGTACGTACAGCGACTCGGCAAGCCCTTCCTGAACGGTCTGTTGATCTTCCTGTTCCTGGTCATGGTCGTCCGCCCGGTAGTCATGGCACTCATCCGACCCAAGACCGAGGTCGAGGGCGTGGAAGGCATTGCCGGACTGCCCGAGGGTGAAGGCCGCATCGCACTCATCGAGGGCGATGACGAAGAGGATGCACTGGACGCATTGCGCAAGATCGACGATATTCGTGCCCATGCACTGCAGCTTTCCGAGCAGAACATGGACGGCACCATGGCAATTATTAAGAATTGGCTCAAACAGGAGGCCCCGGCGTAATGGCGCTCACCGGTTCACATAAGACAGCGATCCTGATGCTCGCCATGGGCGAGAAGTTCACGGCCGACGTCTTCAAACGCCTCGACAGAGCCGAGATCGCACAGATCTCCAAGGCCATGGTCGAAATGGAAACCATCCCCAAGGAACAGGTGGAGGACGTCCTGCGCGAGTTCCACCACCAGCTGATGGTCAACGCGGAAATGCTCATGGGCGGACCTGACCAGGTCAGAAAGCTGCTCATGAAGAACCTCGATTCCGAGACCGCGAAATACATTCTGGACGCCTTGGAACTGGATTCCGGCCCGGCCCCGTTCCGCGAGCTGGAAAACGTCAGCCCGCGCATCCTGTCGCAGATTCTCAGAAACGAGCACCCGCAGACCCTGGCGCTCATCCTGGGCCACCTGCATCCGGATCAGGCCGCCGAACTGTTGCAGGCTCTGCCCGCAGGCGTACGCCCCGAAATCCTGATGCGACTGGCCAGGTTGGAAGCCGTGGCCGAGGAGATGCTGATGGAAGTGGACAAGGTCCTGCAAAGCCAGTTGATCGCCATGGGCGGCAAGGAAGGCAAGAAGGTCGGTGGCGTCCAGGCAGTAGCCGAGATTTTGAACGCCGTGGACCGCTCCACCGAGGAAGAAGTCCTGTCCGAGATCGAGGAAGAATCCTCGCAGATGGCAGAAGACATCAGAAACCTCATGTTCGTGTTCGAAGATATCAACGCCCTGGACGACCGCTCCATCCGCGAGCTGTTGAAGGAGGTCTCCAACGAGGACCTGACCAAGGCGCTCAAGGGCTCCACCGAGGACCTGCAGGAGAAGTTCTTCAAGAACCTGTCCGAACGCGCCGCTGCCATGATCCGGGAAGACCTGGAAATCATGGGCCCGGTGCGGCTGTCCGAAGTGGAAGGCGCCCAGCAGAATATCGTAAAAATCGTCCGCCGACTCGAGGCCGAAGGCCGGGTCATGGTAGGACGCGGAGGCGGCGATGTCTTTGTCTAATGACAACGCCACACGCAACACGGGCCGGGTCATCATGGGCCTTGGGTCTCAGGGACCGATGGAAACATCCCTGAGCGAGCTTCAGGGCCAACGCGACCTGACCAAGTGGACCTCCAAGACCGAGGAGGAATACATGACCCGTGTGCGTGACCGCGCCACGGGTGCGGCCAAGCAGATCATCTCCCAGGCCATGACCAAAGCGGCCGAGTTGCGGGAACAGGGCAAGGCCGAAGGCCTGCAGGATGCCACCAATCAGGCCCAGGCCTATCTGGACGAACTGGCCGAGCAGCATGCCCTGACCCTGGCCCAGGCCATGGCGGCACTGGAACAGGGGGCGAACCAGCTGTGGAACGAACACCGTCAGGATATCGTCACCCTGGTCAGCATGGTCGTACGCAAGGTCATCAATCTTGAAATGGACTCCCGGCGCGAGGAAATCCTGGCCTCGGTCATGGATCAGGCCCTGGAAGCCATCGACTCCCAGCGGGAATTACGCATCAAGGTCAATCCCGTGGACGAAGAGGCCGTGACCGGACTCATGGAGCGGGCCAAGGCCTTGCATCCCGGACTGGAGCGCTGGAGCGTTCGCCCTGACGACAATCTTCAGCCCGGTGGCATGGTGCTGGAATCCGCCCAGGGCATGGTGGACAACTCCATGGAAGGCCGCTGGCAGATCGTGGAGGCCGTGCTGGATCAACTGGGTCTTGATAACGGCTCCGCAGCAGCGCCCTCGGAGGAGGGAGCAGGCCTGTGAGCCTGAACCCCAAAGGCTGCATCAGTTTCCTGAAGGATCTGGACCCTTGCATGACCTATGGCAAGGTCTGCAAAGTCGTGGGTCTCATTGCCGAGGGCGAGGGCATCAAGGCCCCCCTTGGCGCGGTGTGCGAACTGCTGCCCTATGGGCGTTCCAAGGAAGGGGTCTATGCCGAGGTCGTGGGCTTCCGCGACGGCGCCAGCCTGCTGATGCCCTATGGCGAGATGCGCGGCGTGCGCCCCGGCACCCTGATTCGCAACACTTCCACCCCGCCACTGTTGCCTGTGGGCAACCAATTTCTGGGCCGTTGCGTGGACGCCTTCGGTGTCCCCTTTGACAACAACCCTCCCCCGATCCCCGATCAATATTATCCGCTCTACGCCAATCCCCTGAACCCGCTGGAACGCCCCCGCATCACGGAACCGCTGGATGTGGGCGTGCGCAGCATCAATGGCCTGCTCACCCTGGGCAAGGGCCAGCGCGTGGGTATCATGGCCGGTTCAGGCGTGGGTAAATCCACACTCATGGGCATGATGGCCCGCTACACCAAGGCCGACGTCAACGTCATTGCGCTGGTGGGCGAGCGTGGTCGAGAGGTGCTGGAATTCATCGAAAAGGATCTGGGGCCAGAGGGCATGGCCCGCTCGGTGGTGATCTGTGCCACCTCGGACCACGGGCCGCTGGTGCGCATGCGCGCGGCCTATGCGGCCTCGACCATGGCCGAATATTTCCGCGATCAGGGCAAGGACGTACTGCTCATGATGGACTCGGTCACGCGTTACGCCATGGCCTCTCGCGAGGTCGGTCTGGCTGCGGGCGAACCGCCCACCACGCGTGGCTACACTCCCTCCGTTTTCGCCCAGCTGCCCAAGCTGCTGGAGCGCGCAGGCCGCAGCACCAAGGGCACCATCACCGGCATCTATACCGTGCTGGTGGACGGTGACGATTTCAACGAGCCCATCGCCGATGCGGTGCGCTCCATTCTGGACGGACACATCGTGCTGACCCGTGACCTTGCCGACCAGGGCCACTACCCGGCCATCGATGTACTCAAGTCCATCAGCCGGCTGCGTTCGGACGTGACCCCGCCCGAGGCTTTGGCCCCGGGGCAGACCTTTATCCGCCATCTGGCCACCTATGCCCGGGTGGAAGACATGGTCAACATTGGAGCCTACAACAAGGGTTCCAACCCCGAGATCGATCAGGCCATCAAGATGCACAATCCTCAGAAAAAATACTTGCAGCAGTCCGTGGAAGTTGGCAGCGATCTGAACGACAGCTATCAGTCGTTGATGAACCTCATCGCCCCGAAGCCACCGCCCAAAAATGGACAGAAAAAATAACTGCCTCTAGAAAAACCAATCTATGAAGCCGCCGTCAGGCGGCTTTTTTTGCGAAAAATTTTTGAGAATTTTCAATAATCAGCTGTATCTGGCGGGAGGCGGCCAAGTGCGATACAAAAACTGGATGAATCATCCCCAAGGGTATCGCGCACTTTCACCCCGAGCATCGGAAACGGCCATGACAGAAACAGAACTGATATCCCTGAGCATTGCGGCTGACACAGAGTATTTCCCCACCGTCAATTTCGCGGCCAAACAGTGCGCCACGAAACTCGGCTTTGCCCCACGCGATGCCGACCGCATCTGCCTGGCCCTGGAAGAGGCCATGGCCAATGCCATCAAGTATGGCTATGGCGGTACGAACGACCGGCTGCATATCTCTCTGACCCGCGCCAGCATGGGCATCAAGATCATCCTTCGGTCCCGCGGCCTGACCCTGGACCAGAAGCATCTGCCCCAATACGATCCCGCCCTGGCCCATGACGCGCAGGATACCACCGGCCTGAGCTTTCACTTGATCCAAAAGCTTGTGGACACGGTGTCGCGCGCTGTGCGCGATGATGGGCAGATCACAGTGACCATGCTCAAGCAACTGCCTCTCCCCCGCCCGGTCGAAAGCGAGGTGCAACAGAATGGCAAGGCACCCCGCGCGCCCAAGCAGGAAGTTACGCACTCCATCCGCCGCGCAAGTCCCGAGGACGCCGAAGCCATCTCGCGCCTTGCCTTGCGCTCGCACGGTACGGTGATGTTCAGCGAACAGATCTACTACCCCGAACGCGTGCGGGAGATGATCGAGTCCGGGGAGATGACCTCGGCCCTTGTGGTGACGGATGCGGGGGTAGTCATGGGCCACGGCGCACTGGTGGCGCAGGAGCCCGGCGGCTGCATCGAGGAACTGACCTATGGCGTGGTGGATTCGCGCTTTCGCAGCCAGGGCTGCGCCTCGAAGCTGGCCGAATTTCTGATGGACGAGGCTACTGAGCGCGGCGTGTACGCGCTACAGGCCTTTGCCGTGACCAGCCATGTCCATTCGCAACGCGCCATCGAACATCTGGAGTACAAGGAATGCGCTCTGCTGCTGGCGGCCAGCCCGCCGGCGCGTCATTGGGACGATAACCAGGGCGGTGAGCCGGGGCGCATCGGCAACCTGGTCTATGTCAAATTTCTGCAACCGCCCAAGCCGCTGGAACTGTATGTGCCGCCTCGGCACCGGGAGATGGTCGCACGGCTCTATGCAAACATGGATGCACCCTTCCAGTTTGTGGACGCGGGGCAAGGCCCGGCCCCCACGGGTCCGGCGCAGCTCTTTACACTGGCAAACTTCGCGGAGGGCTGGAGCCTGATCGGCATCCAATCGTATGGAGCGGACACCGCTACTCAGGTGCGAAAGGAACTGGACAACGCCCTCTCCGCCAACATCAGCTCCATCCAGCTGATGCTGCCCTTGCACGACCCGGCCACGGCGACCCTGTGCACGGAGTTCGAGGCCATGGGCTTCTTCTTCGCGGGCGTGGGCACTGGCCCGGACCGCAGTGAAAACCTGATCCTGCAATACCTGAATGGCGTTGATGCGGGCTATGACTCCGTGCATGTGCACTCGGACATGGCAAAAGAACTGGTGGAGTATGTGCGGAGTTGTGATGAGGGGAAGGAGTGAGGATGACGAGAAAAACGCTAAAACAAAAGACCTGACCCCATTCTTCACTCGTCGTGCAAAAGCGTTAGAAATTTGTGAGATACGAGAATCAAGAAATAAGAAAGCCGCCCTTTGGGCGGCTTTCTTATTTCTTGTCACTTAAAGACCCAAGCGGTTTTATTGTAAATCGTTTAGAATAAAGTGGAGATTTATAATATTGTCCCTCTTTAACAGCAGTTACAATCAATGAACGAATGGCGTCTTCAAGGCCATTTTCTAAATAAGCAAAAGAAGGACCTGCAGGATATCGATCATCGGGGTTATCTACAACACAATCGATATGAGGATGACCAACTTCTTTAAGGTACGCATGAAACGCACCTTTACCTAAAAGTAAACCAAAAACTCTCCACGCATATTTTTTACCCCAATAATACTCGCCACCATGTACATGAGGTTTTACACGATCATCATTTTTATATTTTTCCCTATCAAAAATCTTTCCCATTTCTGCCAATGAAGCTTCAAACAAAGTAACCCTTTCCAACTGATCAACATCTGTGATTTCCACTATATCATTTTGATCTACTAACCGTTTGCCATTATCCTGTGGTACATACCCAACATTGTAGCTATGACCAACTACAACCACAGGAGCACTGCTGCTTGTATATACAACATATATTGTTCCCGTAGTCTTAGGTGTAAATTCATGCTGAAAAGAACCTGCCGAAACTCGAGAAACTTTATAATTAGAAGCAATCAACCCTGGACAATTGTGTAACTCTCTTGGACGCATAACTAACCCACAATAATATGTTTTTTAGTAATTAATGACCCGCGGAAAGCCCTTCAGACATAAAATATCGGAAAGCCACGGTCAACAGGGCATTCTATTCGCGGCATAATAAAATTTCTTATCTCTGTTTATAAAAGTTTTTGGGAGGGGATGGGGGTCCGGGGGCAGGGGAGAACTTTTTTCTCAAAAAGTTTTCCCCTGCCCCCGGAAAAGAATTCTTCTTCACCCTACTGCCCTACTACTCCGGGTGAAGCAGCAGCTTGAACTTGTAGAGATCGTCGTCGTAGTTCTTCTTGACCTCAAAGCCCAACTTCTCGGAGAGCACGGACATACCCTTGTTCTCCAACAGCGCCTCGCCGATCATGTATTTGGTCTTGCGGGTCTTGGCGTAGCTGATCAATTTTCTCATGAGGATGCCGCCCAGGCCGCGGCGTTTGTAGTCCGAGCGGACCACAATGGCGAATTCGATGTCCGAGTTATCGGGCTTGGTCATGCCGCGCACCACACCAAGGGTCTCGTACTCGCCCGAGCCTTCGCTGGTCTCGGCAGTGGCGATGAAGGCCATTTCGCGGTCGTAGTCGATCTGCGTCAGACGAATCATCTCGGAGCGCGGCAACTCGCGAATCAGCCCGAAGAAACGGTAGCGGATATCATCCACGGACAGCTTGGACAGAAACTCCCAATGCGCTGGTTCATCCTCGGGCCGGATGGGTCGCAAGATGACCTTGCGGTCGTCCTTCAAAACCACGGATTCTTCCAACTCACGCGGATAGGGCCGAATGGCGAGGCGTGCGCCGGGGTCGCCCTTGTATGGGGCCACGCGAATTTCGGCGTCCAGGGCCAGCAGCCCCTGCCCATCCGCAAAGAGCGGGTTGATCTCCAGCGACTGGATCTCCGGGATATCCACAATGAGCTGCGAGACCTTGACCAAGGTCAGGCAGAGGATATTGATGTCTGCCGGTGGGCTGCCCTTACCACCGCGCAACAGGCGAGAGATGGCGGTGCGAGAGATGAGTTCCTTGGCAAGGCTCATGTTCAGGGGAGGAAGCGACACGGCGTGGTCACCGATGATATCGGTCTCGGCGCCGCCCTGCCCGAAGTGGATGTACGGACCAAAGACCGGGTCCATGCCCGCCTTGATGAACAGCTCACGGGCTCGCGGCCTGCGGCCCATACGCTGCACCACATAGCCTGCCACGCGGCAGTCCGGATGCGCGGTGGTCACGCGGTCCACCACGGCCTGAGCGGCCTCGGCCACGGCATCGGCGGTTTCAAGGTCCAGCACCACACCGCCAGCCAGTGATTTGCAGAAATTGTCGGGCGAAAGCACCTTCAGCGCCACGGGATAGCCCATCTCCTCGGCGGCGGTCACGGCGGCTTCGGCATTGCCGGACAAGCGCGTCTCCACCACCGGAATGTCATAGGAATCCAGCACATCCATGGCCTCGGGCACGGAAAGCAACTCGTGCCCGTTCTCCAAGGCGCTTTCCACCACCATGCGCGCGGTGGCAGTATCGGGCATGAATTCCGAGGGCAACGAGGCCGGGGTCTCCATCAGCATTTCCTGGTTCCGGCGATAGTTGACCAGGTTCAGGAAGGCGCGCACGGCCTTGTCCGGGGTCCAGTAGGTGGAGATGCCAGCCTCGGACAGGATATCGCGGGCCTGCTGGGCGTTGTCGCCCCCCATCCAACTGGTGAGCACAGGACGCTTGGCCCGGCGCGAGGCCTTGGCCACGGCATGGGCGACCTCCTGACCATCCACCAGCGGCGAGGGCACGCGCAGCACCAGCACCGCGTCCACACCCTTGGCCTTCAACAGAATCTTCAGGGCCTCGGCGTAACGCTCGGGCGGGGCATGTGCCGTGATATTGACGGGGTTCTCGGCATCCAGAAAATGCTTGGCCGGGCCACCGGACTCCACTTCCAGCAGTTCCAGAAGCTGGGTGCGGGTTTCCTCTTCCAGCACGGCCATCTTGCCGCCGCCCTCGATGATCATGTCCTGCACGAGGATGCCGGGGCTTTTGCCATTGGCGAGGATCGCCAGCCGCTCGCCCTTCATGGGCTTGGTGCGGACAATGGTCTCCACGCTGTCGAACAGGGAATCGATGTCCGGCACGCGCAACATGCCTGAACGGCGGAAGGCGGCCTCGTAGACGGCGTCCCAGCCCTGCTGGCCGCCACGGTAGCGGGCGATGAGGCGCGAGGCCTCGGGCGTGCGCCCGGCCTTGATGACCAAGAGCGGCTTGTTGCGGGCCGTGGCCCGTGCGGCGGAAAGGAAGGCGCGGGCGTTGCGGATTTCCTCCACATACAGCAGCACTGCGCGGGTGCCGGGGTCGGAGTTCAGGAAATCCAGCAACTCGCCAAAGCCGAAGTCCAGCTTCTTGCCCAGAGAAATGAAATGCGAGAACCCGATGCCCCGGTTCTTGGCCCAGTCCAGGACCGTGGTGAACAGGGAGTCGGATTCCGTGATGAAGGCCACACGCCCAGACGTGATATCTGTATGCCCGAGGCTGGCGTTGATGCCCACGGAGGGGGACAGGAACCCGATGGAATCCGGCCCCAGAAAGCGGAGGTCCGTTTGCCGGGCGGCACCGAGAATGGCGTTCTCCAGCATGGTGCAGACGTCCGGGGGCAGGTCCTCGAACCCGTTGCCCAGGATCACGGCACCGGACACACCGCGCCGCCCCAGCTGCAACACGTAGTCGGGCACGGTCTCGGGGGCCGAGCAGATGATGGCCAGATCAGGGGTCAGGGGCAACGTGTCGATCTCGCGATAGACGGGGAGTCCATAGACCTGCGACAGGGTGTCGTGCACGGGGATGATGGGGCCGATGAACTTGCTGGCAAGCAGGTTCTTCATGATCACGGCGCCGGGGTGACCCTGCTCCTCCGTTGCGCCGATAACGGCCACGGAGTTGGGCTTGAACATTGTGGAGAGATTCGTGAGATTCATTCGGGCGTCGGCCTCGCAGGGTTCCGGTGGAGTTCCGGGACCTTTTAGTCACTGTTCTGGCATCTCTCGGGCGGCTCACTGCCCGATTTCGACCGTTCGCCGCATGCGTATAGTCGCGCAATCAAGCACGCGTCCGTTCATACCACCATTTCATGCCGTTTACCAAAAAATTCTGCCCTTCGATTTTCCAACCCCTTATAAAACGTGTACTCTTTGAGGCGAAGCAATCCCCCGGCCAAAGCCGGAGACCGCCACCGGCCACGCCGCCCGCCCAGAACAGGCCCGCGGCGCATCTTATTCAACGATGCCGATATTTTAACGACCAAAATAAGGGAGATCCGAATGAGCGAGCAGAGCAAAATTCAGAGCATGATGCAGGAAAAACGACTCTTCGAGCCACCAACCGAAGGCCAGGACAAGGCCTGGGTCAAGAGCATCGATGAATATGAGGCCCTGTACAAGCAGTCCATGGACGACCCGGACGGCTTCTGGCTGAACCGCACCAAGGACCTGCTGACCTGGTTCAAGGACCCCACCAAGGGCTCCACCAGCGACCTGAACAAGCCCGAGGTCAAGTGGTTCGAGGACGGCACCCTCAACGTCGCCTACAACTGCCTGGACCGCCATCTGACCGATGGCCGCCGCAACAAGGCTGCCATCATCTGGCAGGGCGAGCCCGACGAGGACGTCAAGGTCTACACCTATCAGATGCTGCATGACGAGGTGAACAAGTTCGCCTCCGTGCTGAAGAAGAAAGGCGTGAAACGCGGCGACCGCGTGGCCCTGTATCTGCCCATGGTTCCCGAGCTTTCCATTGCCATGCTCGCCTGCGCCCGCATTGGCGCCATGCACTCCATCGTCTTTGCCGGATTCTCGGCCATGAGCCTGCAGAACCGCATTCAGGACTGCGAAGCCAAGGTGCTGGTCACTGCCGACGCCGTGCTGCGCGCCGGGCGAACCATCCCCTTGAAGCCCAATGCCGACGAAGCCCTGAAGGACTGCCCCACCGTTTCCAGCTGTGTTGTTGTGAACCGCGCAGGGTCCGACGCCCCCATGCAGAGCGGCCGCGACACTTGGTGGAACGACGAAATGGCTGCCGATGATCTGGGCTTTGTCGAGCCCGAGAAGATGAACGCCGAGGACAACCTGTTCATCCTCTACACCTCCGGTTCCACGGGCAAGCCCAAGGGCGTCGTGCACACCACCGGCGGTTACCTGACGTACGTGGCTTCCACCATGCAGTACGTCTTCGACATGCAGGACAACGACGTTTACTGGTGCACCGCCGACATCGGCTGGGTCACCGGTCACAGCTATATCGTCTACGGCCCGCTGGCCAACGGCGGCACCTCCCTGATGTTCGAGGGCGTGCCCAGCTACCCGGCCCCGGACCGCTTCTGGCAGATCGTGGATAAATTCAAGGTCAATATCTTCTACACCGCCCCCACCGTCATCCGCGCACTGATGCGCGAAGGCGTGGAATGGACGCAGAAGCATGACATGAGCTCGCTGCGCGTTCTGGGTTCCGTGGGCGAGCCCATCAACCCCGAGGCCTGGATGTGGTATCACGAGCACATCGGTGCCAGTAAGCTGCCCATCGTTGACACCTGGTGGCAGACCGAGACCGGCGGCATCATGATGTCTCCCATGCCGTATGCCACCACCCTGAAGCCGGGTTCCTGCACCCGTCCACTGCCCGGCATCGATGCCGCCATCGTGGACTCCGAAGGTGTCGAGGTCCCCGCCAACGAGGGCGGCAACCTGGTTATCCGCAAGCCCTGGCCGGGCATGCTGCGCGGCGTGTACCGCAACCCCGACCGTTACAAGTCCACCTACTTCGAACGCTTCCCCGGCATGTACGAGTCCGGTGACGGCGCACGTCGTGACGAGGACGGTTACTTCTGGGTCATGGGTCGCCTGGACGACGTGATCAACGTCTCCGGTCACCGCATGGGCACCGCAGAGATCGAATCCGCTCTGGTCTCGCACCCCGCCGTGGCCGAGGCCGCAGTCGTGGGCATGCCGCATGACATCAAGGGCGAGTCCATCTACGCCTACGTCACTCTCTCTGCCGGGATCGAAGAGTCCGACGAACTGATCGTCGAGCTTCGGACCCACGTGCGCAAGGAGATCGGACCCATCGCCTCGCCCGAGGCCATCCAGTTCGCCGAGGGGCTGCCCAAAACCCGCTCAGGCAAGATCATGCGCCGCGTACTGCGCAAGATCGCCGCGGGCGTGTTCGACGAATTCGGCGACACCTCCACCCTGGCCGACCCCGCCGTCATCGACGTGCTCATCGACGGCTACCACGAAATCATGGGCGACTAACTCCCGCCTTTTGCACACCGCACAACCGAAGAGGCCGGAAGCAGATGCTTCCGGCCTCTTTGCAAATGACCTTAAGCCTTTAATAAATATCAGCTTGTTACAAGTGCTATATGCTTGACGTGTCGTTCAGTTCTTTTTGAACTCAAGAAGTTGTACAGAAGATCCCCTTCCCCCTACAACAAGAAAGCGTCCATCTGATGAAAAACTGTTCATATTGAAAAATTCTTTCGAATTTAGATTATATACAATTCGATGTTCATTCATATTGTATATAAACACAACAGCTTTCTTCTTCCACATACTGTATGTTCCTGAGACAACGGAAACAAGCTGTCCATCTGGGGACATGTCTAAATCAACCACAACGTTGTCCAGCATGAAACGGTCCTTCTCAGTGCCATTATTTGCATCAAGCAAGCGAACAACCCCATTTTGTATGAGTGCACCTGCCGCAGTGCCAATAGCCAATACCTTGCTGTTAGGCGAAAAAACTACATCAACGATGCCTTCATCACTTTCCCATTGAAATAATTCCTTGCCACTTGCCGTATCGAAAAGATGAAGTCGAGTTTCGTAGGCAATTCCTCCGGGATCGGTGGTTGAAACTAAAAGTTTTTCGCCATTAGGAGAGAAGAGGAGCTGAGTGATTGTCCCTTCGATTGAAAACTCACGATCAATTGTCTTTGTAGAAAGATCATATTGATACACCGTGTGCTGCAGCGAAGATTCTGATTTGCGGACTCCTGCTGCAAAATATCGTTCATCTGGTGAAAAATGGAATTGTCCAAACTGCCAGCCGCCGCCAGGAAAGTGATGTTCTGTTTTTCCTATGTTAAGATTTATAAGAGATGTTCCGTTTCCGTTTGCTGCAGCAAGGAAGTCACCATTTAGAGATATCTTGATTTTCTTTGGAGTCGCTCCCCCCTTGAGCACTTCACGTCGTTTACCGGTTGCAGTGTCGAAAATCTGGATCAATCCACCGGACTGTCCCAATGCAAGCGTGTTTGACTTTGCAGAGAAGGCATACGACGTGTTGTCTTTGGAAAACTCGACACTGCCAGATTGGTTGAAATCAAGAATGCTCACATGAGTAGGACTACCAGCAAGAAGTGTACATCCTTCCCCGAAAAAGCGGACAGTCTTCGGGGCCGAAATAAGCTCTAGCGTGTATACTTTCAAATCGAGTTCCTGCTGAACGGACACTGAGTCTGCGCTATTCACAGATTGCGAGGCGTTTTTAGGCACACAACCGAAACACGCTGACAATATAAACAAGCACCACGTTAGTTTGACTAGATTAATCATATCAATCCCACATGCTATTCAGGTTATTTGTCACTTTAACTCAAATTCAATTATTTGCCATATATACAAGCAAGTCAACTACATAGAGTACTCAACCGTATTTAACTGAGCCTTTGGGCGATTCCTGCAGCATTCGGTTTCAGCCTCTTCGGGGTTGTCGCAAACGATTCGCTCCAGCAAAGTGAAAGTAGGAATCTACAAATAAAGAAAACTACAATGGCTTCATGAATTTGCCTTTTAGCACCTTGTTGACCCCACCGTAGACAACCGGCTCAGATCGGCCTCTTTGCATTGGATGAACTCAAAAACTATGGAAATCGCCAGCCCAAGCATACTTATCAAAGCTTTTCGCCTGCGGCGTGCCCAAAGGGACCGAGGAGACTGCACGCCCACCCGTGGCTGGATAGCGAATGCCCCCCAGAGTTCCATCGCTGCTCTCTTGATTTCTGAGCGCCAGCCCCCCACTTCGCTCAGCGCGAAGCAAGAACTCAAGGCCTTGGAACCCCATCACCCCCGCAGATCGGTCTATGCACCCAATAAGCATGCAAAAAGAGCGTTCTCTGGCTCTGCCCTACTGAACGGCCAGGGCCTCCAGAAAAGGCTTGGGGTCGGGTGCGAAGCGGATCAGATTGCGTTCCACCAACTCCTCCACGATCAGGTCAGGCTGAACCGCTTTGATCAGTAGTTCCAAATCCTGCGGGGAGTCAGGCGACAGCTTGTCGCGATGCACCCCCACCCCTGTGGCGAACTGCTCGGCAATGCGATCGGTGAAGGTCGTGGCCATGACAAAGGAATCCCCCACAATGGCGACCCGACCGGAGCGCCCGGCAGTGCTGAACAGACGCGCCGGATACGGCCCCCAGTCGCGCCCCAGATAGGTGCGATCGCGGATGGCGACGGGGCTTGACCCCAAGGGGCTGAGCACTTCGTAGTCCTCAGTCAGCATGTATTGCAGCCCCAGCATCTTGGCCAGATCCAGACCGATGCCCGACACGGACCTGCGCCTGAAGTCATCCAGCCCCGGCGGAGTCACGCCCGGCATGGCCGCCCGACGCAGCACGGCAGAGGCAGCCAGCGCCGCCCCGGTGTCGTTCCAGTGGGTGTCCGTCTTGTGATAGACCTGCCGCGTTGCAACCTGCTCCAGCAGCATGGATTTGAGGTCGATCCAGGGGATGTCACTCTGCCCGGTAAGCACGCCGTTCAGCTGATCCAAAGCCGAGACCGGTGCCGGGGCCAGGTCCTGGGGAATCTGGGACGAATAAATCGAGGGCTTGCTGGGGGCCACCGTGAAGACGTAGCGCACCCCGCGCCGAGTCAGCCAGTCGCGCTTGGCCCGGAGCAAGGTTGCCCAGGCCTCCAAACGCTTGGCAGACAGGGGCGCATTCTTGCGGGCATAGGAAACCGACTGTCCCATGTAGAGCCAGTCATCGTCTCCGGACACGACCCAGCGCGACGGCTTGGGCGCCAGCACCCGCAACTGGATCAGGTTGTAGAGGCTGCTCAGCTCCTGCCGGAACCCAAAGTGATCGCTGATGAATTTTTCCATCCCGCGCGGCAGTTCGGCAAGCTCGGCCAGACCGGAGGGCACCTCCGGCAATGGGGCCAGATCGCGCTTCTCCTCCAGAGAGACCGTGGTGTTCCAATTCAGCACCAGCCCGCCAAAGGGCAGGAACAGGGCCGCCAGAAACAGCCCCACGCGCAATCGCTTTGCCAGTGATGATTGAATGTTGCTGCGCATGCCTAGAACCTGAAGTAGATAAAAGGATTGTACGTGGCGGAGGCCACATGCAGCAGCGACAGGAACAGAATGCTCATCAGGGCCAGGGTCTGGACCGTATCGAGGCCCCAGCTCGGGGGTGTGCGCAGTAGAGCCGGATAACGCCCGGAAAAGTTTTCACGCACCCAGGCCAGCACCAACGCCCACGGGATGGAGAGCAGCACCCCGGCATAGAGCATCAGTTTCTTTTCCATGGGCAGATACGTGCCTGCGGCCATGGTCTTGGCGGTGACCCCGCCCAACCCGGCCATGGCACCGATGTAGTCCAGGGCATCGGGCAAGGCCTCGACCCGGAAGAAGACCCAGGCCACCAGCACCACCACCAGCACATAGGCATGGCGCACGGGCCGCCAGCAGCGGTCCAACCAGAGGCCGAAGCGAGTCCGCTCCAGCACCAGGAACAGGCCGTGCAGCGCGCCCCAGATCACGAAGTTCCAGCTTGCGCCGTGCCACAGGCCGCAGAGCAGGAACACGACCCAGAGATTGAGCATGACACGCCAGGGAGCCACCCGGCTGCCGCCCAGAGGGATGTAGAGATAATCACGGAACCACGAGGACAGCGAGATGTGCCAACGCCGCCAGAAGCCGCGAATGGAGGTGGCGATGTAGGGGTAGTTGAAGTTCTCCAGAAAATGGAACCCGAACATCCGGCCCAGGCCGATGGCCATGTCGGAATAGCCCGAGAAATCGAAATAGATCTGCAAGGCGTAACAGCCGATGCCCAGCCAGGCCACCGGAGCCGACAGTTCGGCGGGGGCCACGGCCATGATCTGATCCGCCACCTCGCCTAGGGTGTTGGCCAACAGCATCTTCTTGCCCAGACCGATGATGAAGCGCTGCACCCCCTCGGAGAAGCCGTCCAGGGTCACCCGCCGCTGGCGAAGCTGCGCCGCCACGTCGTGATAGCGCACGATGGGTCCGGCAATGAGCTGTGGAAACAGGCTGATGTACAGGGCCAGATTCACGGGGTTGCGCTGAACCTCGACCTCGTTGCGATAGAGGTCGATGACATAGGACATGGCCTGGAAGGTGAAGAACGAGATACCGATGGGCAGATGCAGTTGCAGGGCGGGCAACGGTTGCTGGCCGATCATGGCAAGCACGGTGTTGAGGTTTTCCACCACAAAACCGCCGTACTTGAACCAACCCAGCAGCCCGAGGTTGAAGACCACGGCCCCGCCAAGCACCAGTTTTTTGCCACGGGGGGTGGCGGCACGCGCCAGCAGCAACCCGGAGCCGTAGTTCACACCGATGGAGGCCAACATCACCAGGACGTAGAAGACCTCGCCCCAGGCATAGAAGCCCAAACTTGAGACAAGCAGGAACAGATTCTTCAGCCGGACGGGCAGCAGGTAGTAGCCCAAGAGCACCAGGGGCAGAAAAAAGAAGAGAAAGGCTGACGAGGAAAAGACCATCGCTGAGTATCCGGCAATTGTTGATTATTGAGCCCGGCGAGCGGGCGACCGTCGCCAAGTGGCGCTGGCTGCTGCCCCGCATCGGGGCGCCGAAGATAGCAAAGCATGGCCGGGACCACAATCATGAGGTGAGGGTCTGCGGCGGTCCGAACGTCCAAAGAGTAATTCCGCGAATTACCGATTGCGCTCCTCACTTCATCAGACGATACGCTGATCGCTCCACTGCCATATGCTTGATCATCCCTTTCAATCAAAGCAATGCTGAGAAAATGCTTGTGTATGCCAAGGACCGTATGTAGCTCTGTCAAAATTCGAGTTAAGGAACAACACATGGGAAATATAGCACTCATCACCATAGCCATCGCCCTTGCCATGGACGCCTTCGCTGTCGCGATTGCAACCGGCATTACGCTCAAATCTGTCAGCCCACGCCAAACGTTCCGGCTGGCATGGCACTTCGGGCTGTTTCAGGCACTCATGCCCATACTCGGCTGGTTTCTGGGCGCTACGGTCCGCTCCTATATTGAGGCATATGACCACTGGATCGCTTTCGCCCTGCTTGCCTACATCGGATACAAGATGATCCGGGAAGCTTTTGAGGATGACGAAGACTCCCGAAAGGACCCGACCAAGGGCATGACCCTGATCGTTCTTTCCATCGCGACCAGCATTGACGCACTCGCGGTGGGGCTCAGCCTCTCCATGTTGGGAGTCTCCGTGTGGTGGCCGTCCCTGATCATTGGCATCGTCGCTCTACTCTTCACGACAGCTGGCCTTCATCTCGGCAAAACCGCCGCCAAGGCACAAAACATAGGCAAATACGCCGAGTTGCTCGGTGGCACTGTGCTCATCTGCATCGGCCTCAAAATCTTGTGGGATCATGGGGTCATCGCAGCATAGAGAAGAGGCATGCTCTCGTGCGCGATTTTCAGACCGCCACTAAGAGTACGAAAGCAAGGCGCAAAAAAGCCAGGATCGACTTACACCGAACCTGGCTTTCGTTTCTTGATGTTCCGGTCTCGTGGGCCGTTCATGAGGAGTCGGATGGTAAAAACAAGGGATGTTAAGACCGACGCCTATTCAGACATAGGCGAGGTTTTCAACATTCCCGCAGCGCCCCCTCTGGGGCAGCTCCCAGCCTGAGGACGTCGCAAAGGGTGCGAAAGCGAGGCGCGAGGGCTGGCCGGGGCCGATGTGTATATGCCAATACATGAGGGTCCGGTCAGCACGAAGCAACACCGCAATCAGCCCCTCTGGGGCGTCCTTACCCTAAAGCCACATCCAGACTCATCATCACGGTAAACCCCATGATCACCCCCATGGTTGCCCAATCACCGTTACCTGAGGACTGGGATTCCGGGATGACCTCCTCCACGGAGACGAAGATCATGGCTCCGGCGGCAAAGGCCAGAGCATAAGGCAGAATGGGCTGGGCATAGAGCACTGCCGCCGCGCCGATCACACCCGCGATGGGCTCCACCATGCCCGAAGCCTGACCATACAAAAAAGCCTTGGACCGACTCATGCCTTCGCGCCGCAGCGGTACGGACACGGCCGTGCCCTCGGGAAAATTCTGGATGCCGATACCCAGAGCCAGAGCCATGGCCCCGGCCAGAGTCGCAGAATCCATGCCCGCAGCCACGGCCCCGAAGGCCACGCCCACGGCCAACCCCTCGGGGATGTTGTGCAGGGTGATGGCCACCACCAGAAGCGTGCTGCGTTTCCAGTTGGTTGGTATGCCCTCGGCCTCGCTGGTGGGGGTATTCAAATGCAGATGTGGCAGGAACATATCCACCACTCGCAAAAATATTGCTCCCCCCACAAAGCCGATGGCAGCAGGTACGAATGACCAGAACCCCAAATGTTCGCTCATCTCGATGGCCGGGGCCAAGAGCGACCAGTAACTGGCGGCAATCATCACGCCCGCGGCAAACCCAAGCATCACATCAAGGGTCAGTTTACTCACATTCTTGGTCAGAAAAACCACCGCTGCGCCAGCACCGGTCAAGCCCCACGTAAAACATGTGGCCAACAGCGCCTGCATGACAGGGTTCAGTTCTACAAAGGCTTCCCACATACGATTCTCCCGAATAATGAACAGATTACAGGCAGAGTATACCGAATTTTCATGTCGGGTCCAGTGCACGGAAGACCTTTGGCACTGTCTCCATAGACCGCAGATATTGACATGCCAGCCCAAGGGGTCATAATCGCCGCCTTGGAGAATCTATGCCTACAGTAAATTTATTCATTCCCTGTCTTGTGGACCAGTTCCTGCCCGAGGTTGGTCAGGCCTGCGCCAATGTACTGACGCGCCTGGGCGTTGACCTGCACATGCCAAAGGGCCAGACCTGCTGCGGCCAGCCCGTGTATAAATCGGGACGCCTGGACGAGGCACGCGAGGTTGCGCGCCGCCATCTGACCCTATTCGAAAACGCCGATGTGGTCGTGGCCCCTTCCGGGTCCTGCGTACACATGATGCGCCACAGCTATGCCGAGTTGTTCGAAAACGATCCCGGCATGCGCGAGCGTGCCAGGGCTCTGGGCCAGCGGACCTTTGAATTCTGCGAATATCTGGTGGACGTGCTGGGCGTGACCGACGTGGATGCCAACTATGTGGCCCGCGCCGCCTATCACGATTCCTGTCAGGTGGGCCGCAGCCTGGGGGTCAAGGATCAGCCCCGCGCCCTGCTGGACGCCGTGGGCGGACTGACCCGTGTGGAACTTGAATTTGCCGACGAATGCTGCGGCTTCGGTGGCCCTTTTTCCGTACAGCACGCTGCCGTGTCCGAGGCTATTCTGGAAGACAAGATCGACGACATCCTGTCCTGTCAGGCCGACATCGTGGTCACAGCGGAACCCAGCTGCCTGTTGAACATCCGCGGCGGACTGGAAAAACTCAAAGCCAAGCAACCCGTGCTGCATATCGCACAGGTTCTGGACTCGGGGGTGGGCGCATGAGGATGACCGGACCATTCACCACCCGCTGCGAACAGGCCGTGGCCGACAAGAGGCTGCGCAAGACACTGAAAAACGCCGCCCGCATCTTCCGCCAGAGCCGGGCCGACGGCATGGACACCCTGCCCGATCCCGAGGCCGCGCGCGATCGCGCCGAAGAGGTCAAACGACGCTGCCTGGAGAACCTGCCCGCTATTCTGGAAATGCTGGAAGAAAACGTCATCGCCGCAGGCGGGCACGTGCACTGGGCCAGAACCGGGGCCGAAGCCAATGCCATCGTGGCCGACATCGCCAGGGCCGAAGGGGTCAAGGCCGTGGTCAAGGGCAAGTCCATGGTGACCGAAGAAACCGGGCTGAACCATCTGCTCGAATCCCAGGGCATTGAGGTCAATGAAACGGACCTGGGCGAGTGGATCGTACAGCTGGCCGACGAAAAACCCTCGCATATCGTGGGCCCGGCCCTGCACAAGAACCGCCACGAGGTCTCTGAGCTCTTCCACGAGCATCTGGGCGAACCCATCACCGACGACATCCCCACACTGACTCTCATGGCCCGGCGCGCCCTGCGCGAAAAATTCCTTGAGGCCGACATGGGCATCACCGGCGCCAATATGCTGGTAGCCGAGACCGGGACCGTTGTCCTCATCGAAAACGAGGGCAACATCCGCATGAGCACCACCCTGCCCCGGGTGCATGTGGCCGTGGCCAGCCTGGAGAAGGCGGTGCAGAGCATGGAGGATATGGCCGCCATCCTGGCGGTGCTGCCTCGCTCGTGCACCGGACAGGTGCTGTCGTCGTACACCTCGCTCATCACCGGGCCACGCCGCGAGGACGAGACCGACGGGGCGGAGGTCTTTCATCTGGTGCTGCTGGACAATGGTCGCTCCAAGGTCCTGGCCGACCCCGAGATGCGCCCCATCCTTAACTGCATCCGCTGTGGGGCCTGTTTCAATTTCTGTCCGGCCTATATCCGCGTGGGCGGTCTGGCCTTCCCGGGAACCTATTCCGGCCCCATGGGCTCCATCCTCGCACCACTTTTGGCCGAGGCTCAGGGCGTGGACAACCCCTATGCGCAGTTCCCCTACTTCTGCACCACCTGTGGGGCCTGCCGTGATGCCTGCCCTGTGCGCATCGATCACCCACGCCTGCTGATGAAACTGCGTGCGCGCCATGCCGATACCCAATCGCCGCTGCCCCCGTTGGCAGCAGCGGCCTTTGCCCGGCTCACGGCCAGCCCACGGGCCTGGAAAGCGGCCACCACCGTGGCCCGCACCCTGGACCCGAACCTGAAGCTGGCCCGCCGCATGCCCGGTATTGGCAAGGCCCTGTCCCTGTGGGCACGCAAACGCCGCCTGCCCAGCTTCAAGGAGCCTTTCTCCAAGACGTGGAAACCCGGCAAGACAACCCGGCAGGGAGGACGATCATGAGCGCACGTGAATACATTCTGGACGCCCTGCGTCGCGGCGTAGGCCATGGCAGCTGCCCCCGCCACGCCCGTTCTTCCAGAGCCAGGGCTCACGGCAAGGACAACTGGAAACTGATGCGTGAGCGTGCCGAACTGCGCGGTGTGCGCTACGTGCCCGTGAAGGACCTTGAGAACGCCCGCAACGAACTGAAGGCCATGCTCAAGGAACTGGGCGCCACGAGTGCCCTGGTCTGGGATCACCACGATCTGGACGCTTTGGGTCTGGCTGAAATTCTGGCCGAGCTGAAGATCACTGTCATTGCCCATGACGCCCCTCTGGCCGAACGCGCAGGGACGGATGTGGGCATTACCAGTGCCGAGGCCGTGCTGCCCGAATCCGGTTCGGTCATCGTCACTGCAGGAGCCAGCACCCCACGCCAGACATCGCTGCTCCCGCCCGTGCACATCGCCCTGGCCCTGCCCGGTCGCGCCGTGCCCACCATCCCGAAGCTTCCGGCCTTTGTCCGCTCGCTGACGCGCGCCGACGGGCTGTTGCCCTCGGCCATGCACATCATCACCGGCCCCAGCTCCACCGCGGACATCGAAAAGATCGTGGTCAAGGGCGTGCACGGCCCCACCGTCTGCGCGGTGATCGCCGTGGAAGGCTGACCGCAAAAACTATTCTTGAACGAGGAGGGACGGTGCCTTTTGCAAAAGATCTCCCGTCCCTCCTCGCCCAAACCCTCTTCCCCATCCCCCCGACCTTTCCATTCTCCACACCCCCTCATTGTTGACATGTCAACAAACGGTTATCGATCGTTCTTGGCCGCCCCGCAGGGTACTGAATTACTAAATCACTCAAATTGAGCAATTTCGTCCAAGTTTTTCAATAGGAGCTGTTGTAAAAAAAGAGACATGATAGCAATCGGGTCAGTACAATGCCAACCAAACAAGACAACCAATTCATATTCAACCACAGCGCCCAGCTCGCAGGCCTGACCGCACTGAGCGCCGAAATGCGATGATTGCCATGAAAAAAGGGGACATCCCTGTCCGGAAAGAAAGAGATTCAGCAGGGCAGCAAACGACGCCCCTAGGCTGGACGACGGGGACTACTGGCGCAGGGCCATCAGCGAGGAGGCAGCGCCCACCAAGGCCATACCCACCGCAAGACCCACCGCGTATTCCACAGGCAGAAAGCTGATGGATAGATTCAGTGGTGGGGTGTTGAACAGATCAGCCAGGGCCAGTTGCACCCCCTTGAGCATGCCCAGGGACAATACGCCACCCACAAGGCCCAGGGTCGCCCCACCCACCACCAGCGGCAGTTGGATGTACCAGCGGCCTGCGCCTACCAGCTGCAGGATTTCAACTTCATCGCGCCGCGAGATGAGCGACAGGCGCAAGGTATTGGAAACGATGAGCGCACCCACCAGCCCCAAACAGGCGATGAGCGGCCAGAGCACCGTGCGCGCAAATGACTTCCAGGCCTTGGCCAGCCCCAACTGCATGGTGCTGTAATGCACGTCCTGCACGAAGCGCTTGCCCGCAATGCGCGACAGGATGTTCTGGGTGAAGGCCTCGGGATCGCCCGCTGGCGAGGCAAAGTGCAGCACCGCCGTGGCAGGCAGAGGGCTATCCCCGGTCAATCCCTTGATCTGGGTTTCACCGCCCTCCAGAGAGCGGGCAAGATCGGCCAGAGCCTCATCCGGGGTAAATGTCTTCATGGACAGCAGACCGTCCAGAGTCTGGAACTCCTGCCACTGCTTCTTGACCACGGCCATGTCCGCGTCCGCCTGCCAGTAGACCTGAAAGACAAAACGCCCCTTGGCCGAGGACAATTCCTGATTCAGATTGACCACGAACAGCAGAAACAACCCGGCCAGAAAAGCCGTGAGGGTGACGGCCATCAGCGTCATGACCTGAGCCAGAGGGTTGCGCGTAAGGTCAGAAAATCCACGCACAATGAGCCGCATGAGCATGCCCATTACTGCCTCCCGCCTTTGTGGCTGTCGGGGCCGCAGCCCGGGCGACTGTTGGGCAGTTCAGAGGTCTGGGCAATCTCCAGGTCCGGGGCCTGCCAGTTGGCATTGGTCACATGCCCGTCCACGAGCTCCAGGCGCTTGGCACCCGGCACACTCTCCACCACATCCCGGTTGTGGGTCGCCAGAATCACGGTGGTACCAAAGGTATGGAACTGTTTGAAAACTTCCATGAGATGCATGGCCAGATCGCGATCCAGATTGCCGGTGGGCTCGTCGGCCAGCAGCAACTGCGGATTGATGACAATGGCCCGGGCAATGGCCACGCGCTGCTGTTCACCGCCTGAAAGCTCGGAGCAGCGGCACAGGGCCTTTTTCTCCAGCCCCAGGCTGCGCAGCACGGCATTGACCCTTTTGGTGGCGATACGCGCAGGCATGCCGCGCACCTCCAGGGGCAACGCGACGTTGGCCGCCACGGTGCGGTCCTTCAAAATCTTGAAGTCCTGAAAGACGACGCTGACCTGACGGCGCAGTTGCACCACATGCCGACCAGACAGGTCCTTGAGCTGGAATCCGGCCACCTCGGCCTGACCGCGCACAAGGGGCAGCGAGGCATACAGCAGCCGGAGCAACGTGGTCTTGCCCGCCCCGGACGGGCCGGACAGGAACAGGAACTCTCCCTTGTTCAGGGAGAAACTGACATTCTTCAGTGCCCAGTGTGTGCCGAAGTTATGCGACACGTGCCGGGCCTGGACCATTGGCGTAGACATACGCCCGGAAAACTAACGGTTTTCCCGGGGGAGGGCAAATACAAGACGCATTTCAATAAAAGCCGAGCAACGGCTAGTGAACGGTCTTGTCCCCGGACTGTGCATCCTGCTCGGCCTGCTTGAACTCATCGGCCATGACCTGCTTGAGTTGGGTGGCAAAGGCGGTGAGGCCCTTGGGTTGCAGGGCGGCAATGGATTCCTGCTCGCTGGCAACATCGCCAAAGGGCTTGGCAAAGACACAGATCAGATGAATGCCCACGGGCTTACCATTCACTTCGATCATGCCCAAAACATTGGCGGTCCTGAGCTGCTTTTTGACGTCATTTGGCATGGGCAATGCCGTCAGCGCTTTCTTCCCGTAGAACAGGTAGCGAATGGTCATCTTGGGCGTGGACAAAGGCTCGTTCTGGAAACCATTATCCAAGTCCAGACCACTCTGCTTGGCGGACGTGATCATGTTGAAGATATCGCTGCCAATGCTTTCTTCATAGCTTTTGTCTTGTTCCGACATACTCTTTCTCCAATCAAAATTTTAAATCGTATTTCTCTTCAGACCGTTCAAAAACGGTAGGATGCGAGGCGCAAGAAAAATTCAAGATCGCAGCGTATTAACAATACGTAAGATTTTGAATTCTTTCACAGCAACGAAGCAGACGGCTGTTTTTCAGCGGTCTGTTACATAACTTGGACCAAGAGACCTTTCAAGTAGCTGCCCTCAGGGAAATTAAGCGCCACAGGATGATCCGGAGCCTGGGTAAACCGACGCACGATGCGCGCATCACGCCCGGCATCCAGAGCAGCACCCGCCACCACCTTCTGGAACAGATCATCACTGATCAATCCCGAACAGGAGAAGGTGAACAGCAATCCACCGGGCCTGAGCAGCCTGAGCGCGGACAGGTTGATATCCTTGTAGCCCCGACAGGCCTGTTGCAACTGATTACGCGACTCCACGAATTTGGGCGGATCAAGTACGATCACGTCGAAGGTCCGATTCTCGTCGCGATACTCACGCAAGGCCGCAAACACATCGGCCACGCGGTACTCCACGTTCTCGCCGGACAGGCCATTGAGCTCCACATTGCGCCGGGCCAGATCCAGAGCCGGGGCCGAAACATCGAGGTTGAGGCAACTGGCCGCACCGCCCAAGAGCGCCGTGACGCCGAAACCACCGGTGTAGGAGAAACAGTTCAGCACGTCCTGGCCCTGACAATGCGCGCCCACGGCGCGGCGGTTGTCGCGCTGGTCCAGATAGTATCCGGTCTTGTGCCCGTTGCGGATATCCACCAGGAATCTGGCCGGGCGTTCGTCGATCTCCACAAACTCGGGTGGTTCGTCACCCAAGAGCAGGCCGGAGTGAGGCACCAGCCCTTCCTTGGCGCGGATATCAGAGTCGGAACGATCCCAAAAGCCCTTGCAGCCGGTCAACTCCAGCATGGCAGCGGCGATATCACCCTTGTGGCGCTCGGCGCCAGCGCTCATGAACTGGCCCGAAAGCCAATCCCCGTAGCGATCCACAACCACGCCGGGCAAGCCATCGGACTCGGCCCCAATCAGGCGGCAGGCCCCCTCGGGGATATCCAGCCCCTGAGTGCGACGAGCCGCAATGCAATCACCGATTCTGGCCCTGAAAAATTCGGAGTCAGCGGTGGTCTTGCGATCAAAGGTCCAGACCCGGGCCTGAATCTGTGACTCCGGCGAATAGGCCGCCGAGGCCAACCAGCCTCCGCTGGCCGAAACAACGTCCACGGTCTCGCCGATCTTGGGAGAACCTTCCACTTTCTGCACGGCCCCGGAAAATATCCACGGATGGCGGCGCAGCAATGATTTCTCTCGTCCTTTCTTCAATATCAGTGTTGGCATGGCGCCCCTATAGCACTTGAGCGAGGTGGGTCAAATGAAACCTGCCCCGGCAAAATGAGATCAGCCATAGAGGCAGGGAATTCACGAATTGACAACAGTGTGCAGCAGGATAGCATAAACAGGTCAATAAACCACCTTGCCCCTGTGCAATGCCGAAATCGAGGCACATCATGGTACAATCGACTCCAGATCAGGACAAACCGCGAGAACAGTTGCTCTTTGAGCTTGCCGAACTCAGGCAGCAACTGAAACTCATGGCCAGATTTCAGCCGGATCAGGGGCCGTCCGGAGTGGCGGATCTCAGACATCTCGAAAAAATCAATCTGATCGAGGAAGCCATCCGCAAGGGTCGAGGCCTGGATGCGGTCATGTCCCGGGTTGTGGACGCCATCCGCCAAGCCTTTGATGCGGATCAGGCCTGGTTGATGTACCCCTGCACTCCCGACAGTCCCTCTTTCAGGGTTCCGTATCGGTCCTGCCATCCTGATTTCCCCATCACTTTCCCCGCCGATGCCGATCTGCCCGCCACCGAAAATATTGTGGACAACAACCGCCTGGCCCTTGAGCGGGACGAGCCGCTGATCCTGCACCCAGACCACGGCAATAATGTCCCTCAGGAAGCCAGAGAACACGCCAGCGCCAAATCCGCCATGCTCATCTCCCTGCATCCCGATGTCGGCGATCCGTGGCTCCTGGGCCTGCATCATTGCAGTTTCGAGCGCGAATGGTCGCCTCAGGAACAGCATCTGCTTCGTGACATCAGCGGGCGCGTGACCGACGCCCTGTCCTGCATGCTTCTCAATAGCGATCTGGACGAAAGCCGCCAGCGCCTGAAGCGCCTTTCGGCGGAATTGTTCCGCGAGCAGGATGAACAGCGCAAACGCTTTGCCAGCGAGATCCATGATGATCTCGGGCAACCGCTCCTGGCCATCAAGGTCGGCCTGGACAACGCCCTCTATGATCTGGGTGAAAACGGTGACCACAGCCTGCGCAAATGGCTTATCAGCGCGGCAGGGCTGGCCAAATCCCTGGTGGATCGCATCCGCATGATGCAGGAGGCCCTGTACCCGTCCACCCTGCAGGATTTCGGACTGCTGGTGGCCTTGGATGCGTTTCTGAGTGACTTCAAGAAAATCTATCCCACGATCACTGTAAACAAGGTCATCTCCCTCCAAAACGAGAATATTCCCGACGCGCTGGCCGGGGTCTTGCTGCGTATCGTGCAGGAAGGCCTGTACAATGCGGCCAAACACAGCAGGGGAGATAGCGTCTCCGTGGCTCTGGATCGGCGCGATGGGCACCTCAGACTGGCCATCCGCGACAATGGGCAGGGCTTCGATACCCTGACCATTGGCCCCACCCCCGGAGTTCCAGGCGGTCTGGGCCTGCCCAGCATGCAGGAACGCGCCGAAATGACCGGTGGCGTCTTCTCCATCCACTCGGCACCGGACAAGGGCACCTTCATCCAGATCCTCTGGGAGATGGACACCTGATCAGCCTTGCTCATTCTCATTTCCAACCCACAATCGATTATTACTCCTTGAACAACCGGGCAAAGGATTTTATCGTAGTCGTCCGATTAACTTGATCCACTGGAGACAGCATTTTATGCGAAGCGATAAAATTACCAAAGGGCTGGAAAAAGCCCCTCACCGTTCCCTGCTCTATGCCCTCGGATTGACTGCAGAAGAAATGGACCGCCCGCTGATCGGCGTGGTCAACTCCGCCAACGAGGTCGTGCCCGGACACATCCACCTGCACACCATCGCCAAGGCGGTCAAAGAAGGCGTGCGGCATGCTGGCGGCGTACCTCTGGAATTTCCCGTCATCGGCGTCTGCGATGGCATCGCCATGAACCATGCAGGGATGCATTTTTCGCTGCCCTCGCGTGAAATCATTGCCGATTCCATCGAGATCATGGCCACAGCGCATCCCTTTGACGCATTGGTGCTGATCCCCAACTGCGACAAGGTTGTCCCCGCCATGCTCATGGCTGCACTGCGCTTGAACATCCCGGCCGTGGTTGTTTCGGGCGGGCCCATGATGGCCGGTCCCCAGGGTAGCGATCTGATCAGCGTGTTCGAGGGTGTGGGCCGCGCCAAGCGTGGCGAGATCGACGAGGCCGAGCTGTCGCGCCTGGAGCAGTGTGCCTGTCCGGGTTGCGGTTCCTGTTCGGGCATGTTCACGGCCAACTCCATGAACTGCCTGTCCGAGACTATCGGTCTGGCCCTGCCCGGCAACGGCACCATCCCGGCCGTGACTGCCGAGCGCGTGCGCCTGGCCAAGACCGCAGGCATGCGCGTCATGGACCTCTTGGCCAAGGACATCAAACCGCGGGACATCGTCACCGAACAGTCCGTGGCCAATGCCGTAACCTTGGACATGGCTCTGGGCTGCTCCACCAACACGGTGCTGCACCTGCCCGCCATCTTTGCCGAGGCCGATCTGGATCTGACCCTGGATATCTTCAACCAGGTCAGCAAAAAGACCCCCAACCTGTGCAAACTTTCTCCGGCAGGCCCCCATCACCTGGAGGACCTGCACCGCGCCGGTGGCATCCCAGCCGTGATGAGTGAACTGGCCAAGCATGACCTGCTCAACCTCGATGCCCTGACCGTCACCGGCCAGTCCGTGGGAGACAACCTGCGCAGCCTGTCCGCCGTGGTCAGAGACTATGAGGTCATCCGGCCCATCGACAAACCCTATTCCAAGGAAGGCGGCATCGCCGTTCTGCGCGGCAACCTTGCCCCTGACGGAGCTGTGGTCAAACAATCCGCCGTGGCCCCGGAGATGATGCAGCGTACGGCGCGAGCCCGGGTCTTCGACTCCGAGGAACTGGCTGGCGAGGCCATCCTGAACAACAAGATCGAAAAGGGTGACGCAGTCGTCATTCGCTATGAGGGCCCGCGTGGCGGTCCCGGCATGCGCGAGATGCTCTCGCCCACGGCCAATATCGCCGGCATGGGGCTGGGTGCAGATGTGGCGCTCATCACCGACGGCCGTTTTTCCGGCGGAACGCGCGGCGCGGCCATTGGTCATGTCTCGCCCGAAGCGGCAGACGGTGGCGTGATCGGTCTGGTTCAGGAAGGCGACATGATCGAGATCGATATCCCGGCCCGCAAACTGGAGCTTCTGGTGGACGAGACCGAACTGGACAAGCGCCGTGAAGCACTGGTCATGCCCGAAAAGGTCCTCAATTCTCCGCTGCTCAGACGCTACAGCAGACAAGTACGCTCTGCGGCTCAGGGGGCGAGATACAAATAGCGGTTCATCTGGAGGGGGCCTTGCGTCCCCTCCCATTTGTTCGGCAGCGTGCAGTAGTCACCCTCGCAGCCTCCAAAACAGGTTGCTACATGGCGTTATTCAGGTGATAATGAGCCATTGATATCTATTTGAAAATGTTTAGCTTTTCTCTATAACCCAGAGCAGGCAAGGCCTCCTACAACTCCGGAGCCAAAACGCATGGCCAGATGGGACGGCAGCGCGGTAGACCGCTATGAAGCGTGGTTCGAATCCACACAGGGTTCGTTCGCGCTGGTGCAGGAGCGCCGTCTTCTGGAACGGCTGGCTTCACCATGGCCGCGCCGGGGAAACACCCTGCTGGACATAGGCAGTGGGCCAGGCATCTTCATGAAGCTGTTCTGGGAAATGGGCTTCGACATCACCGGCCTGGACGACTCCCCGGATATGCTGGGCGCAGCGCGGCGTAGACTTGGACCTCATGCCTCCTACCATCTGGGCAAGGCTGAACATCTGCCCTTTAGTGACGACGAATTCGACTACGCCTCCCTGCTTACGGTCCTGGAATTCTGCGAGGACCCGCTCACGGCCCTGCGCGAAGCCAAACGGGTAGCCAAATACGGGGTGATCATCGGCTTTTTGAACCGCTACTCCCTCTACCGCCGAGCACGCTGCACCTCCTGCTGGCCCTGGAAGGGCAATGAGGGTGCGTTCATCGAGGCCCGCTGGTATTCCTGTTTGGAGATGCGCCGCCTGATCTCCGAGGCTCTTGGCAACAAACCCATCAAATGCGGCTCCGTGCTGCCGGGTCCGGTCTGGACCTGGCGCGCCACCCCGCCCTGGAACTGGCTCAACGGACTGGTCTATCCGCTTGGCCTTGGGGCCTATGGTGCCATCCGCGTGGACTTTGCCGGCCAGCGCCCTTTGACCCCGCTCTATTCCTTCGCCAAGTCAACGGCGTAAGCACAGCTCAATATCACTAGAATAGATCGTCGGTTTTGACATTTAGGCCGCTATGGACTAACTCCATGCGGCTTGGACATTGTTTGGAACCCTAGAACCAAAGACGATACGCACACACAATGAGCAAAATTCAGAAAATCAAGGGCGTGGCCGATCTCTTCCCGCCCGAGAGCACCAAGTTCGCCCTCCTCGAGGACACCGCCCGCAAGGTCTTCTTCCGTTACGGCTATGATGAGGTCCGCACCCCCATCATCGAGAAGACCCAGTTGTTTTCCCGCTCCATTGGCGAGGAAACCGACGTGGTGCAGAAGGAAATGTACACCTTCCCCGACCGCAAGGGCCGCAGCCTGACCCTGCGCCCCGAGGCCACTGCCGGACTGATGCGCGCCTATATCGAGAACAAGCTGCACGCCCCGGGCAAGGTGACCAAGGTCTTCACCTTCGGCCCCATGTTCCGCTACGAGCGCCCTCAAAAGGGACGCATGCGCCAGTTCCATCAACTGGACGTGGAGATGATCGGCCCCAGCGAGCCCCAGGCCGACGCCGAATTGGTGCTGATGCTCTACACCTACCTGCGTGAACTGGGCATGAAGCAGCTGACCTTCGAGGTCAACTCCCTGGGCTGCCGCGAATGCCGCCCCGTGCATCGCCAGGCCCTGACTGACTTTTTCAAGAATCTCACCGGGTATGACGAACTGTGCGACGACTGCAAACGTCGCAGCGAGTCCAACCCCCTGCGCGTGCTGGACTGCAAGGTCGAGCGCTGCCGCGAGCTGACCAAGGACGCCCCGAGCATCGAGGATCACCTCTGCAACGGTTGCCGCACCTCCTACGAGGAAGTGCTCAGGATTCTGGACGGCGCCAAGGTGGACTATGTCAAGAACCCGAGGCTGGTGCGCGGGCTGGACTATTACGTGGGCCTGACCTTCGAGGTCACCTCCACGGATATCGGGTCGCAGACCGCTGTTGCCGGCGGCGGCCGCTACGATGGCCTGATCAAGCAGCTGGGCGGCGCGGACGTGCCCGCCACGGGCTTTGCCATCGGCATGGAGCGTTTGGCCATGCTGACCCCGGACGCAGAACCCGCCAGACCGGACTTCTACATCGCGGTGCTGGACGAGAACGGCCCGACCCCGGCCCTGCAACTGGCCCAATCCCTGCGTGATGCCGGGCTGCAAGGCCAGACCGGATTCGCCAGCGGCAGCATGAAAAGCCGCATGCGCGCAGCCGACAAGTCCGGTGCACGCTACTGCCTGATTCTGGGCGAAGCGGAACTGGCAGACGATACCCTGACCGTCAAGAATCTGGAGACCGGCGAGCAGACAGTCATACCCCTCACAGAGACAATAGATTTCCTAAATAAAGTTTAGAAATTTTCTAATCGATAAAGACAGTTAGAATTTCAGGGCTGCACGCGATAAGCTGCTAATATAATTAACTATTACAACAAGCATCAGGCAACGGCCATATTCGCCCCGTACCGCGTTTTCCCGGATTTTCCGGCCCCTGCATCACCAGGGAGGCAAAAAGCGCTCAGCGGCCCTCATAGGGGCCATTGACAAGAGGGTGACAACCATGGCCCATTGCGACATCGAAAGCGAAGAAGGACACCCCCCATGGAAGAGACTTACGACGTTCAGTTGGAACACCAGAAGTACATTTCCGACCTCGGAGATTGGCAGCGCACCCACACCTGTTGCGAGCTGACCGCCGACAATATCGGCGACGAGGTCTGCCTCATGGGCTGGGCCCAGTATCGTCGCGACCATGGCGGGTTGATCTTCATCGACCTGCGTGACCGCAATGGCCTGACCCAGGTCGTCTTCTCTCCCGAGCACAACGAAGAGGCCCATGCCCAGGCTCACATCCTGCGCACCGAATATGTTCTGGCCGTGAAGGGCCTTGTGCGCGAGCGTCCTGACGGCATGCACAACAAGGGCATGGTCACCGGCGATATCGAAGTGGTCATCTCCGAGTGGAAACTCCTGAACACCGCCCGCACCACGCCCTTTGCCATCGAGGATCGCCTGGATGCCTCCGAGAACCTGCGTCTCAAGTATCGCTATCTCGACCTGCGTCGCCCCAAACTGGCGCGCAACTTCATCCTGCGCCACAAGGCCGTACAGAGCGTCCGCCGCTTCCTGGACGAAGAGACCTTTCTGGAGATCGAGACCCCGATCCTGACCAAGTCCACCCCCGAGGGTGCACGCGACTTCCTGGTGCCCAGCAGGGTCAATGACGGTGAATTCTACGCCCTGCCCCAGTCGCCCCAGTTGTTCAAGCAGCTGCTCATGGTCTCGGGCATGGAGCGTTACTACCAGGTTGTGCGCTGCTTCCGCGACGAAGACCTGCGCGCCGACCGCCAGCCCGAGTTCACACAGATCGACTGCGAGATGAGCTTCGTGGATCAGGAACAGGTCATGGACATGGCCGAGCGCATGATCCGCAGGCTGTTCAAGGAGACCGTGGATGTCGACCTGCCCAACCCCTTCCCCCGCATGACCTACGCCCAGGCCATCGGCGATTACGGTCTGGACAAGCCCGACACCCGCTTCGACATGAAGCTCATCGACGTCACCGAAGTGGTCAAGGGCAGTGATTTCAAGCTCTTTGGCAGCGCCGAATTGGTCAAGGGCATGCGCGTCGAGGGCGGCGCCTCCATGTCGCGCAAGGAAATCGACGGCCTGACCGAATTCGTCAAGATTTACGAGGCCAAGGGCCTGGCCTGGATCAAGGTCAAGGAAGATGGCGAGTGGCAGTCACCCATCGTCAAATTCTTCTCCGATGACGAAAAAAAGGGCCTGTCCGAGAGCCTGAACATGCAGGTGGGAGACATCATCTTCTTCCAGGCCGGTCCTGCCGAGATGGTCAACACCGCCTTGGGCCAGCTCAGAAACGAGCTTGCCAAGCGTCTGGGCCTGATCGACGACAAGACCTTCAACCCCTTGTGGGTCACGGACTTCCCGCTGCTGGAATACGACGCCGAAGCCAAACGCTACGTGGCCCTGCACCACCCCTTCACCGCCCCAGTGGGCGGGGTCGAGGCGCTCAAGGCCGATCCGGGCAAGGTCCTGTCCAATGCCTATGACATGGTCCTGAACGGCAGCGAAATCGGCGGTGGTTCCATCCGCATCCACTCCCAGCAGATGCAGCAGGCCATGTTCGAGGCCCTGGGCATCGGCGAAGAGGAAGCCCGCGCCAAGTTCGGCTTCCTGCTGGACGCTCTGGAATTCGGCGCTCCCCCGCACGGAGGCATTGCCTTCGGCCTGGACCGTCTTATCATGATTTTGACGGGCTCTTCGTCCATCCGCGAGGTCATTGCCTTCCCCAAGACCCAGAAGGCCACCTGCGTGATGACCGAAGCCCCCAGTGCCGTAGCCGCCAAACAGTTGCGCGAGCTACACATCAAAGTACGGGAAAAGAAAAAGGACTAGTCCGGTGCAACAGGTTATCAGCCCTTGTGGTACCTGGCACGAGGAGAATATATGAAGCTTGAACTACGAGTCTACCCTGACCCGGTTCTGGCCCAGAAGGCCCAGCCGGTCGAGGCCATTACACCGGAACTCAGGAAGCTGGCCGAGGACATGGCCGAGACCATGTACGCCAGCGAAGGTATTGGCCTGGCAGCCCCGCAGGTGGGCGAGTCCATCCGTTTTGTAGTTATTGATATTACAGGACCCGATGTACGCGGCGACCTGCGCTACCTGGTCAACCCCGTGATCACCGAAAAAAGCAGTGACACCGTGGAAACCGAGGAAGGCTGCCTGTCCGTTGCCGCCCTGCGGGCCAAGGTCAAGCGCGCAGAACGGGTCACGGTCACGGCTCAGGACCTGGATGGCAACGACATCACCATCGAAGCCGATGAAATGATGGCCATCTGCCTGCAGCACGAACTCGACCATCTTGATGGCGTCCTGTTCATTGACCATATCAGCCGCCTCAAGCGGTCCCTGTACGACAAGAAGGTGAAAAAATGGCTGCGTCAGCAGGACAAGGTGAAGGCAAACTAAGAATCGTCTTCATGGGGACACCGGAATTTGCCCGGATCTCCCTGGAGCATCTTCATGCCTGGGACGGCGCCGAGATCGTCGCCGTCTACACCCAGCCCGACCGCCCCTGCGGCCGTGGCCGCAAGTGCAAGCCTTCGGATGTGAAGGTCTTTGCCATGGAGCACGATATCCCCGTGCTGCAACCCGAGAACTTCAAGGCCGACAAGGCCGTGGAGGAACTCGCGGTCCTTGCCCCGGACCTGCTGATCGTTGCTGCCTATGGCCTGATCCTGCCCCAACGGGTACTGGACATCCCCCGCGAGGGCGCCATCAACGTCCATGGTTCGCTGCTGCCCAAATACCGCGGCGCCGCACCCATCCAACGTGCCATCATGAATGATGAAGCCGCCACGGGCATCACCATCATGCAGATGGATGCGGGCATGGACACCGGCGACATCCTCTTTGCCCGATCCCTGTTCATTGGCAAGGACGATACAGCGGAGACCCTGCACGACGAATTGGCCGAACTGGGTGGAAAGCTGCTGGTGGAAGCCCTGGAACGCAAAGGTCAGAACAAGCTTGTGCGCATCCCCCAGAACGATGCCAAGGCCACCTACGCCGCCAAACTGGAAAAACACGAAGGCGAAATCCACTGGAACCAGCCCGCTCAGGACGTGCACAATCGTGCACGGGCCATGCATCCCTGGCCCGGAGCCTATTTCACCTGGTCCGGTGACCAGCGCACGGGCAAGAAGGAACAGCGTCTGGTCCTGACCCCAGGCAGTGTCGGTTTTACGCTGCCCGAGCCACAGCCCGAGCCCGGAACCATCCTTGGCATCTGCGAGGGCATGCTGGCCATTGCCTGTACGGACAAGGCCTATCTCGTGCCCTCGCTCAAGCCTGCGGGCAAGAAACTGCTCACGGCCGAGGCCTTTGCCTGCGGCTATCTGGACAACTGCCCCAACGTCGTCTGCCCGGATGAGGATGACGCCTAGCTTTAACCGGGTGACGAACATTGACTTTTTCCATGCCTGCTGCTCAAATCCATGATCATCGCCAGAGTCTTTATTGGGACTCACGAGAATGTATTACCTCTAGTATTACAAAATGGATAGACCACTGCCCATGACTGCCAAGGAATCTCGCGTCGAGGCCTTTGATCACCTCGACAGGACCGCAGGGAGCGCCCGCAAGCGCCTGTTCATCGGACTCATCACCGGAGCCTCGATTCTGATTTGCGGCCTGCTGGTTCTGCTCTGGGTCATCCCCTACATCGGGCTGGCACAGATTCATCCTACGGCCCCCTGGGTTCTTGGACTGGCCCTGGCCGTCCTGGTGGGTATCGTGGGCTGGGCCTCGCTGGGCCTGGTCCTGAATATCCTGCTGGGTCGCAGTCTGCCCCTGACGCGACGCCTGCGCGGCCTGACCATCAAGATTTTCCTGCCACTGATGGTGTTGCTCGGAAAAATCCTGAGTATCAGCAAGGAGCGGGTGCGCTCGTCCTTCATCAAGGTCAACAACGAATTGGTGCTGACCGAGGCAGGACGCTACACGCCCGAGCAAATCCTGCTGCTCATGCCCCACTGCCTGCAGAATAGCCGCTGCGACATGCGCCTGACCTACGATATCAACAACTGCAAGCGCTGCGGCAAATGCCCCATCAAGGAACTTCTCGAAATCTCAGAGCGATACGGTGTTCATTTGGCCATTGCCACGGGGGGCACCATCGCCCGGCGCATCGTGGTCCAGACCCGGCCCCGGCTGATCATCGCCGTGGCCTGCGAGCGCGATCTGTCCAGCGGTATTCAGGACACCTATCCCCTGCCCGTGTTTGGCGTCATGAACCTGCGCCCGCACGGCCCGTGCCTGGATACCGGAGTGCCCATGCATGATCTGGAGCAGGCCCTGCAACGCTTTCTCATCGATCCCCCTGCTCCCACGGTGCTGCCCATGGCCACCAACCCCGCGCCAAGCCGCTAGGAACCACCATGTCCCGTCGACCAAATTTTCATAACGCCCTGCCCCCGGCCAGGCGCGCGGCTCTGGACGCCCTCACGGCCTGCCTCAAGGGCGCGGATATCCAGGCCGCCCTGGACTCTGCCCTGACGCCAAAACGCGGTCAGGAACCCCTTGTGGGACGCGATGCAGCCCTGGCCACCGAACTGGCCTACGGTACCCTGCGCCTGAAGCTGCGCCTGGACTTCCTGCTGGCCCATTATCTCACCCGCCCCGACGGCCTGCCCGTTCTGATGCGCATGGCCCTGTCACTGGCGGCCTACGAAATCACACAACTGGACAAGGTCCCGGCCTATGCCTCGGTGGACTGGTGCGTGGAGCACATCAAGGCAAGCATCAATCCGGGGCTGGCCAATGTGGCCAACGCCGTGCTGCGCAAAATCGTGGACCTGGGAGACAGTGCCTCGGACCCGGAATTCTACCGCACAGGAACCCCGAACCAGCGGGCCTTCATGGCGCATTATTACGCCACCCCGCGCTGGCTCACGGACCTATGGTGTGACAGCTACGGCGACCAGGACACCGAACACTATCTTGCTGCCACCACCAAAGCAGCTCCATTAGGCCTGCGGTTTCGCCCCGGAGTCCCCGAGACCGCCAAACTGCTGGAGCAGTGGACCTTCTCGGACCATTGCCTGGATGCCACCCCCAGCGGCATCGCCCTGAACCGCACTCCCGAAGACTTTCATGAACTGCTCGAGTCCGGCGGTGTGCTGCGCCAAAGCCTGGCCGGACAACAGGCCATGCTTGCTCTGGGTTGCGACAACTGGCCACGCCCCCTGTGGGACGCCTGCTGCGGACGCGGTGGCAAGACCCTGCTTCTGGCCGATGCCGGCGGTGGTCCCATCCTGGCCTCGGACCCCAGTATGGCTCGCTTGCGCGGCCTGAAGCGCGAGTTGCAGCGGCTGGACGTTCCCGGCGTCATTGCCGCCCGCGTCAGAGCCGACCGCCCTGCTCCGCTCAATGAACCTGTTCCTGCTATTCTGGTGGACGCGCCCTGCTCCGGGCTGGGTGTGCTCTCACGCCGCCCGGACGCCAAATTGAAGCGCCAGCCCAACGACCTGATCAAACTGGCTGCGCTCCAGGACAAAATCCTGGACAATGCTGCCCTGCACCTGGCTCCCGGCGGCATCCTGGCCTACGTGACCTGCACCCTGAATCCAGCCGAGAATGAACAACGCGTCCAGGAATTCATGAGCCGTCACAGTGAGTTCGGGTTGGACATGCAGTGGCAGACACCCCCGGATTCGCCACTGAATGAATTCTTCTATGCCGCACGGTTGACACGCACGGGTTAAAACAGCAGAAATCCCCCTTTCGAATTGGTTATCAGCCCTTGCCAGTCAAGGGCTTTCCTATTGCGTGGAAGATGCGGACAATCCCTTCCAATTGCCCGGCATCTTGCTCTGACCCCATGATTGAGGCATGTTCAAAGGGATTTCGTGAATCACGACAATCTCTGCGAAACAATTACTATTTTCTGAGTCTTCCGATGATCCCGGAGCTCAACGTAACCGAAACCGGTCTGTTCGTAGTTTGCAGTTTCAGCCCCCTCGGGGTCTGCACCGCGTCCTGATGGGCCTCGGCATATTCCTTCACCAACCAAGCGGAGAAACGAAGCAATGAATCAACCGTCCATGCCCGGAAGCGGCATTCTGGAACGATATTTCCATCTGGCCGAGGCAGGCACGTCAGTGCGCACCGAAATCATGGCGGGTCTGACCACCTTCATGACCATGGCCTATATCCTGGCGGTTAACCCTGGCGTGCTCAGCACCACCGGGATGGATGCCGGAGCCGTGTTCACCGCCACAGCCGTGGCCTCATCCATAGCAACCCTGGTCATGGCCCTGTACGCCAGACTGCCCTTTGCCCTGGCTCCGGGCATGGGCCTCAATGCCTTTTTTGCCTACACCGTGGTTCTGTCCATGGGCCACACCTGGCAGATGGCCCTGACTGCCGTGTTTCTGGAAGGTCTGATCTTCCTGCTGCTTACAGCCACCAAACTGCGCGAGGCCATCGTGCACTGCATGCCGCTGCCCATCAAAAAGGCCATCTCCGGCGGGATTGGCCTGTTCGTTGCCCTGATCGGCTTCAAGAACGCAGGTATCGTGACCGGCTTTGAGCCAACTCTGGTCAAGCTGGGCGATGTCACCGCACCCGGCCCGCTGGTGGCCTTCTTCGGTCTGGCCGTGACTGGCGTGCTGCTGGCCAAAAAGGTCCGTGGCGCGCTCCTCTATGGCATCCTGGCCGCCACTGCGGTGGGCATCCCTCTGGGTGTGACCCAAATCGCCGATTTCGACGCTTCGCATTTATTCTCCGTACCCAGCCTGGAACCCCTACTGTTCAAGATTCAGTTCCACCAGATCCTGACCTTTGACATGGCCGTAATCCTGTTCACCTTCCTGTTCGTAGACATGTTTGACACCGTGGGCACCCTGATCGGCGTTTCCGCCAATGCCGGCATGCTGGACAGCAAAGGTCAGGTGCCACGCGCCCGACAGGCTCTGTTTGCCGATGCCGTGGGCACCACTCTGGGCTCCCTGCTGGGCACCTCTACGGTCACGACCTATGTGGAAAGTGCCTCGGGCGTGGCCCAGGGTGGCCGCACCGGACTGACGGCCCTGACCGTGGCCGTGCTGTTCATGGTTTCGCTGCTGTTGGCCCCCATCTTCCTGCTGATTCCGGCCCAGGCCACAGCCTCGGCCCTGATCGTGGTGGGACTGTTCATGCTCAAGCCCATATTCGAAATCAATATGGACGACTTTACCGACTCCATTCCAGCCTTTCTGACCATCGTGCTGATGCCCTTCACCTTCTCCATCTCCGAAGGCATCGTCTTTGGCATACTGGCGTATGTGGCCCTGAAGCTGCTCACCGGACGCAGCAAGGAAATCCCGGCGCTGCTCTATATTCTCGCACTGCTGTTCATCTCCCGATTGGTCATCCAGTAAACGGATTCAACATGACTCTCCAAGGCCATCCGTCATACGACGGGTGGCCTTTTCCATTGCCTCACCTTCAAGGCTCTTCCAATTGCGCACCACAATCGGCCCTTTTGTCCGTAAAGGGCCAGAATTATCCAACACTATCATCTGTTGATTTGAATCCGCGTATGTTATCCTCATTTTTCGAGAGAGAGAGATTGCCCAATGGGTTGCCCCGTGCGTCGTGGAGGATACCGAGCTATGAAACCGCTTTCCATCATCATCTGCATACTGGCCATTGCCTGGTTATTTCTTGCACCTGATGTCTGCCGGGCAGAGCAACCTCCTTCCCCTTACATGACCGTCAATGAGTTTTTGGATCTCCACCCCGAACAGATGCGGGTGATGGATGAATTCCAGCAACTCGTGGCAGCGCCAGGCACGGCCATCCACCATAGCGTACAGCAACAGCCCGTCAAAATTGCCTTTGTCTATCCCGGACTTCAAGTCTCGGATTACTGGATGCGCAGCCTCAAATCCTTTCGCAACCGGATGGATGAAGTTGGCATCAAATATCAGCTCAGTGAATATTTCTCCAAGCCCGTGGTGGACACACGGCTCCAGCAAATGCAGCTCAAGGAAGCATTAAAAAGCGACCCTGACTATCTCGTTTTCACACTGGATGCCATGCAGCACAGGCATCTGCTCAGCCGCCTGATTACCAAGGGCCGCCCCAAGATCATCCTCCAGAACATCACCACTCCACTGCGCATGTGGGAAGGAAAGCAGCCCTTTCTCTATGTGGGCTTTGATCACATCATCGGTTCCAGAATCCTGGCCGACTATTTCCTGTCCAAGACCCATAACGGACAATACGGCCTGCTGTTCTTCGGACCAGGCTATGTCAGCGACATGCGCGGCAAGACCTTTGCGCGCTTCATGGAGCAAGGACAAGGCCCAAGTCTGGCTGCGGCCTACTTCACTGACGGCAATCAGGAAAAAGCCCGCAAGGCCACTCTGGCTATCCTTGAAGAACACGACATTGCCTTCCTTTATGCCTGTTCCACTTCGGTGGCCCTCGGGGCCATCGACGCCCTGCGCGAAACCGGAAAGACAGACCAGGTAATGATCAATGGCTGGGGAGGCGGCAGCGCCGAACTTGAAGCCATACTGGCTGGCGAGTTGGACGTCACAGTCATGCGCATGAACGACGACAATGGTGTGGCCATGGCCGAGGCCATCCGCCTGGATGCTGAGGGCAAACCGGAGCTTGTCCCCACGATCTATTCCGGTGATTTCGTACTGGTGGAAAAGGGCATCTCACCCTTGGACATCGAACAACTCAAGGCTCGTGCCTTCCGCTATTCAGGCAGGTAGAACTATGGCGTCCCCCCGACAGCAAAGTCTGTCCTCCCTTCTCGGGCTCTATCTTTCCGCAACCCTGGTCATTTTTGCGACGGCCTTACTGATATGGACCTACGATACCGCCATCAAGGCCGTTAACGCCCAGCTTCTTCTCGATTTTGACCAACGTTTTACCATTGCCCGTAACGTCCTTACGCACAGGCTGGATCTCATCAATGCCAACCTGAGCCACATCGCTGTCTCGGACAGGGTTCTTTCAAAAATCCATTCCGGAAAAAAGGCCGCCACGGAGACTGAACTTGGCCGTGTGGTCTGGGATCAAACCGACTCCTCTCTCGATATTTTGTTCATGGCAACGGCAGAGAATAATACAATATGGGCCGACGCCAGTGCCCCCTTTCTTGATGTGTCCCCTTTCCTGCCATTAATCGCCGAACACAAGCAGAGCCTCGCTCCTTCCGGGGCTGTACTGCATTTGCAAACCAATAACCGTTCCCTGACCATGCTCGTGAGCGCCGTTCCCCTCGTCCGACAGGACACGGGCAAGGTGATTGGAACGCTCTTTGGTGGAATCGTTCTCGGAGACAACTTCACCCTTGTGGAAGGCATCCGCTCGAGCACGGAATCCCGCGAAATCATACTGCTTGAAGATGGTCGCATCCTGGCCTCCACTAGCCTTGAAGACAGTGCAGCGACCAGGGAAATCCGGGAACTCGGAAAGCGAGTCATACAGGAAGACTTTGTGCGCCTGCCAGGAGAGCTCATTGCTTCTTTCAGGCCCCTTGCCCTGCCCTCGTTTCCGGCACCATTGGTCTGCGGCATTGCCATTGCCGATCTCACCCCCACCAGCATCACGAATGCATACATGCACAAGGGCGCCTTCACCATTACCCTGTCCATTGTCTTCTTCCTGGGAACAATCCTGCTTATTCATCGTGTGACCCGGCCATCTCTGAACAGACTTCTGGACTACACGAACAAAGTCCGCTCAGGAGACACCCAGGCCCGTTTCCAGCCCGTACGCATCAATGAACTGAACATCGTGGGCCAGGCCATGGAAGAAATGGTTGCCAAACTCCAGGCTTCCCAAAGCTATGTGGAAGGCATCGTCAACTCCATGCCATCGGTCCTCATCGGTGTGGACCATTTCGGCGTCGTCACCCTTTGGAACGATAAAGCTGCTCAAGCCTCTGGAAAAATTGCTGATCAGATCAAAGGAAGAAGGCTGGACGAAGCTTTTCCCGAACTTGCCAGTGACATGGAAATGATTCTGGCCTCCATCCGGGAAGGCAAGGTTCGCGAAATACATAAGCGGGTGCGCAACAAAGATGGAATCGCCATCTATGAAAACGTGGTGGTCTACCCGCTGGCCGTTGGTTACGACGGCGGTTCCGCCGGTGCCGTGGTGCGGGTGGATGACGTGTCTGAGCGAGTGCGCATCGAAGAAATCATCGTTCAGACCGAGAAAATGATCTCCGTGGGAGGCCTGGCCGCAGGCATGGCCCATGAAATCAATAACCCCTTGGGTGGCATCCTACAGGGTGCCCAAAACATTGAGCGACGCCTCTCCCCCGACCTCACGGCCAATATCAAGGCCGCCGAGGCCCAGGGAACCACTCTCGAAGCTGTACGCGGCTACATGCTGGACAGGGGATTGCTCAGAATGCTCGACGGCATCAGGGACTCAGGTGAACGTGCCGCCAAAATCGTACGCAACATGCTCAATTTCAGCCGGGGCAGCGAGTCCCGGCGCAAGGTCTGTGACCTCAATGCCCTTGTGGATCATGCTGTGGAGCTGGCCTCCAGCGATTACGACCTGAAGAAGAAATATGATTTCCGCCGGATCGATATCCAACGACAATTTCACCCCGAACCAGTGACCATCTCCTGCACAGAGATGGAGATTGAGCAGGTTGTGCTGAATCTGTTGCAAAACGCTGCCTATGCCATGGCTGACTCGGACCAGACTGACAATCCACCTCGCATCATTCTGCGAAGCCGTCTGGAACCAGGATTTTCCGTGTTTGAAGTCGAGGACAACGGTCCGGGCCTGAGCGAAGACGTTCGCAAACGCATCTTCGAGCCCTTCTACACCACCAAACCTCCGGGGCTCGGGACTGGATTGGGCCTCTCGGTATCCTATTTCATTATCACCCAGAACCATGGCGGCACCTTCAGCGTGGAGTCCGAACCCGGCAAGGGCGCCAAATTCATCATCAAGCTTCCGGCCACCTGATACCCCCAGGCCACAACCTACCTGATCCCCTCCCCGCACAGCGCACAACCATACTCAAATAACAAAGTCCACCCGCCAGAGGGCAGGTGGACTTTGTCGTCAAATGAACATGAAGTCATAAAAAGAGTCAGTCGTTCTCCTGGCCCGAGACCCTGACCTTGCCTACGACCTTGTCGTAGTAATACTCCTTCTTTTCCAGTTGAATGGGACGCCTGCGCCCCATATTGATCTTGACAACCAGCAGATTGAGTTTCTCCATCTGCCTGAGGCGGGTCTGCTCGTCCGGGGCGGCTTCCAAGAGATCAACAGCCCGCTGAATGTCTTTTTCCTGCTGGATTTCAGGGGGTACATGACCGGAATTGCGGAGAATCTTATAGGCCATGCGCAAGTCTTCGGGCACAAAGGAATCGTCCTCGAAAACCAACGGTTTACCCCGGCCGGGAAGGGCGTCGAACTCGCCCCGCTCCTGAGCTTTTCTGATGGCCTGTTCAGCGACCTCGTCAATGATTTTCAAAAAGCCCATGTCAGACTTCCACATTGATTCTGTGTTGCCCCCCCCGGATACAGCCCAAAAGCCGTGACACGGCCACAGAGCTGCTCAACGGGGTTCAGGGAGGGGTAGGTACGTTTAGACGGAATTAAGGCTCTGAGCAGCAAAATCAGACGACCACTATGCGGAAAATGAACTCTGTAGAAGCCCTCTGCATGCTAATCGGCCTCTCCAAACCAGCTGCTCCGGGGCGGCAACTCGCAACCCTCTTCCAATAGCTGCCGGATGTCATCCACAGTGGCCGAAGCCGTACCAACCTCGGCAACCACGATTCCGGCTGCAAGGTTGGCCAACTCACAAGCCGTAATCAGATCCAGCCCCCTGGCAACCGCCAAGCCCAACATGGCAATAACCGTATCGCCTGCACCAGTGACATCGAAGACCTTACGTGCCGCCGTGGGGATGTGCGTCACATGTTCCGGTCCCTGGAACAGGGCCATGCCCTTGGGGCCGAGGGTGATCAGCAAATTCGCATTCTTGAGTTTCTTGAATATCTTCAGACCGGTGCGCAGCACTGAATGCTTGTCAGCGGTCTCCAGCTCGATCCCGGCCCCTTCCTGAGCTTCCTTGCTGTTTGGGGTCAGCAGGTCCACGCCCTGATACAGGTCGAAGTTACGGGTCTTGGGATCCACAAAGACCTGCGGCCTGTTTTCCATGGAATCCAAAAGCTTCCACAGGCGTTCCATAAACGCTGCGGTGACCAGTCCCTTGCCGTAATCAGAAAGGATGATCACCCCGGCCTCATGCACTTCGTCACGGATATAATCGAACAACTGCTCGGTCACACCGTCGGACATGACATGGGTCTTTTCGTAGTCCACACGGACCACCTGCTGATTCTGGGCCACGATGCGTGTCTTACGAATCGTAGGACGTTCAGAATCACAAACCGCATGGGCAGTGACCCCGGCCTCACGCAGCAGGCGTCGCATGCGTTCTCCATCGGTATCCATACCGCAGATACCAACAATGGTGGGCTCGCCACCGAGTGCCTTGATGTTGCGTGCCACGTTGCCCGCACCACCAAGAATATAGCGTTCCTGCTCCACGTGAACCACGGGCACCGGTGCCTCCGGTGAAATACGCGCCACCTGGCCAACCACATAGTGGTCCAGCACAAGATCGCCAATGATCAGGACTTTGCCGCCGGCAAGCCTGGGCAGCGCATCGAGCAGTTTTTTTCTATCTGTCATGTAGTTTCTCAACTCTTGGGTGACTATTTCAGCATCTCGGCAATCCCCGGAACCTCGGGCCCATCTTCTTCGGGCACGGCAGGGATTTCTGGTTCGTTCACGCCCAGCAAATTGAGCAGGACATTCAATTCCTCAGGGCTACCGTATTTCAGGATGATCTGGCCCTTGTTCAGAGCTCCGGAAACCATGGCCTTGGCACCGACCACATGGGTGATGCGCCGGCCAAGTTCCAAAACCTCATTGGAGACGGGCTTCGGAGCTCCGGGTTTACGCACGATGGTCGGAGTACCATTGTCGCCCGGCAAATCACCGGTGCGCTTCCAGTACGCAGCCATGGCCTCGGCCTCGCGCACAGACATGCCCTTGTTCAGGACGCGCATCCGGAACTCTTCCTGGGCCTCTGCATCACTCACCGCCAGCAGGGATCGGCCATGACCGGCACTCATGTTGCCGCGCCGGATATCCATCTGAATGGCGTCGGGCAGCTGCGTCAGGCGCAGAGTATTGGCAATGGCAGAGCGGCTCTTGCCCACACGTTCGGCAAGGTCTTCCTGAGTCAGATCAAACTGCTCCTGAAGACGCTTTAAGCCGAGCGCCTCTTCAATGGGGTTCAGATCCTCGCGCTGCAGGTTCTCGATGAGCGCAATGGCCAGGGTTTCCTGGTCGTCCAAATGGCGGACGATGGCAGGCATCTCCGGCTGCTCTGCAATCTGCGAAGCACGCCAGCGGCGTTCGCCAGCCACAAGCTCATACAAAAACTCCTCGCCCTGAATCGGGCGCACAAGAATCGGCTGCAGAATGCCACTGGTGCGGATGGAATCCGCCAGCTCATTCAGAGCCTCCACTTCGAAGTCTCTGCGCGGCTGATTGGGATTTGCCCGAATCTTATCGATGGGGACAAGCACAACCTCGGGAGCTGAGGGGTCATCCCCAAAGCCCGATAACAAGGCATCAAGCCCTCGTCCCAATCCACGCTGTGCAGAAGCCATACGCACTCTCCTTGACAAAAAGGTTGTCGCTTCTGTCTAATCGCCCACGCCTGCGTCGCATGATGCAAGCGCTATCCCATAGGAGGCGACATGTTATCTGAAAAACCCTACCTGACCCTGTTCGATGACAACGGCGACTGTGCCGGCGTCTGGATTTCCCCAGAACTCTGGGAGCAGGCCAAGGACCAATTACAACCTATACTTTCCGAACTCTGCGACGAACCCGCCGCTGCGCCCGACGTCTTTCCCGAACCCATGGAAGATTGGCAGTGCTTCATTGACTACTGGGACTTGCCCTACCCTCTGACCATGGACGTGGACTGCGACCACTGTGGTGCACATACCGACGACTGGCAGAAAGACGCCCCCCGGCTCTTTCGCTTAAAAGCTGCCAGCCTTGGCGGATTGACGACTTTTGAATGTCAAACCTGCCAGGCCCGCATCATGAAAAAACATTTCAAAGACGGCCTGAAAAGCGAAACCGTTCCTTACACCGAATAGTTCTGCCCATCCGGTCATCATGATTTCGTTCTCGCAGGAGGGACCCCAAGGGGTTTCTCCTGCGCTGTCATCACATCGTATGACGACATCAAAAAACTAACTGGCTTTCCGGTTGACCACTTCCTTGGCCAACTGCAAATAGGCCAGAGCACCCGCAGACTTGATATCGTACCCGATCACCGGCTTGCCGAAACTTGGCGCTTCGGACAGACGCACATTACGCGGCACAATGGTCTCCATCAGATAATCCGGGAAGGTCCTGCGAATCTCATTTTTCACCTGATGAGCCAGACGGTTGCGACCATCAAACATGGTCAGCACCACCCCCAGCAACCTGATGTTCGGATTCAGACGCTTACGCACCAAACCATAAGTCTGCAGGAGCTTGGCGATACCCTCCAGGGCATAGTACTCGCACTGCAGGGGCACCAGAACCTCGCGCGCCGCACACAGGGCGTTCAAGGTGATGAGCCCCAGTGACGGCGGGCAATCCATGATGATGAACTCGTAATCACCATTCAAGGGAGCCAGCAGATTCTTCAAAAAGAATTCTCTGCGGGACTGATTCACCAGATCCAGATCCGCAGCCACAAGATCCTGATGCGAGGGCAAGAGTGAAAGATAAGGGATCTTTGTCTTGTAGATCGCATCATGCACACGGCCAGGATCACCCAGCACGGTATACAGATTCTCTTTCACATTCTCGGGGAAAATACCGAACCCGCTCGAAGCGTTGGCCTGCGGATCGCAGTCCACCACCAGCACGTTCTTTTCCATGACCGCCAAGCTGGCAGCCAGATTCACCGCAGTGGTTGTCTTACCAACTCCGCCCTTCTGGTTAGCGATAACAATCACTCGCGCCACGTCGCACTCTCCTGGGTCTCGGAAATTGTTTCACGGGAAACATTAACTGTAACTTTCCAGCCAGTGGTTCATCTCTCCCCGATCACAGCCTTTGCCAAGGGCACAAGACTGACTCAACCGCTACAGCCGAGGCTCAGCGGTGAATTCAACAAGCAAACTTGATGCAATGATTTGAAAGCGGCCAGTGAAGAAAACGAAACCAGATGTTTGCAAATGCTGACTGCATGACCGCTCACGAAAATTGAAGTTAAAAAAACCAGGGTTCGAGATAGAAGCATCCATACCGAACCCTGGCGAGTAGTGTCAATGCGTTAGACCTTATAATAGTCTCTGTACCAATCAACAAAATTGCCGATGCCCTCTTCAATGGAGGTATTAGGCTTGAAGTCAACATCTTCGACCAGGTCGTCAACATTGGCGTAAGTAGCTGGAACATCACCAGGTTGCATATCCATGTAATTCTTTTCAGCTTTCATGCCGAGCTTGTCTTCAAGCACTTCAATGTAGCGCCCAAGCTCCTCAACATTATTATTGCCGATGTTGTAGATCTTGTATGGAGAGGGAGAAGAACTGGGATCGGGATTGGCACCATCCCACTCGGGGTTGGCCCGAGCAGTTCTCTTGGTCACACGCACCACGCCCTCGACGATGTCATCAATGTAGGTAAAGTCGCGGCGCATCTTGCCGTGGTTGAAGACATTGATGGGTTTGCCCTCGAGGATGGCCTTGGTGAACAGGAAAAGCGCCATGTCCGGCCTGCCCCAAGGTCCGTAGACCGTGAAAAATCTGAGACCAGTACAGGGCAGATTGTAGAGATAGCTATAGGAGTGAGCCATCAGTTCGTTGCTCTTCTTCGTGGCAGCGTACAGGCTGATGGGGTGATCCACATTGTCGTGAACCGAGAACGGCATGTCCGTATTCAGGCCATAGACAGAACTGGATGAAGCAAACACACAGTGCTGTACCCCATGATGGCGGCAGCCTTCGAGGATATTCAAAAAGCCCACGGAATTGGACTGAATGTAGGAACGAGGATTCTCGATGCTGTAGCGCACACCTGCCTGGGCAGCCAGGTTCACGACATGGGTGAACTTATGCTCGGCAAACATCTTGTCCATGGCGGCATCGTCTTGCAGTTCGATATTGACATGGGTGAATCCGGGCTCGGATTCTATCCGTGCCAAACGAGCCATTTTCAGTTCCACCGAATAGTAGTCATTCAGGCAATCGAGACCGACAACCTCATGACCTTCACTCAAGAAGCGCTTGGAAAGGTGAGAACCGATGAACCCGGCAGCTCCGGTGACGAGAATTTTCATGTTCATCCTTGATCGGTTAAAATATTTCAGAAAAAAGGTCATGCTTCATGGAAAGCTCTTATTGTTTCACATGAAACATTCACTCATATCATTATTCTTTGGAAACGGGAGCCTTCCAGTTCATGCCTAAAAAATCAAGAGGAATGGGCAAAACAGTCGAATTTTGGCTTTCTGCCGCCATCTCTCGCATGGTCTGTAGATATCGGAGTTGCAATGCTCCCGGTGACTTGCCGATAATATCTGCAGCCTGAGCCAGCTTATCCGCTGCCTGGAATTCTCCTTCAGCATTGATGACCTTGGCCCGGCGTTCACGTTCCGCCTCTGCCTGCTTGGCCATTGCTCTCTGCATTTCCTGCGGAAGATCGATATACTTGACCTCGACGGTCCCCACCTTGATGCCCCAGGGGTCCGTATGCTGATCGAGAATCTCCTGAATACGATTGTTGACCTTATCGCGATGAGCAAGGATTTCATCCAGCTCCACCCCACCGCAGACACTGCGCAGTGTCGTCTGCGCAAGCTGTGAGGTCGCGTACATATAGTCCTCAACATCGATTATGGACCGGACAGGGTCCACCACCCGAAAATAGACAACAGCATTGACCTTGATACTCACGTTGTCCTTGGTGATGACATCCTGATTCGGCACATCCAGAGTAATGACCCGCAGGCTGACGCGGACCATGCGATCGACAACGGGAATCAGAATGATCAGACCAGGCCCCTTGGCCTTGATGATGCGCCCCAAACGGAAGATGACTCCGCGTTCGTACTCATTCAAAACACGAAGGGAGGCAGCTAGAAATAGTATGATCAACACGGCTGCAGGTAGAAATGTGAACATGATCTCCTCCGGAATTTCTAATCTGTTTCATAAAGCTCAACGCTGAGCGTCAAGCCCTTCACGCTAACGATGCGAACCCTGTCACCAACCCTCAATGAATCCGGTCCTGCCGCCTTCCAGGATTCGCCACGCACGAAAACCCGGCCCCGGCCTGAACTCCATACCCGGACAGTCGCCACTTCTTCAGTCATGGCCTCAGTTCCACCCTGAGAACGGCTGCGTTGAACCTTCACGATCAACACCATACATACTCCCATCAGTATGGCCACAGAGGCAACCGTGGACGCAATGAGCGACAAGGGCAAAGGCGAAACGCCGTGGCCGGGGCTGAACAGGATCGTTGATCCAAAGAACAGGGCCACCAGCGCGGAAATACCGAGCATGCCGAAGCTGGTCACATAGACCTCAAGCACAAGCAGGATCAGGGCAAACAGTATCAGCAGTACGCCGGCGACATTGGTGGGTAAAACGGACATGGCATACAAACCCAACAACAGGCACATCCCTCCGAAAACGCCGGGAAAAACAGCTCCAGGAGTGGTAAACTCAAAGAACAGTCCGGCAATGCCACCCAACAATAGCAGATAGGCAATCTGAGGTTGCAGCAGCCATGAAAGAACATGATGCCTGAAGCCTGGATCGAAACTCTTGAACTTGAGGTTGGCGCCCTCAAAAGGGACCCGTGAACCATTGAACGCAATGCCTCCGGTTGCGGCAATCTGAGTCATGAAATCATTAGAATCCGATGCAATATACTCCACAACACCGCTCATCACAGCTTCCTGAGCAGTGATACTCACGGCATCCTCAACGGACTCTTCATACCAGCGGGCATTACGATTTCTGGATTCAGCCAGACTTCTTACAAGACTGGCCAGATCATTCACGACCTTGGTCTTGATGGTGGATTCAATCTCCTTGCCCCCCATCCCCACGGGACTGGCTGCACCCATGGTGGACTGCGGAGACATGGCTGCCACATGGGATGCCGCAACAAGAAACACTCCGGCAGAGGCAGCCCGTGCACCTCCAGGGCCAACCCAGACCACGACAGGCACCCTGCTGCTCAGAATACGCTGAACCATGCTGCGCATGGAGTCCACAAGTCCTCCAGGAGTGTCCAACTCGATCAGCAAGCAAACCGAGGCTTCTGATTCAGCGAGAGTAATGGCTGCGTCAAGAGCATCCACCGTTGCTGGTGTAATGCCACCGCCGAGTTCAAAGACCAACACAGTCTGAGAAGGTAGTGGAAGTACCTCCTGCTCTTGCGCCCGTCCACGGTCAAAGAAACCTAGGATCAGTAAAATCATCAACAAAATGAGGGAAATCCGCTGCATATTCACCATCACCCGTCTCCGTGTACAGAGATGAATTCAAGCACAGAAGAAAACGTCGAGCAGCAAGTATAAAGGAATTAATACAGAAGGGATAGGGAGGGTTGTAAATCAGAACTGGTAAGCTTTGAGGGTATTCCAAACCAAACGCTTGGCATCCATGTCACCAGCAAGCATTTCTACTGGCCCAGGCAACACGGTAATCTTTCGACCATTATGATCAAAGCTGGAATAATGGAAACTTTCACGGGGGAACAGGGTCTTGAAGGCCTGCTGACCAAACACGACAACACCACTAGCCTGTGCTTCGCGCACGCCTTTCCAAAACTGTCCGGGCTGGGCAATCAAGGCCTTGTCATGCTCAAAACTATGGGGCCAGAAAGTGACGCTTCCGGTTGGCCACTTCAGAAAATGCAGGATCTTACGGAACAGTTCACGACGTTCGTCCATGGGGTTGTCTCCAAAATCCTGCCCGAGCTCCCAGTAGGTCCACACGGTCCGACTCGGCACACGCAGGCGCGATCTGAATTGCTCATAGGGAAACACAGTCAGATCACTGCTATCGCCGCTGGGCACTTGAACAGGAGAACTTGAAGGCTTCAGCGTCGGGGCCGGTGTGGTCACCGCATGTGGGGCCCGGGGCTGCTTAGCAGGAGCCTTCCAAGACCTGGTCGGGGCTGACTTTTGTGGGGACGGCGCACGGGGTGGTTCAGCCGAGGAAGAGGCCACGGGAGCAGAGGAAGACTCTGTTTCACGTGAAACTTTTAAAGCGGAAACATCCTGTTCGCACAAGATGGAACGCAGTCCCTGGTTTCCCCAGCAGCGGAGATCTTCAGAGAGATCTAAAGACCAAGCATCCAATCCCATATCCTCCAGCCAACCTCTGACTTGGGCAACACAGGCCAGCTCTCCGAGCGGCCCTTGGCGTCAACAACGGTCACTCCGTTGGTCGCTTTTCCAAACCCGCAGCCCTCGGCCGTCACATCATTGCCCACGATGAGATCGAGATTTTTAGCGCTGAGCTTCTTATGGCAGTTGCCTTCGATGTCGGAAGATTCAGCCGCAAAGCCGATCAGGAATTGTCGGTCGGTTTTCTGGCTCCCCAGTGTCTTCAGGATATCGGGATTGGCCTTGAATTCGACGTTCAACCCACCCTGTTCCTTCTTGAATTTGTCTTGCTGCGGGTTGGCGGGTCGGTAGTCGGCCACCGCAGCGGTAAAGCAGGCGGCATCGACACTGGGGAAATTTTCAGAAGCGGCATCGAACATTTCACGGGCAGTGGTCACATCGATGCGGTTTATGCCCTCGGGCAACCAGAGGTTCACAGGGCCACAAACCGCAGTCACCTCAGCCCCACGCAACCAGGCCGCAACGGCAATGGCAGCACCCATGGTGCCGGATGAAGGATTGCTCCAGAAACGCACGCAATCAAAAGCCTCGCGAGTCGGGCCCAAAGTAATCAGGACCTTGCGCCCGGCCATGTCCTGCTTGGTCACGGCCTTCAGGGCTTGCAGGTAGATGCTCTCCAGTTGCGGGAACCGGCCCCGGCCCTCTTCGCCACAGGCCATGTCGCCACATTCCGGTTCGATGCAGACGTGCCCACGCTCTTTCAACTTGGCCAAGTTTTCCTGGGTTGCCGCAGCGTTCCAGAGGCGTGGATTCATGGCCGGGGCAATGACCAAAGAGCCGGGGAAAGCCAGCGCCTGGCAGGACAACATATCATCCGCCAGTCCACAGGCCAGTTTGGCAAGGGCATTGGCCGTTGCCGGGGCAACCACAAAGCCATCCGCGTCCTGACCGGGGTCCAGATGCCCGAACACAGCATCGCGATGGTCGAACATATCCCCATAGACAGGAGCGGCTCCAAGGGCCTCGAAGGACAAGGCCGTGACAAACCGCGCGGCTGAAGGCGTCACTGTGGCGCTCAGATGCGCACCCGTTCGCTGGAGCATACGCAAGAGCTCCAGCGATTTGAACGCAGATATACTCCCGCACACACCCAGATGGATGCGCTTGCCGAGAAAGTTGGTGAACGCCAGATGCGGTTGCATGATCCCTCGCTATTGCGGCAGGTTCTCTTCCATGGGGGCAGTGCGTACTTCCTGAGGAACAGCACCGGAATCCTGCCTGGGGGCGACCATGATTTCAACGATGGTATTGAAGGTCTCGTCGATGATATTGATGATGCAATCACGATCAGGCTTTTCGAAAACCATGATGGTGCGGTTGTACTTCATCTTGCTGCGCAGGCGCCAGTTGTCCTTGGGCAGTTCCTTCTCGAAGAAGTTCGCCAGAGACACGGCGTCCACACGGCCCTTGTAGGTCACGATGCCGGTCTTGAACTGCGGGGTCTCGAAGACAAAGGAAGCCTTGTTATCCAGGTCCATGTCGTTGGGAATCAGCACATCATCAAATTCCTGATACATGCCAACAGGTTTGCTCATGGACTGCGTGGATTTTGCCGGGGCGTTCTCGCCGTGGCTTTGCAGTGCGGACTCGCAACCACCAAGGACTAACAAGGAAACCATTGCCAGGGTGATCATAAAAATTTTATGCATGTCTCCTCCTTCAGGATGACTTTTGCCCGCCGTTTCGACGGTCACGGCGTATTGTCTGTAATTGAGCGAGTTAGCTTACCCGAGCTTGGCGCAAACTGCAATTTTCCCTGAGGCGAGAAATCACAGGACGCAGGCCCGTTGAATATGCGCCCCAGCACCAGACAACACAACAACTAATTTCATGAAATCAAGATGGTTACTGTGAACGAACAAGATTATCTCCTGAAATCCTACCGCTATGAGTTGCCCGAGGAATCCATTGCCCAATCCCCGGCCCAGAAAAGGGACCTTTCTAAATTGCTGGTGGTCAACCGCGAAAGCGGTGAACTTGAAATCAGCACTTTCGCGAAACTTGCCGATCTCATTCCAGACAACGCACTGCTCGTGGCCAATAACTCAAAAGTCCTCCCGGCGCGCATCTACGGCTCCAAGGAGACCGGCGGCAAGGTGGAATTCCTGCTGCTGACCCCGCTACCGCTGCTCATGGAAACCGCTGAAACCCAAGGCGATTGGTCCAGTGCCGAGGTCGAAGGCCTGCTCCGAGCCAGCAAGCCCCCAAAGACCGGACAGAACATCGTCTTCTCAGATCAGTTCAGGCTCGAAGTCATCACCCGTGGCGATTTTGGCAAAAGCCGGGTGCGGCTGTACTGGCAAGGTGAACTGGCCGGCCTGTTCTGCGAACTCGGGCATTACCCCCTGCCGCCCTACATCAAGCGCCCGGATACCGCCGAGGATGCCAAGCGCTACCAGACCATCTACGCCGAAGACGACAAACTGGGCTCCGTGGCCGCCCCCACCGCCGGACTGCACTTCACTCCCGAGGTTCGCCAGTCTCTGGCTGAACGAGGCATTGAATGGGCCGAGGTGACCCTCTATGTAGGGTATGGGACCTTCTCGCCCGTGCGCGAGGCGGACATCCGCAACCATTCCATGCACAAGGAATATATCGAAATCTCAGCCGACACTGCCCTGGCTGTGGCCAATGCCAAGGCCCAGGGTCGGCCCGTGCTGGCCGTGGGCACCACCAGCGTGCGTACCCTGGAAGGCGCCTATGCCGCCGTGGGAGATATCGCCCCCTATGCAGGCTGGACGGAGATTTACATCACCCCCGGCTACGAATTCAAGGTTGCGGATAAACTGCTGACCAATTTCCATTTGCCAGAATCATCGCTCCTTATTATGGTTTCCGCTCTCATCGGACGTGAGGCTACTCTTTCGGCGTACAAAACAGCTCTGGAAAACGACTTCCGCTTCTTCTCCTACGGCGACGCCATGCTCATCCTCTAGGGACCACACCGTCCCATTCCGTGAGATCGACTATTGAACTCCGGCAACGAATTTCAAGGAGATTTCTATGTCACGAATCGTCATCCGGGAAGACCGCTGCAAGGGCTGCCTGCTCTGCACCACGGTCTGTCCTCAGGAGATCATTGTCCAGTCGGACAGATTCAACCAGCAGGGCTACAAGGTCGTGGAAGTCACCAATATGGATGACTGTATCGGCTGTGCCTCCTGCGGGAAGATGTGCCCCGACTTCTGCATCACCGTCTACAAGACGAAAAAAACCAAGGCGAAGGAGTAAGCCATGTCCAGCAAGACTCCTGAACGCAAATTCATCAAGGGCAACGAGGCCATCGGCTACGGCGCCATCGCCGCTGGCTGCAAGTGCTTCTTCGGCTACCCCATCACCCCCCAGAACGACATCCCCGAGATGATGTCCAAGGCCATGTTCGAGTGTGGCGGTGATTTCGTGCAGGCCGAGAGCGAAGTGGCCGCTGCAAACATGCTGCTTGGCGCTGCCGCAGCAGGCGTGCGCTGCCTGACCTCTTCATCCAGCCCGGGCATGTCGCTCAAGCAGGAAGCCATCTCCTACATGGCCGGCTCCGAACTGCCTGCCGTGCTGGTCAACATGAACCGTGGCGGCCCGGGCCTGGGCGACATCGGCCCGGCACAGGGCGACTACTACCAGTCCACCCGTGGTGGTGGTCATGGCGACTATCGCCTGCTGGTGCTGGCCCCGGCCACCTGTCAGGAAGCCTATGACCTGACCATGGAAGCCTTTGACCTGGCCTTCAAATACCGCAACCCGGTCATGATTCTGGGCGATGCGATCCTGGGCCAGATGAAGGAACCCATCATCCCGCACGAGGGCAAGAAGGTCGACGACAACGCCGAGACCTGGTGCCTGACCGGCAACAAGGGCCGCGAAAAGCGCCTGATCAAATCCCTGTTCCTGGAAGAAGGCGCCCTGGCCGACCAGAACCGGAACCTGATGGCCAAGTACGAGCGCATGAAGGCTGAAATCCGCTACGAGTCCTTTGAGACCGAAGATGCGGATCTGGTCATCTGTGCTTATGGCTCCATCGCCCGCATCGCCAAATCCGCTGTGCGCAAACTGCGCGCCCAGGGTAAGAAGGTTGGCCTGTTCAGGCCCATTACCCTCTACCCCTTCCCGGATGAGCCGTTGGTCAAACTGGCCGAACAGGGCAAGCGTTTCCTGACCATCGAGCACAACTGCGGCCAGATGGTCGATGATGTGCGCCTTGCACTTCGTACCAAGGTCGACTCCGACTTCTTCGGCGTCATGCCCGGCGAACTGCCCAACCCCGACGATTTCGAGGAGCCCATCCTCAAGAGCCTGGAGGGTTAACTCATGGCCGAAGAAAAACTCGTATTCGAACCGTCCGAGGTCCTCATCGACCGACCGACGCACTACTGTCCCGGTTGTCAGCACGGCACCGCCCACCGCATCGTGGCCGAGGTCATCGATGAGCTGGGTCTGGCCGAAAACACCATCGCCATCGGTTCCATCGGTTGCTCGGTGTTCCTCTACAACTATATCAATGTGGACGCTGTCGAGGCCCCGCATGGCCGCGCCCCGGCGGTGGCCACCGGCGTCAAACGCGCCCGTCCCGACAAGATCGTGTTCTCCTATCAGGGCGACGGCGACCTGGCCTCCATCGGCATGGCCGAAATCATGCACGCCGCCAACCGTGGCGAGAACATCACCGTGATCTTCGTCAACAACACGGTCTATGGCATGACCGGCGGCCAAATGGCCCCGACCACCATGATCGGTCAGGCCACCACCACCTGCCCGGGCGGCCGCTGCGAAGAACGCGAAGGCATGCCCATCAAGATGAGTGAAATCATCGGCATGCTCGGTGGCGTGACCTACTGCGAACGCGTAGCCGTGAACAACGTCAAGAACATCAACAAGGCCAAGAAGGCAGTCAAGAAAGCCTTCCAGTGCCAGGTGGACGGCAACGGCTTCAGCTTCGTGGAGTTCGTGGCCACCTGCCCCACCAACTGGAAGATGACTCCCATCGCCGCCAACGAGCGTGTGGAAGAAGAGCTGCTGCCCTACTTCCCACTGGGCGTGTACGCCGACAAGCTCGCCGAAAAGGAGGGCAAATAGATGTTGTACCAAGACGTCATCATTGCCGGATTCGGCGGACAGGGCGTGATGCTCATCGGCAATCTGCTGGCCTATGCCGGTATGAACCAGGGCCTGTCCGTGACCTATATCCCCGTTTACGGCCCCGAGATGCGTGGCGGCACCGCCAACTGCACCGTGGTCGTCTCCGAGGATGAGATCGGCTCCCCCATCATCCGCACGCCCATGAGCCTGGTCCTCATGAACCGCCCGTCTCTGGACAAGTTCCAGCCGCGTATGGCGGACGGAGGCATCTCCATCGTCAACTCCTCGCTCATCGAGCCGGAACTGGCCGAGACCGAACGCATCAAGTCCATCTTCGTGCCCTGTAACGAAACAGCGGACAAGCTGGGCAACACCCGCATGGCCAACATGGTTGCCATCGGTGCCTATGTGCAGGCCACGGGCGTGATGCCGGTGCAGGCCGTGAAGGACGCACTGACAAACGTCATCTCCCCGCGCTATGCCAAACTCATCCCCGCCAATGGCAATGCCATTGATGCCGGGGCCGAGATCGCTGCCAAGGCCATGGCGTAGAGAAAGGGACACAAGAGAATTCAGGGAGAGAGACAACCTTCTTGGGAAAGAAGGTTATTCCCTCTCCCCGAACCCCTCTCCCTTTCCAAGAACCTTTATAAAAAAGCCCCCCGAACGGAGATTCCGTTCGGGGGGCTTTAACATGTAATAATCGGAAGACAGAAAAGGAGTGGGGGAAATGTATGTACTCCACCTGACGAATTATGATTGGGCGAGCATCCCGGTGATGAGCTTGCGGGCTTCACCCAGATCAAAGGTCTGTCCGGTCCAGAGTCGGAACTGCTCCACCGCCTGATGCACGAACATGGTCAGGCCATCGATGGTGCGACAGCCATTTTCTTCGCCCTGCTGCAAAAATTTTGTGCGCGTCGGATTATAGACCAAATCGTAAAGCGTCTGATTGTGTGACAGGCACAATTCATGAGGCAGGGGATTCTGGTCCACACGCTCGCCCTTCATCCCAAGCGGCGTGGTGTTGACGATGAGCTCGGCTTGTACGCTTTGGCGGTCGGTCCAGTCGTGAGTATTCACCGAAAACTCCGCAGCAAGGTCGGTTGCCTTATCCGCACTGCGATTGCTGACCACGATCTCGGACACCCCGATTTCGAGCAGTCCGGCTATCACGGCACGGGCTGCACCGCCCGCTCCGAGCACCAGAGCCGATTTGGGCCGGGTGGCGAGTTGAGTCAAAGGTGCCATGAAGCCGTAAACGTCCGTATTCTCGCCCAGGAGGCGTTTTCCACTCCAATAGAGGGTGTTAGTCGCCCCAACCGCTAAAACTCGCTCAGACAGACCATCCAAAAACGGCTGAACAGCCACCTTGTGAGGAATGGTTACGGATAAGCCGGAGATGGGCAGTGAGCGCACCTGCTCCATGAACGCTGGCAACTCGTCCGGCGTTGTGGGGAAGGCGCGATACTCGCCCTCGAACCCGATGGTCTCGAATCCCCAATTGTGCAAAGGCGGACTCATCGTGTGCCCCAATGGATGCCCGATGATCCCGAATAACTTCTTCCCACCCTCGGGCATGACGATCTTCTGACTCATTCCTCTCTCCAGTCTTGCGAAGTGAATAGATCGATTATCACGCGCACACCAAAGGGGCAAAATGGAAAAGAGAGCAACACAAACGAGGTTGATCAAATACTTAAAAAACTATAAACACGTAGCATGCTGAAACTAATGACTAACATATATTACAATTGTTACGGGTTCATCCTAAACCAATACTATAGAGGACCACTGAGAAAGCTGTATATTAGTTGTCATTGGCCAATCTACTATGCATTGAATTATGGTAAAATCTCAATAAACGCAAAAACACAATACAAAAAAATATTTACATATTACAATGATGAATTCAAAAAGGAAGACGATTCCTTCTCCATACACATCAGCAGCGATCTAGACACGCCTGAAAATTTAATAAACCATTACTATAGATATTTAGGATATGAAGGTGACACAATTAATTGGGAAGCTTTTGATGATAACGTAACCGGTATAGAATTCACAGAATCAAAATATACGTACTATATACATGATCAACTACCAAAATTAAAAAAACGAGACCTTGAAATATATATTAGTATATTATTTACAGCTATATGCTCACGACATAGTCGTTACGACATCATTGGAACAGATTTAATCGTTGCCTTCCATAAGCAACACGAAAATAAGATAAATAAAATAATTAAAAAATACATAACAAGTAGACAGATTTCGCCTTACTACGAATCACATCCTTGGGGATATTATTAAGCTGTGCAAAGAGTGTACAGAGATAGTATTTACCTGACGCTTGACGCAGCCGGTACACTTATTCCTGAATGGCATCATCACCCCTTACGCACGATACCGATCTCGTCGGGGCATCAAGCCGCGAGAAGGTCGGACCATGGCCGACCGCACGAAGCGCCCAGCCCCGGCAACATGCCCATCAACACCCTGCTCCATCATAAGCTTAACCATTGTGCTGCAAGGTCCGATAGCCATTCGTCCTAACTGACAGGGGGGAGGGTGGAGTCCAGAGGAGGTTCCGGGGGGAGAGGTCGCTTTGCGACCGTCCACCCACATCTCCTCTGGTCCGAGCGAAGCGGACACCTGCGGTAGCGCCCCCATCGCGAATCCGCGAGAGCGGGTAACTAGCGAGTCACGCGAAGCAGGACACCTTCATAAAGACCTCCATCGCCTACCCGCGCAGGCGGCCCCAGCCCACTTTCACAAATTGCCCCAATACGACCTGATCACCCCCCCCATCACTCTTGCAAAGCACTGAAAATGCTCAGCTGGTGGCGTTGTTTCAGCACAAACAAACCCTCGCGTATTAAACATATACGCTTCGGTCTTGTTTGCATTTCACGCCTAGCCAACAAAAATTTTGAACACTTTGCAGAAGAACATTCGCCAAAAACACGGCGCCCCTGCATGGACCATCCATGCAGGGGCGTAGGGAAACCACTATCAATCTCTCAGGACCCGGCGCAACAACTCACCGCATCCCGCAAGGGTCATCTCAATTCATCTTATCCACCATGAATGTAATTTGGCAGATTCAAAAACAATTCACGGGTGTAAGTCACCATCTTGTCCATGATCCAGGGGAACGCCACAAGCAGCGCCAGAAAGATCGCGACGATCTTTGGAATAAACGTCAGCGTCATCTCCTGAATCTGGGTGGCTGCCTGCAGCACGGAGATCGTAATACCCACGGTTAGGCCCACACCAAGCATGGGCAGCGCGATCATCAGCGCCATCTCAATGGCCTGCTTGGCAAAGCCGATAACGAATTCGGGGGTCATAACTAAGGCTCCTGTAAATCTGCGGTCAAAGGGCGAAACTGTTCACCAAAGCACCGGTGAGCAGGTTCCAGCCATCCACCATGACGAATAACAACAACTTGAACGGCATCGATATCATGACCGGTGGCAGCATCATCATACCCATGGCGAGCAGGATGGAGGCGACCACCATATCCAGAATCAGAAATGGTATGTAGATCAGGAACCCAATGGTAAAGCCAGTCTTCAGCTCGCTGATCACAAAGGAAGCGATGAGCAGCGGCGTCGGGACTTCGGATTTGTCATGGGGGCGATCCAGCTTGGTGATGGTGTAGAAAATCGACAGGTCCTTCTCGCGGGTGTGCTTGAACAGAAAACCCCGCAGGGGCTGCTCGGCATTGCTGATGGCCTGCCTGAAGCCGATTTCCTCATTCAGATACGGCTGCAACGCAGTATCATTGATGGCCGTACCCACAGGCAGCATGATGATCCCCGTCATGAAAATGGCAAGGGCCGCCAGGACCTGGGTCGGGGGCATCTGGTTGGTGCCCATGGCCTGCCTGAGGAAGGAAAAGACGATGATGATGCGTGTGAATGATGTGGCCGTCAGTACGATGGCAGGAGCCACCGAAAGCACGGTCATCAGGAACAGGATCTCCAGCAGGATCGAAATCTTCTCGGGCTCGGTCTCACCGCCGGAGAGCGTCAGCTGCAGATTTGGAATGGTATCCTGGGCAAAGGCAAGGCCCGCAAACAGGGCCAGCAGCCCTAGGCTAAGGAGTACGGTCCTTGGAGCGAGCCTCTTCCAGGCTCTGGGTGAAGTCAGTTTCTGAGTCATCGTCATGTCCGGCATCCATCTCGGTCAGCAGGTTGATGTGAGAGTCGGTCACTCCCAACACCATCCGCTTATTCAAGAAGCGGACCACGACGACATACTTTTTGGGTCCCAGGGCCAATTGGCCTTCCATCTTCAAATCGTTTTGGGACAAAAGCCCAAGCCCTGCGCGGTGTCCGTAGCGTTTCAGCAACCAGAACCCGGCGAAGATGAAGGCCAGCATCAGGCACAAGATGCCCGCCACTTTCAGGGCCTCGCCACCCAGACTGGGGGTGGTTGGCAGATCATTGACGGTGGCCGCAGCCTTCTCGGCCATGCAGATGGCAGGCGTCAGCAGAACGACAGCGACAGCACCCCAGACACGGGTGGCCCGAACAACGTGACGGAAGTTCATGACCACCTCTAGGCGAGTTGCTTGACGCGTTCGATGGGGCTGATGATATCCGTCAGACGCACACCGAACTTCTCGTTGATGACCACGGCCTCGCCGCGAGCCACCAACTTGCCGTTGACGTAGATCTCCAGCGGTTCACCTGCCAGCTTGTTCAATTCGATGACCGACCCCTGACCCAACTGCAACAGTTCGTTGATCAGCAGCTTGGTGCGGCCCAGCTCGGCGGAGACATCCAGCGGGATATCCAGAATGAAATCCAGATCACGCTTGGTGCCGTCGGGCCTGGGGGCCTTGGCCTCGTCAGTCAGGTCCTTGAACATGGCGTCCGTGCTCTGGGCCGCCAGGGCGCCCTGAGACTTCTCCTTCTGGATGGACTCCTCTTCCTCGGTGGCCAGGGCGGCAGCCCATTCATCAGCCAGGGCGTCGTCATCGACCCCACCGGCGTCGGCGGGAGCAGCTCCACCACCGTCGGACATCATAGCCATGGCATCTGCCGCAGCGTCGTCATCCCCACTTTCCTCAAGTGCAGAAGCCCACTCTTCAGCCAAAGCATCCTGATCTTTATCATCGGACATTATCGATCCCCTTTCGTTAGGGTTCTCTTGCTAACAAATCCGTCTACTGGACGACCAATTCCGTAAAATAGACCCTGAGCACATTGGAGCCGCCCACGATCTGGTTCAAACGTTTGACGATTTCATCCTTCAACCCGAGCTTGTTCTCGATGGACGACAAATCCGCAAAGGTCTTGCTCGAAAGCAGCAGAATCACGGCGTCGCGCACCTTGGGCTCGTTCTTGGCCAGCTTGTCCGCAGCTTCCTGGTTGCGCAGTTCCACATCCAGGGTCAGCTTCAGATAGCGCCGCCCCAAGGGGTCGGCCAGGTTGACCACAAACGTCGGCAGGGAAACCAGCACGGTATCCTGAGGGTCCATCTCGCCTTCGGCCAGGGGGTCCTGCTGTTCACCATTCTCGCCAGCCGCCTGTTCGGTCTTGTCCGGTCCCATGCCGATCATGCCCATGATCTTGTCCTTGAACATGAATCCGCCACCGCCGAGCAGGGCCAGAATCACCACGGCGATTATGATCCACTTCAGCTTGCCGCTTTTCTTCTGTTCTTCCTTGGGGGCTTCCATTTGTTCATCGGCCACGATCGACTCCTTGAGGGTTGGTAATCTATCTGACGTAAGCCCCGAGCCACGGGGTCGTCTTCAGCAAAATTTCCACTCGTCTGTTCTGGCTGCGTCCCAGTTCGGTGGTATTGTCGGCCAGAGCCCAGTTGGGGCCGTAGCCGGATACCGAGAACCGTTCATTGCGCAGGCCCAGTTCCAGAAAAAATTCCATCACGGACAGTGCCCGTTCCCCGGAGAGGCGATAATTGGCCTCCGAGTCTCCGCCCACGGCGTCACTGTAGCCGGAGACATTGACCGGCGCATCCATAAATCCCATGACCTCGCCCACCACCGAGAGCAATTGCTTGGCTGCCGGGTTCAGCTCTGAACCTCCGGAGGGGAACAGCAGCTTGTCGGTCAGCACCAGGGCCACGCCCTCGGGCCGCTGCATGATCTCCAGATTCTCCATCAGCGTACTGCGGCTGATCTCCGGCGGAATCACGTCGTCAGGGAAAAACATATCCTTCAGACGTTCCTTTTTTTCAAGGATCTCCCAGGGCTTTTCCAGAGCCTGGACAATCATCTTGATCCGCTGGGGGATGCGTCCGGCACTTCGCACGGAGAGTTGCCCCAGGTCATCCGAAAAAAACGTGATCTTGGTCAGGACGCTCTTGTCCATGGATGACATACTGAGCAGCAGCACGAAAAACGTCAACAAGAGCGTCACCAGATCCCCGAAGGTCACCAGCCAGGCGTCTCCCGCCACTCCTGCGCTTTTCTTCTTCTTGCGTGCCACGGCTCCGGCCTCCTACTGCCCCTGCGGCTTCTCCCGGTCCTCAAACCGGAAGATGAAGTCCTTGTACTTGAAATCCTCATCCTTTTCGCGCTGACGCAACATGCCCAGACGGTCGATCCACTGCGCGTTGCGCTTGTCCAGGATGATATCCACCCGGCGATTGCGGCGACGGTTCTTGGCGGTCAGCGCCCCGTAGCGGGGGTGGAACCGCCCGAAGGCCTCGACCCGCAGCAGACCGGGGTCCATGCCCGCATCAACCAGCAGCTTGTAGACCTTCATCACTCGATGGAAAGACAATCTCCAGGACGAATCCATGGTGTCCTTCATGTCCTCCACCCGGAATGCGGTGCCTTCCTCGTCGCGCAGGCTGGAGGTGTGTCCGGCCAGCAAGAGCGGCACCTGAACCTGCAGAAACACGGGCAGGGCGGCTTCCAGAATCTGTCGTCCACCGGGGCTGATCTCATAACCACCGGGCTCGAAGAGCACATCATCGGGGATGGAAAAGACCTGCACGAACTTGTTGGAGGCAAAATTCAGATCCTCGTCCACGTCCTCCCAAATCATCTCCTTGAGCGGCTCCAGATCGTTGATACTGTCCAGCTCCATGGGACCGGGCTCCACGGTGAGCTTGCGATCTTTCTGAGAAAGAACCTCGAAGCTGTTCTTGCCGACGCCAAAGGTTCCGATGATGGATCCGATGACCACCAGCTTGCGGCGCTCATCCATGACGCTCATGGAGACCAAAAGCACGAAGAAGGTCAGCATCAGGGTCATCATATCCGAGAAGGTGACCAGCCATGCAGGCTGCCCCTCAGGCTCTTTGACCTTTTCCTTCCTAGCACCCATGCGTGTATCCCCGCGCCCCGGCGCCTAGCCGACTTCCTGTTTCCTGTCTCTGGGCGGCAGGAAGCTGGACAGCTTCTCTTCAATGATCCGGGGGTTTTCACCCTTGGAGATGGACAGGATACCCTGCATCACCATCTCCTTCAAAAGCACCTCTTCCTTGCTTCTTGTCTTCAATTTTCCCGCCATGGGGTTGAAGACAAGGTTCGCCAGGACAGCGCCATAAAATGTCGTGATCAGCGCCACGGCCATGGCCGGGCCAATGGAACTGGGGTCATCCATGGTCTGGAGCATCTGCACCAGCCCGATAACCGTACCGATCATGCCCATGGCCGGGGCAAACATGCCAAGGGTTGCGGATATTTCCGCACCGACCTCATGGCGTGCCTCCAGATAGGCGATCTCGGTTTCCAGAATCTCCTGGATGGTCTGCGGTTCCAGGCCGTCCACAGTCAATTGCAGGCCCTTGCGCAGATAGAAGTCGTCCAGCTGCTTGATCACCGGCTCCAGGGACAGGATGCCTTCGCGGCGGGCGCGGTTGGCGTAGTCCATGAACTTTTCGATGATGTCGGCTGGGCTCTCCAGGGAGGAGAAGAAGGTCTTTTTCAGCACGCCCACGGTGCCCAGGATCTTATCCAGAGGATAGTTGACCATGGTCGCGCCGATGGTGCCACCCACAACAATCAGCAGGGAAGGCACGGAAATGAACACCACAGGGCTGCCGCCGGTCACGATTGCCGCGGCCACCAGCCCCAGGGAGAGCACTAATCCGATAACGGTTGCTAAATCCATGGAAGATCCCTCAAAGCTCCTGTTAGGTGCGTACGGGCCTTGTGCCGAAGATGCGTGTACCCACACGCACCAGACTGGCCCCTTCCCTCACTGCCTGTGTAAAGTCGTCGGTCATGCCCATGGACAGGACCGGCAGTTTCATCCCCAGGCGGACTTCAAGCCCGTCTCGCAGTTCGCGCAAACGGGCGAACAACGGGCGGCGCTCTTCAGGATCGAGATCGAACGGCGGGAGGAGCATCAACCCGGTAAGGTTCATACTCCCCATCCGGAGAAGCTCTTCGGCCAACTCCGGAAGGTCTTGTTCGGCGACTCCTGCCTTCTGGCTTTCCAGTGCCAGATTGACCTCGATCAACACGTCCTGTCTGGGGGCGCAGGCTGCCGAGAGCTTTTTATGCAAAGCCTGGGCCAATTTAAGCTTGTCGATGGTATGCAACAGGTCGAAACGACCGGGCACAAACTTGGCCTTGTTGCTCTGCAACTTGCCCGTGAAATGCCAGGACAGGTCAAGATGGGCCAGCTCATCCTGCTTGGCCAGGGCCTCCTGAATATAGTTCTCGCCAAAGTGGCGCTGTCCGGCCAAAGCCGCTTCTGCCACGGCCTGCGCGGGATGCAGCTTGGAGATGGCGACCAGGGTCACGTCTTCGGGAGAGCGCCCCGAGGCCTTGGCAGCATCGTCGATCATACCCCTGGTTTCAACCAGCCGGTCACGAATGGCCTGTCCGTCTACGTTGTGTTCCATCACCTGTTCCTTGTGAGCCTGAAAACGAACCGAACCATCCAGCCAACGGCAGATTGCACCCTTCGGGCCTGGGGTCGGCGTCAAAAAACCAGCATTTCCGGGCACATCCTGCCGCCCGGGGCGCTAAGCACCAATATAAGCAATTATTTATGCACGTTACAGCTAAAAGAAAAGTGTCAGGCCAGCGTAACCCCAATAATCCACAGACGAATTCATCCGGCCCTCAACTCCAATACCCGGCCCCGGATTATTCACCCAGGCCTATGGTACGCAGGAAGTTGGAATCCTCGGTCCAGTCGCGCCGGACCTTGACCCACATCTCAAGATGCACCTTGCCGCCCAGCAACTGCTTCAGCTCCAGACGCGAGGCCCTGCCGATTTCCTTCAGATTCTGACCACCCTTGCCGATGACCATGGCCTTGTGGTTGTCGCGGGCCACCCAGATCAGCGCCCCGATACGAATCAGCCCGTTCTCGTCCTCGTCCCACTGTTCGATCTCAACGGCCGTGGAGTAGGGCAGTTCCTGCTTCAGACTCATGAACAGTTTCTCGCGGATGGTCTCCGCCGCCATGAAGCGCAGGGGAACGGTGGACAACTGATCCTCGGGGAACATGGGCGGACCTTCGGGCAGGTGTTTCTTGACCGTGGCCAGCAATTCGTCCAGGCCTTTGCCCTTGGATGCGGAAATGGGGAGGATTCCGGCCTCGGGCCACATCTCGCCCAGGACCTGCATCAACGGCAGCAAGGCGGCCTTGTCCCTGACCAGATCGATCTTGTTCAAGGCCACATACACGGGCTGATGCGCGCGCTGCACGCCCTTGACGATGGGGTCCAGCTCACGCGCCAACAGCTGCGGCTTGCGCGAGTAGAGGTCCGCATCGGCCATGATCACAATGCAGTCGGCAGCTTCCACCCCGGCCCAGGCCGATTGCAGCAGAAAACGGTTCATGCGCCCGCGCATGCGGTGCACGCCCGGGGTATCCAGAAA